>NZ_CP043929.1:3600000-3918001 GCF_008632455.1 Methylomonas rhizoryzae
ATGGCCTTCCAGATCGATACTTACGCAGCCGCTGCCGCGCCAGCGGCACAATACCCGCGCCAAGGCCGTCAGCAACAGCTCGTCGATGCGGGTCCGGTAAGCCGCCGGACAGTCGGACAACAATTGCCGGGTGGCCGTCTCCGACAACTCTACGCTAAGGGTTTTAGCGTCGGCGGCCGTGCCGCGGGCCGCGCAGAAGTCCACCGGCAGCTCGCAAGCGGCGGTTTGCTCGCGCCAGTAGGCCGCTTCCGATTCGATTTGCCCTGCCCGCTTGTGCAAGGCCTGGGCCCAGCCCCGGTAAGACGCGGTTTTAGCGGGCAAATCAGCGCTGAGTCCGCTGCTCAATTGCCGGTATAGCCGTTGCAAATCCTCCAACACAATGCGCCAGGACACGCCATCGACGATCAGGTGATGTATCGCCAGCAGCAGACGCACGCTGCCGTCGGCTACCCGGATGTAAACGGCGCGCAGCAACGGACCTTCGCGTAAATCCAGGCTGCGCTGCGCCCGGTTGGCCACCGCTTCGATCTCCGCTGCATCCGCCGCGTCGCATAGCCAGAGTAGGTCCGCACCGGCCGCCGCCTCGGCGTAGAATTGCCGCCAACCGTCGCGGTATTCGAAGCGCAAGCGGAACGCATCGTGCTGCGCCAACAACAAGCGGAGCGCTTTCTGCAAAACCGACACGTCCAACGCTTGTTCGGCCGCCAGCAGCACGGATTGATTCCAGTGGTCGCGTTCGGCAAAGTCGGCGGCAAAAAACTCGGCCTGGATGGGTGTCAGCGGCAGCTCGCCATCGGCGTCGTCGGCAAGCGCCGGCTCGGCATCGGCCAGCGGCGTCAGTACCCTGGCCAATGCAGCAACGGTTTGATGACGGAATACGTCTTTGGGCGACAACTGCCAGCCGGCTTGCCGAACCCGGCTGACCACTTGCAGCGAGACGATGGAATCGCCACCCAACTCGAAGAAATTATCATCCACGCCGACCGTCTCCAGGCCCAGCACTTCCTGCCAGATCTCCGCCAGTTGCCGCTCCAGCGCGCTGCGCGGTGCGGTATGGGCCGCTACGGCCCGCTCCGCTTCCGGCAGAGCGTTGCGGTCCAGTTTGCCGTTGGGCAATGTGGGCAATTGGGGCATCAGCAGGATATGCGCCGGCAGCATGTAGTCCGGCAGTTGCCGGCTCAAGGCTAGACGCAACGCGTCCGGGTCGGTCGCGCCCGCGCCGGTCAACGCCGCGTAGGCCAACAAGCGGCCTTGGCTGTCTACCCGTACCGCCGCTTGCGCCACGCCCGGCTGGGCCAGCAAGGCGTTTTCGATTTCCCCCGGTTCGATGCGGTAACCGCGCAGTTTGAGTTGCCCGTCGGCCCGGCCCAGAAATTCGATCACGCCGTCGCCCCGCCGCCGCGCCCGGTCACCGCTGCGGTACATGCGGGCGCCGGGACCGGCGAAGGGGTCCGGCAAAAAGCGTTCGGCGCTGGCACCCGGCCGATGCCGATAGCCTTGCGCCAAATCGAGCCCGCCGATATACAGCTCGCCGGCCGCCCCGCTCGGCAAGGGGTTCAAGTCGGCGTCCAGGATATAGGCGTTGCGGGCGCCGACGCAGCGGCCTATCGGGGCGTACAGGCTGTCGCAAGCGGCTTCGGCTTGCCAAACCAGCGGGCTAATCACGCATTCGGTCGGGCCGTAGGCGTTGAACATCCGCTTGGGCCGCACGCGGCTTTGGATCAAGGCCAGTTGTTCGCGCGGCAAGGCTTCGCCGCCGACCGTACAGCCAAGCAAGGCCGGCAGCGTTTGCTCCGGCTCGAGCTTGCGCGCCAATTCGGCCAGATAGGCCGGCGGCAAGTCGATGCGGCTGATACCTTGGTCGTGCAGGGTTTGCAGGGTCTGCTCCAGGCTCCAGCGGGCCGGGTCGCCGATGATCAAGGTGGCACCGCGCAGCAACGGCACTACCCATTGCTCGATAGCCGCGTCGAAACTGAACGAGGCGAAATGCAAGCAGCGTTCGCCCGCGTGCAGCCCGTATAACTCGGCCATCGCCGCGCAATGCCGGGCCAGCGCGCCGTGCGCCACCGCCACGCCTTTGGGTTGTCCGGTAGAACCGGAGGTGTAGATCAGATAGGCCAGGCTTTCCGGATGCAAGGCCGCGGCCGGCGGCTGTTGCGCTACGCCGGACAGGTCCAGCCGGTCCAGAAACAGGCCGCGCAGCTTGCCGGGCAGCGGGGCGATTGGCGCGACACAGTCTTCCGCCTCCCCGGCCCAACCTATCCACCAGGCGGCGCCGGCATCTTCCAGCATGTACTGCAAGCGTTCGGCCGGATAGTCCGGGTCCAACGGCACAAACGCCGCACCGCACTGCCACAGCGCCAGACTGGCGACTAGCATGTCCGCCGACCGCGGCAGGCACACACCAGCTACTTCGCCCGGTTTCAAGCCCTGCGCGACCAGACAAGCCGCCAGCGCATCCGCCCGCCGCTGCAACTCGGCGTAGCTCAAACAGGCGGCGCCGGCCCGCACTGCCTCGACCTGCGGGCTGATCTGCGCTTGGCGGCGGATCAGCTCGGGCACAAACGCCGTAACCACGGCAGCGTCGAATTCAGCCGCCTGCCCGCCTTCGCCTGCGCTCAGCCACGGCAAATCTCGTAGCGGCGTCTGCGGTGCCGATAGGGCGGCGTCCAGCAAGCGGCAAAAATGCCCGGCCATTCGGGTTATGGTGGCCTCGGCGAATACATCGGTCGCATAGGTCCAAATCAAGTGAATGGCGCCGTCCGCGCCTTCGAAGCTATCCAAGATCAATTCGAACTGGCTGCTGTGCGCTGCGCGGGCGTAGGCTTGCCATTGCAAATCGCCCAGCACTCTGACCGATTCGATGGGGGCGGCCTGGTGGTTGTACATCACCTGAAACAAGGGATTGCGCTGCAAGCTGCGTTGCGGGCTCAAGGCTTCGACCAACTGATCGAACGGCAAATCGGCGTGGGCTTGGGCGTCTAACGCCGTTTCTCTGACCCGCGCCAAGATTTGGCGGAAGCTCAGAGCGCCGCTCAGCTCGGTTTGCAGCACCTGGGTATTGACAAAAAAACCGACGACGTGCTCGATTTCCCTGCGGTTACGGTTGGCGACCGGCACCCCGACCCGGATCTGCGCTTGCCCGCAGTAGCGGTACAACAGCATTTTGAACACGGCCAGCAAGCCCATGAACGGCGTCGCGCCTTCGCTTTGGCACAGCACGCGCAAGCGCTGCCCGCTCGCCGCCGGTAACTCGATTTCCAGTTTGGCCCCGGCATCGCTGCGCTGCGCCGGCCCGGTTTTGTCCCACGGCAGCTCCAACTGCGGCGTGTCGCCGGCCAACTGCGCCTGCCAATAGGCCAGTTGCCGCTGCATTTCGCCGGCTTCCAGCCAATGCCGCTGCCAAACCGCGAAATCGGCATAACCGACAGACAATCCGGGCAAGTCCGCCTCGCTACCGCGGCAATAAGCGCTGTACAGCGCGGCGAACTCGCCCATCAGGATATTCAGCGACCATTCGTCGGCGACGATGTGGTGCAACACCCATACCAGCACATGCCGGTCCGCCGCCAATTTCAGCACCGCCACCCGCAGTAGCGGGCCGG
Source organism: Methylomonas rhizoryzae (assembly GCF_008632455.1). NCBI lineage: Bacteria > Pseudomonadati > Pseudomonadota > Gammaproteobacteria > Methylococcales > Methylococcaceae > Methylomonas > Methylomonas rhizoryzae. Next base: position 3,603,606 of record NZ_CP043929.1, read on the forward strand.
TTTGCAGATCGAACGGCCGCCGCTCCAGGCTCTCCACCCAAGCCGCGGCCAGCGCCTCGCTGTCGCCGCCCGGTGCCGACAAATCCTGCCATTGCACTGCAACCGGCAGGCTGTCGTGAACTACCTGCAGCGCTTTGCCGTCCGCACTGCCGAAGGTGGTGCGCAAGCTTTCGTGGCGCTCGACCAGCGTGGCGATGCTACGCTGCAAGGCATCGGCGTCCAGCCGCCCCTGCAAACGCACCGCGTCGGCGATGTGATAAGCGCTGCTGTCCGGCTCCAATTGCGCCAAAAACCACAACCGTTGCTGGCCGTAAGACAACGGCAGCGGCCGGTCGCGGCCGACGCCGGCTATAGGCAGGCGGCCTATGTCGATGCCGCGTTTTTTCAACAGGGCTATCAGGGCTTTACGTTGGTCCGGACTTAACTTATGGAAATCGGCTAGTGGGTTCTGCATTCGCTGTTTTCTAATCTGGTTGATAGGGTTGGCGCTGCGACGGGTGCTCAGTCGTCGCCCAGCAGCGCCTTGAGCGCCTCGTCCGACAAGCCCTGCAACTCAGCCAAGGCGTCCGCCAATTCGCTTTGCAGTACCGGTTCGTCCCGCGCTTCGACCGTCAACGTGTCGACATGCCCGGCCAAGGCCGACAAGCGCGCGGATTCGAACACCTGCCGCACCGGGACTTCCACCCCGAAATCCCGTTGAATCCGGCCGACCAATTTCATCGCCAACAAGGAATGTCCGCCCAGTTCGAAGAAGTTGTCGTCCAGGCCGACTGATTCCACTGCCAGCAGCTCCTGCCAGATGGCCGCTAGGCGCCGTTCGCTGTCGCTGTGCGGAGCGCGGTAGGCTTGGCCTTGCCAGTGCGCGTGCGGCAGAGCTTTGCGATCCAGCTTGCCGTTGGCGGTTTTCGGCAGGCTGTCCAGCCGGATTAGCGCTGCCGGCAGCATGTAGTCCGGCAAGCGCCGGCTCAGGGCGTCGCGCAGGTCGGCGTCGCTGCCGGCCTCGGCGCCCGCGGCAATGTAAGCCACCAGGCGCGTGCCGCCGGCGGCCTCTTGCAGCAGCACCGCCGCTTCGGCCACCCCGGCTTGCTGCAGCAAGGCGGTTTCGATTTCTCCCAGTTCGATGCGCAAGCCGCGCAGTTTGATTTGCTGGTCGATGCGCCCCAAATAGTCGAGCGCGCCGTCGGCCCGCCGTCTGGCCAGGTCGCCGCTGCGGTATAAGCGGCCACCGCTGCCGAAGGGATCGGGCAGGAAGCGTTCGCCGGTCAGGCCGGGTTTGCGGTAGTAGCCGCGCGCCAGGCCCAGGCCACCGATGTACAGCTCGCCCGCCACCCCGGCCGGCAAGGGATTCAGGTCGCTGTCCAGGATGTGGATCTGCAGGTTGGCGATGGGCCGGCCTATCGGTACCGGGCCGGGCTCGGCCCGGCAGGTCCAATGGGTAACATCGATGGCTGCTTCGGTGGGGCCGTACAGGTTGACCAGGTCCACGCCCGGCAAGCGTTCGAACACCCGCTGTTGCAGTTCGGCCGGCAGGGCTTCGCCGCTGCAGACGATGCGCTTCAGCGCAGGCAGTGGCGGCAGCTGGGCTTGATTGACGAATTCCGCCAGCATGGACGGCACGAAATGGACGGTGGATACTTGCTGCGCTTGCAAAGTGGCTGCCAGTGCCGCAGGGTCGCGGTGTGCGCCGGGCCGGGCCAAAACCAGGCGGGCGCCGGTCATCAAGGGCCAAAAGAATTCCCAGACCGAGACGTCGAAGCTGAACGGGGTTTTTTGCAACACGCTGTCGCCGGGGCCGATGGCATAAGCTTGTTGCATCCAGTGCAGGCGGTTGGCCAGGGCGGCGTGGCTATTGGCCGCGCCTTTGGGCTGACCGGTGGAACCGGAGGTGTAGATGATGTAGGCCGGATGGGCCGGATGCAGTTGCACAACGGGCGCGCTTTCGGCCTGAGCCGACAGGTCCAGGCTGTCCAGATCGTACACCGCGCATGAATCGGGACACAATGCGGCGAATCGGTCCAACACAGCACCGTGACTCAGCAACATGCCGATGCCGGAATCGGCCGCCATGTAGGCCAGCCGCTGGTCCGGATAGTCCGGGTCCAGCGGCAGGTAGGCGCCGCCGGCTTTGACGATGGCCAGTATGCCCAGCACCAGTTCGAACGAACGCAGGGCGCCGATGCCGACCGGGGTTTCCGGGCCTACCCCGCGCGCGATCAGCCAATGCGCCAGCCGGTTAGAGCGCGCTTCCAGCTCGGCGTAACTCAGCTCGGCCTCGCCCAGGGCCAAGGCCGGCGCCCAAGGCTGCCGGGCCGCCGCCCGGGAAAGCCATTCGGGCACCAAACCCTCGGGATAGACCGTCGCGGTGGCGTTGCCACTCAGCAACTGCAGCCGGTCCGCGTCGTCCAGCAGATTCAACTCGCTCAGCCGGCACTGCGGGTTTTCCGCCAGAGCCGTCAACACACGGCAAAACTGCCGATCCAGCCGCTCGATGCAATCGGCATCGAAGCTGCCCTGCCAGTAACCGTAAGCCAAACCCAAGCTGTCGCCGATGCTGACGTTTATGGTCAAGGGATAATGAGTGGTATCGACATGCCGGGGCGCGCCGAAACTCAATCCGGCCGGGCTGGCCTTTAACGCCGCGTCTACCGGAAAATTCTCGAACACCAGCAAGCTGTCGAACAAGGCCGAACCGGCCTGCCCGGCCCAAGCTTGCAATTGGTAAAGCGGCGTGTGTTCGTGCTCGCGCATCGCCAGATTGCCGAGCTGGATTTCGCGCAGCCAATCGCCCACCTGATGCTGCGGCGCTATCGTCACCACCAGCGGCAAGGTGTTGATGAACAAACCGACGATCCGCTCGACAGCGGGCAATTCCGCCGGGCGGCCGGATACCGTGGCTCCCAGCGCAACCGTGTCTCGATTGCAGTAACGGCTCAACAGCAAGGCCCAAGCGGCTTGCAGCAGGGTATTCAAGGTCACCCGCTGCTGCTGCGCATAGGCTTGCAAGTCCCTAGTGAAGGCGGCGTCCAAACACCGGGTCAAGCTAGCGTGGCCTTGGCCGGCGCGCGCCGGTTTAGCGACGGCGGCGGCCAATAAGGTCGGCTGCTCCAGGGCCGCAAGACGCGCGCGCCAGAACGCCTCGGCCGCCGCCTGGTCGCGGCAGCTCAACCAGGCGATATAGTCGCGATAACCGCCCGCAGGCGCCGACCTGGCATTGCCGACGTAGTCGTCCAACACTTCGCCCAGCAATTGCGAGGTGCTCCAGCCGTCCAGCAACAGGTGATGGCTGGTCCACAGCCAATGCCAGCGCTGCTCGGACAGACGCACCAGCGTCATGCGCATCAGCGGCGCCCGGGCGTGTTCGAAGCCCTGAGTTCGTCGCGTCTCGGCCAATCCGGCCAAGGCCGCCGCGTCGACGATCCGGTCGCGCCAATCCAGGATTTCCACAGGCAGAGACGCCCGCTTGTACACGACCTGCAAGGCCTGTTCGGCCTCGCCCCGCCACAAAAAGCCGCTACGCAGTATCGGATGCCTATCCAGCGCGCGCTGCCACACGTCCGCAAAGCGCCGGCCGTCCAAGCCCTCGATATCCAGGCACATTTGATTGAGATAAACGCCGGCCTGCGGTTCCAGCACGTCATGGAACAACATCCCTTGCTGCATAGGCGATAAAGGATAGAGGTCTTCGACTTGGTTCGTCGGCAACGGCAAGGCGTCCAATTGCGCCTGACTCAAGCCTGCCAGCGGAAAATCCGACGGGGTAACGCCGCTGGTCCCGGCGCAGTGAGCCAAAATCGCCGCCAATTGCCTCCGGTAATCCTCGGCCAGTGCCAGAATGGTGTCCCGCCGGTATTGGCTGGCCGCGTAACGCCAGCGCAATTGCAGCACGCCGCCGGCCACTTGCGCGTTGATCTCCAACCAGTACGGCAGCGGCGCGCAAGGATCGTGGTCGTCGCCGACCGTTTCCGGCGCCGCTGCGAAATCGCCGGCTTCGCCGTCCAGCCGGCCGAAGTAATTGAAGCCGATGCGCGCTTGCGGTAAGCCCTCCCACTCGGCCCGGGCGGCCGGGTCTGCCGGATAGCGCAGCACGCCGTAGCCCAAACCGCCGTCCGGCACCTCGCGCAGCATTTGTTTGACCGCTTTCAGCGTCGCGCCGCTCTCGCCGACCGCCGCCAGACGTAATGGATAAACGCAGGTAAACCAGCCGACGCTGCGGCTTAAGTCCATACCCTCGAACGGGTGGTCGCGGCCGTGGCTTTCCAGGTCCACCAGCAAAGCGCCGCCGCTCCAGCCTTGCAATACCGCGGCCAGGGCGGACAACAGCAGATCGTTGACGCCGGCCCGGTAGGCGGCCGGCGCCGTGGTCAAAAGTTGCCGGGTGGACTCGGCGTCGATTTCCAGGCTGACGGTTTGCGCCTCGGCGAACTTCGCTTCCGCGACCGGGAAATCCCGCGGCGGCTCGGGCACGCCGCGCAACAACGTCTGCCAGTAGGTTTTTTGCTGCGCCAGTTCCGGACTGGCCGCATAGGCCTTGAGCCGTTCGCCCCAACGGCCGAACGATGCGGTTTTAGCCGGCAGGCTAGACGCGCCGGCGTAAAGCGCTTGCAGATCTTCCAACAAAATCCGCCACGATACGCCGTCGACCAGCAAATGATGCGCCACCAACAACAGACGCTGACTGCCGTCGGCCACGGCAATCAGCGCGACTTTAACCAACGGGCCGTTCGCCAAATCCAGGCTGCGTTGCAATCGCCGGGCAATTTCGCTGACTTGAGCGGCATCCGCGGCGGCGAGCTGCTCCCAGCATTCGCCGTCGGCAGATTCGGCGTAAAACTGCCGCCAGCCGTCCGGGCCTAAGCTATAGCGCAGGCGCAAACTATCGTGGTGAGCCAGCAAGCCGCGCACGGCTGCGCCCACGCGAAGCTGGTCCAGCCGGTGTTTAGGCCGCAGCAGCAGCGACAGATTCCAATGTGCCCGATTCGGCATGTCTTGCGTGAAAAATTGCACCTGTATCGGCGTCAGCGGCGCGTCGCCGCCGGCTTCGAGCTCGGCCTGCGCCGCCTGCGGCGCACAGGTTCCGGCATGCGCCGCCAATTGAGCGACAGTCTGGTGCAGAAACAAATCCTTGGGCGACAACTGCCACCCGGCTTGGCGAGCGCGGCTGACCAGGCGAATGGCCATGATCGAATCGCCGCCCGCTTCGAAAAAATTATCGTCCGCGCCTATCCGCTCCACCCCGAGCACCGCCTGCCAGATCGCCGCCAAATCGCGTTCGGCCGGGGTTTGCGGCGCGCGGGACGCCTCGTCGTTCGTCCGCTCAGGCTTGGGCAGCGCGTGCCGGTTCAGTTTGCCGCTGCTCAGCCGCGGCAGTCGTTCCACGACTTGAATGCTGGCCGGCAGCATATATTCCGGCAGGCGTTCGGCCAAAGCCGCTTTGACGCCGGCGACGTTCAAACCGATACCAATGTCGGCCGGCGCCGGGCCGGGTTCCAAATACGCGGCCAAGTACGCTCGGCCCTGGTCGTCGAACAATCCGACGTGGGCATCGGCCACGCCGGGCAGACGGCGCAGTTCGGCTTCGATTTCGCCCGGTTCTATTCGGTAGCCGCGCAATTTGATTTGCTGATCGGCCCGGCCTAGGTATTCCACTTCGCCGTCGGCGCGAAAGCGGGCCAAGTCGCCGCTACGGTACATGCGACTGCCGTCGGCCGCGAACGGGTCCGGCAAAAAGCGTTCGGCGCTCAGGTCCGGCCTGCCGTGGTAACCGCGGGCCAGACAAGGACCGCCGATATACAGTTCGCCGACCGCGCCTAAAGGCAATCGATTCAGGTCTTGGTCCAATAGATAGAGCGAGCGCTCGCCCACTCCGGTACCGATGGGCGCGTATACGCTATCGCAGACGCTGTCCGGCAATGCGGTCCACACCAGCGGAGTGATCAAGGTTTCGGTGGGGCCGTAGCCGTTCAGAATCGGTGCGTCGCCGACCAAATGGCGGATTTGTGCCAAACCTTCCCGCGACACCGCTTCGCCGCCGACCGAACAGGCGCGCAGCGGCAAATGCAAACCGCGCGGCTCAGCCCAACGGGCGATTTCCAGCAAATAAGCCGGCGGCATCTCGAACCAGCTGACCCTATGCTGGATCAGGGCTTGATAGGCTTGATCGGCGCTCCACATCTGCTCGCGCAGCAGCAAGCGGCAGCCGTGCATCAGCGGCACCAGCCACTGTTCCATTGCCGCATCGAAAGTAAACGCCGCGAAATGCAATGCCACGTCGTCGCGTTGCATGGCGTAGCGTTCGCCGATGGCCAAGCAATGCCGGGCCAGGGCACCATGGGCTACCGCCACGCCTTTGGGTTTGCCGCTGGAACCGGAGGTCAGGATCAAGTAGGCCAATTGGTCTGGATGGATCGCGACCGCCGGCGGCCGGTCGGAATAGACTGTCAGGTCGACTGCCGCCAAGTCCAACAGCGGCGCGCCGGCTAGGGTGTGCCTAGGCTCACCGCGCACGATCACCCGGCTCGCCCCGGCATCGGCGATGACGTCGGCCAGCCGCTGCGCGGGTTGTTCCGGGTCCAGCGGCACGAAGGCCGCGCCGGCTTTCAGCACCGCCAGCATCGCCACGATCGCTTCGACCCCGCGCGCCAGCAATACCGCCACCCGGCTTTCCCGCCCCAGCCCGACTTGCACTAGATAATGCGCCAGACGGTTGGCGTCCCGTTCCAGCTCGGCATAGCGCAAGCTCTGCTCGCCGGCGATCAAGGCAATCGCTTGCGGCCAAGCCTCGGCTTGGCGACGGATCAGTTCCTGTACCGGCACGCCGCCGTCGTAACAGCGCGGCCACAGGTTCCAGGTTTGGAATTGTTCGCTTTCCGCGGCGCTCAATATCGCATGCGCGGCGATAGGCGCGTGCGGCTGCGCGAGCAGTTGCGTCAGCAGGTTTTGTAACTGCCCGGCCAGACGTTGGACGGTCTCGGCGTCGAACAGGTCGCAGGCATAGGTGAAAAAGCCGCCGAAGCTGTGCGGGCCGCGTTGCCAGGTGTCCAGGCTCAGGTCGAATTGGGCGGCGCCGTTGTCCCGCTCCAGGCTGTCGATCTGCCAATCGCTGCCGGCTTGCAACAGGCTAAGGTCGGTTTGCTGGTGGTTGATCAGGATTTGGAACAAGGGATTTTGCCCCAAGCGCCGTTCGGGTTGCAGGGCATCGACCAGTTGTTCGAACGGCAGGTCCGGATGGGCCTGGGCTTGCAATAGGCTGTGTTTGACCTGTTGCAGCAGTTCGAGGAAGGTGGTCCGGCCGTTCAGGCGGCTGCGCAATACCACGGTGTTGACCAGGTAGCCGATCAGCCCCTGGGTTTCCGGGCGATTGCGGTTGGCCAGCGGCAGGCCGACGCGCAGGTCGGTTTGGCCGCTGATCCGGTACAGCCAGACGTTGAAGGCGGCCAGCAGCAGCATAAACGGGGTCGCGCCTTGTTGTTTGGCCCGTTCGGCCAGTTGCCCACCCAGTGCTTCGGACAGGGCAAAGCCGACCCGGCCGCCACGCTGGCTGGGTTCGGCCGGCCGCGGCCGGTCGTACGGCAGGACGATTTGCGGCTGTTCGCCGCCCAGCTGTTGCAGCCAGTAAGCCAGTTGCCGTTCGGCTTCGCCGGCCGCCAGCCAATGGCGCTGCCAGCAGGCGAAATCGGCGTGGCGGATCGGCAAGGCCGGCAGTTGCGCAGGCCTGTCGGCGCCCAATCCGGCGTACAGTTCGGCGAATTCGGCCAAGAGCCAGTTCAACGACCAGCCGTCGGCAATCAGATGATGCAGGGTCAAATTCAGTTCGTAGCGGCTGTGCCGACCGGCGTCCGCCAGCTTGACCAGCAGCAGTCGCCACAGCGGACCGTTCGCCAGATCGAACGGCGCCCGCGCCGCCTGTTCGGCCAGTTGCCCGGCTTGCGCCTGCGCCTCGGCCGGCGGCCAAGCGCTCAGGTCGCGGTAATCCCAGGCAGGGAGCAACCCGGACACGAGACGCTGGCGCGGCTGGCCGTCCCGTGCGTAAAACACGCTGCGCAAGGCGTCGTGGCGCTCGGCCAGGGCGGCGAAGGCCTGCCGCACCCGCTCGGGCGCCACGTCCCCGGTGATACACACCCCGCCGGCTATGTGGTAGGCCGCGTTGGACGGATCCAGTTGCGCCAGTATCCATAAACCCTGCTGCGCCGCGGACAAGGGAATGTCGTCGCCCCCGCACAGCTGCGCCGGAATCGGCAACTGCGCGAATGTCCGTCCCTGTTCGGCCAGTTTCCGGATGAACGAGCGCTGCTTATCCAGCGGCAAGCGCACGAAACGTCGTACTAAGTCTTCGCCGTTAGCGGCGGCTTGTTGTGGTCCGGTTTGCGGTTCGAGGCAGTTTTCGCTGTTTAACTTCATAGGTCTTCGATCGATAGTAATTAGTAGCGCACGGTCTTAAAAGTGTGCCCAGCCTAAGCACCAGTCCGGGCACGCCGTCCCCCGGTCACGACAGCTCCAATTCGTCCAGCCAATCGCCCATCTCGGCCAAGGCTTGCTCGCCGATGTCGGCGCTACCGGCTGCGGCGCCGAGTAAAGCGGCTAAATCCTGCAGACTTGCGGTTTCGAACACGGCAAGCAACGGCAAATCCGCCCCAAAGTCCGCACGTATCCGCGCCACCAAACGGGCCGCCAACAAGGAATGTCCGCCCAGTTCGAAGAAGTTGTCGTCCAGGCCGACTGATTCCACTGCCAGCAGCTCCTGCCAGATGGCCGCTAGGCGCCGTTCGCTGTCGCTGTGCGGGGCGCGGTAGGCTTGGCCTTGCCAGTGCGCCTGCGGCAGGGCTTTACGATCCAGCTTGCCGTTGGCGGTTTTCGGCAGGCTGTCCAGCCGGATTAGCGCTGCCGGCAGCATGTAGTCCGGCAAGCGCCGGCTCAGGGCGTCGCGCAGGTCGGCGTCGCTGCCGGCCTCGGCGCCCGCGGCAATGTAGGCCACCAGGCGCGGGCCGCCGGCGGCCTCTTGCAGCAGCACCGCCGCTTCGGCCACCCCGGCTTGCTGCAGCAAGGCGGTTTCGATTTCTCCCAGTTCGATGCGCAAGCCGCGCAGTTTGATTTGCTGGTCGATGCGCCCCAAATAGTCGAGCGCGCCGTCGGCCCGCCGTCTGGCCAGGTCGCCGCTGCGGTATAAGCGGCCGCCGCTGCCGAAGGGGTCGGGCAGGAAGCGTTCGCCGGTCAGGCCGGGTTTGCGGTAGTAGCCGCGCGCCAGGCCCAGGCCACCGATGTACAGCTCGCCCGCCACCCCGGCCGGCAAGGGATTCAGGTCGCTGTCCAGGATGTGGATCTGCAGGTTGGCGATGGGCCGGCCTATCGGTACCGGGCCGGGCTCGGCCCGGCAGGTCCAATGGGTAACATCGATGGCTGCTTCGGTGGGGCCGTACAGGTTGACCAGGTCCACGCCCGGCAGGCGTTCGAACACCCGCTGTTGCAGTTCGGCCGGCAGGGCTTCGCCGCTGCAGACGATGCGCTTCAGCGCAGGCAGTGGCGGCAGCTGGGCTTGATTGACGAATTCCGCCAGCATGGACGGCACGAAATGGACGGTGGATACTTGCTGCGCGTGCAGCGCAGCGCTCAGTGCCGCAGGATCGCGGTGTGCGCCGGGCCGGGCCAAAACCAGGCGGGCGCCGGTCATCAAGGGCCAGAAGAATTCCCAGACCGAGACGTCGAAGCTGAACGGGGTTTTTTGCAACACGCTGTCGCCGGGGCCGATGGCATAAGCTTGTTGCATCCAGTGCAGGCGGTTGGCCAGGGCGGCGTGGCTGTTGGCCGCGCCTTTGGGCTGACCGGTGGAACCGGAGGTGTAGATGATGTAAGCCGGATGGGCCGGATGCAGTTGCACAACGGGCGCGCTTTCGGCCTGAGCCGACAGGTCCAGGCTGTCCAGATCGTACACCGCGCATGAATCGGGACACAATGCGACGAATCGCTCCAACACAGCACCGTGACTCAGCAACATGCCGATGCCGGAATCGGCCGCCATGTAGGCCAGCCGCTGGTCCGGATAGTCCGGGTCCAGCGGCAGGTAGGCGCCGCCGGCCTTGACGATGGCCAGTATGCCCAGCACCAGTTCGAACGAACGCAGGGCGCCGATGCCGACCGGGGTTTCCGGGCCTACCCCGCGCGCGATCAGCCAATGCGCCAGCCGGTTAGAGCGCGCTTCCAGCTCGGCGTAACTCAGCTCGGCCTCGCCCAGGGCCAAGGCCGGCGCCCAAGGCTGCCGGGCCGCCGCCCGGGAAAGCCATTCGGGTACCAATCCGTCGGGATAGACCGTCGCGGTGGCGTTGCCAGCGGATTGCTGCGCCAGTTCGGCCGGGCTTAACAGCACCAGCGCCGCCAACGGCAAATCCGGGTTTTGCGTCCAGCCGTCCAGCAAGTTTAAAAAGTGACCGGCCAGCTGGGCTATGGTCTCGGCCGAGAATAAATCGACGGCATACACCCAACGAGCGCTGAAGTTGCCGTCGGCGTCTTCTTCGGTTGCCAGGCTCAAATCGAATTGGGCGCCGGCCTCCTCGACTTCGATACGTTCGATCAGCAGATCCGGCAAGGTTTGCAACACTTGCAAATCGCGCTTTTGATGATTGAACATCACTTGGAACAGCGGGTTGCGGTTCGGCGCCCGTTGCGGTTGCAACGCCTCGACCAGATGTTCGAACGGCAAATCCGGGTGTTCCTGCGCTTGCAGCACGGTTTGTTTCAGCCGTTGCAGGCACTGGCTTAAATTCCATTCGCCGCGACATTCGGCTTTGATCACCAAGGTATTGACGAAAAAGCCGATCAGCATGTCCGTCTCCAACCGTTGCCGGTTGGCGACCGGCACACCGATGCGCACATCGGCTTGCCCGCTATAGCGGTACAGCAAGGCCGAAAACGCGGTCAACAATACGACGAACGGGGTGGTATCGTTGGCCAGCGCCAAGCGCTTGACCGCCGCGCCGAGCCCGGCCGGCAAGGCCAAGCCATGCGAAGCGCCGACTCCGGACAGGCGGTCCGGCCTGGCGTGGTCGCACGGCAAGGCCAATGTCGGTTGTTCGCCGCCCAATTGCCGCCGCCAATAGTGTAATTGCCTGTCGGCCTCCCCGGCCGCCAGCCACTGCCGCTGCCACACCGCGTAATCGGCGTAGTCGATGGCCAGGGCCGGTAGTTGCGGCTGGCGGCCATGAAGCGCTGCGGCGTACAGCTCGGCGAACTCGGCCAACAAGCGGCCGACCGACCAGCCGTCGGCCAACAGGTGATGCAAGGTCAGCCATAAGGCGTGTCGATCCGTCCCGCAGCTGCACAGCACGGCCCGCCATAACGGCCCGGCCTCGAAATCGAACGGCGCGTTGACGTCCGGCACCTGCCCCAGCCGGGTTGCGTCGACCTCGATCCGCGCCAGCGGCGCTTGCACCCCGGTCTGCGCGATTTGCATCGGCTTGCCGTCTATACTCACGAAACGGGTGCGCAGCAGCGCGTGGCGCTCGGTCAAGGCTTGAAATGCCGAACCCAGTGCCTGCAGGTCCAGGCGCCCGTCTATCCGCAAGCCGCCGCAGATGTGATACGCCGTGGAGCCGGGCTGCAATTGCGCCAAGAACCACAAGCGCTCCTGGCCGTACGACAACGGCCTGGGTCCGACATCCGGCAGGCGCGGGATCGTCGCCGGTTGCTCCGCCACGGGTTCGTCCAACGCCAAGGCCAGTTCGGCCACGCTCGGGTTATCGAACAGCAGCTTGGGCGTCAGTTTCAGGCCTTGCTTGCGGGCGCGGGCGATGATCTGCAAACTCAAAATGGAATCGCCACCCAATTCGAAGAAATTGTCGGTCACACCGACCGCTTCGCGTTTCAACACGGTTTGCCAGATCGCCGCCAGCTTGGCTTCCAGCTCGTTGCGCGGCGCCAATACGGTACGGGCCTGGGCTTGTGGCCTGGGCAAGGCCTTGCGGTCCGGCTTGCCGTTGCCGGTCAGCGGGATGGCGTCCAACAGCAGCAAATGCGCCGGCAGCAGGTAATCGGGTAAGCGCTCGGCCAAGTCACGCAGCAAATCGGCCGCATCCAACGAATGGCCACGTTCGGCAACCGCATAAGCCAGCAATTGCAAGCGCCCGTCCGCGCCGTTGGCCTCGGCAATCACCAAAGCGTCAGCGATGCCCGGCAAGCCGCGCAGGATATGGGCGATTTCGCCGGGTTCCACCCGGTAGCCGCGTATTTTGACCTGACTGTCCGCCCGGCCCAGCCAAAGCAGGCGGCCGTTGCGCAGCACGGCACGATCGCCGCTACGGTACATCCGCGCCGCCGCCCGGAACGGGTCCGGCAAAAAGCGTTCGGCGCTGGCGGCAGCCGAACCGTGATAACCGCGTGCCAAGCTGCCACCGCCGATATACAGTTCGCCCGCCACCCCGGCGGGCAAAGGATTTAAGTCGCGGTCCAGCAAGTAGGCGTAAACTCCCGGTAACGGCGTGCCTAGCGGTAGCGACGGTCCCCTGTCCGCGCCTGCCTCATGGGTCAGCACGCCGACCGTGGTTTCGGTCGGTCCATAATGATTGACGATGCGGCAGCCCGGTTTCAGGCCACGCACGCTAGCCAACAATTCGGCGTCGCAGGCTTCGCCGCCCAAGATCAGCAAATTTCCCGGCAGCACCGCCGCCGGATCGGCCGCTTGCAACAAGCCGCGCAAATGGCTGGGCACGATTTTCAATACCGCCACTTGCAGTTCGCGCATCGCCGCGGCGAAACGGTCGGGGTCGGCTGTGATCTGCGCATCCAACAGCACCAAGGTGTGTCCGCCATACAACGCACCGAACAACATGGTATGCCCCAAATCGGCGGCCGCGGTCGACACCATCGCCCAGCGGCTCGACCGTCCGGTCTCTATGCGCGGCAACACGCCTTGCAGATACTGCGACAAAGCCGCGTGACTGACGGTCACCCCTTTAGGCCGGCCGGTCGAGCCGGAGGTGTAGATTCGATAGGCCGCCTGTAGCGGGTGTATTTCGGTTGCGCGGAAAGCGCTTTCGACTTGCGCGGGGATACGCTCCGGGTCCAGCAGCGGAATGTCCAGGCCGGCCAAACGCGCGCCAGCGGCCGACTCGGCCAGCAGCAAAACCGCGCCGCTGTCTTGCAGCACATCTCGCAACCGACTATCCGGCAACGCCGGGTCCAGCGGCAAATACAGCGCGCCGGCCATCTGCACGGCCAACAGGCTGATCACCAAGTGCGCCGTGCGTTCGAATAGCACGCCGACAGTGGTTTCGGTTTTAACGCCGCGACCTTGCAGCGCCGCAGTCAAGCGTTCGGCAGCCGTATTCAACTGCGCGTAACTAAGCACGGTATCGCCGGCGATCAGCGCCGTTGCATCCGGCCTAGCAGCAACCCGACTTTGCCAGACTTGCAGCCAATTCCCCTCGGTCGGGGCGACGCCGGCAAGCGGCTCTGCGGTCAACAGCGCCCAGGCCGGATCGGCCAAGGCCAAGTTCGGTTCCGGCAGCGGCTGTAAGTGCAAATCGGCCAGTTTCAGTTGGTCGGCGGCGGCCAGTTGCAGTAAAAGAAACCGGTATTGCCGCGCCAATTCCGGCAACGCATCCGCCTGGAAACGCTGGCGTTCGCCGGATAAGGTCAGATGCAAGCGCGCATCCAGAGCGGCGATCAGACTCAAGGGATAATTGTTGCGCCCGCGCGCGTGGCGCAGCCCGCTTGCCGACGCCGCGTCATCCAGCAAACCGACGCTCAAACCGCCGCGCCGGCCGGTCAGCACCCGGTCCAAGGGATAGTTTTCGAACACCAGAATCGCATCGAACAGACTTTGCCCTTCGCAACCGGCGACACGCTGGATGTCCGCCAGCGCGACGAACTCGTGGTCGCGCATGGCCGCGGCTCGGGTTTGCAGCTCGCGCAGCCAGCCTGCAACCTCCTGCCCACCCGGCACCGCGACCTTGAGCGGCAAGGTATTGATGAACAAGCCGGCCATCTGGTCGATGCCGGGCACGTTCGCCGAACGGCCGGACACGGTGACCCCGAACATGGCCTCGCCGCCATGCCTAGCCAACAGCAGGGCAAATGAGGCCTGCAGCAAGGTGTTGACCGTCACGCCGTAGCGGCGCGCAGCGACGCTCAGCTGCGAGGTCTCGGCCTCCGACAAGCCGAATTCGACTTCCTGGTAAGCCCCGCGTTGGCCGGGCGGCGGCCCGTCCGCGGCCAGCGGCAAACCGGTGACGTGCTCGAAACCGCTCAGCGCCTCGCGCCAATACGTCAGCGCCGCCGGATAATCGCGGCCGGCCAGCCAACGCAAATAGTCGGTATAAACAGCTTGCGGACCTAACGGATCGCCGTGATAAGCGCACATCACGTCGCGCAGCACCAAGCCCATGCTCCAGCCGTCCAGTGCGACGTGATGGTGGCTCCACAGCAACCAGAAAACATCGTCGGCTACTCGAAACAAAGCCAGCTCGAAGCCGCGCCGGCCGGCGAAGTCGAAACCGCGCTCCCGTTGCTCGGTTAAAGTGCAGTTCAAGCGCTGCCAGCGTTGCGCTTCGTCCAATTGGCGCCAATCGGCTTGCTGCCAAGCCACTAAGCGGGTTTTTTCCACGATTTGCAGCGGCGGCTGTATCTCTTCGTAACCATAGACCGAGCGCAAGGCCGGATGACGGTCTACTGCGGTTTGCCAGGCTTGGCGCAGCCGCTCCGTGTCCCATTCGCCTTGCAGGTGAAACAGCCGCTGATAAAAGTACGGATCTTGCTCGCCGTGCTGCAGCGCATGAAACAAAATGCCCTGCTGCATGGGGGATAAGGGGTAGAGGTCTTCGATGTCGGCGTGGTCCAGCGGCAAGGCCTCCAGTTGCGCCTGATCGAGGCCGGCCAGCGGCAGGTCGCTGGGGGTCAGGCAGGGGGTGGCCGTCAGGCAGTGGGCCAGCAAGGCTTGCAAACGGGTTCGATAGCGCCGGATCAGCTCGGCAATGGTTTGTTCGCGGTAACGTTCCCGGCTGTAACTCCATTCGATGCGCAGCCGGCCTTGATAAACCTCGGCGTTGATTTCCAGGGCGTAGGCCAACGGCGCGCCGGGGTCGCGTTCCTCGCCGCCGGGTTCTGCAGCCGGTTCCAGCAGGGCGTCGCGGTCGAAACTGTTGTCCAGCTGGCCCAGGTAGTTGAACAGCACCGGCGGCTCGACCGTTATCGCGTTCGTTTGCTCGGCGTCGGCGGCCGGGTCCGCCAGATAGCGGATCACGCCGTAGCCCAAGCCCCGGTCCGGCACCTCCCGCAGCTGTTCCTTGACGGTTTTGACGGCGCTCGCAGGGTCGGCGTCGCCGCTGAGCTTGGCCGGGTAGACGCTGGTAAACCAGCCGACGCTACGGCTTAAGTCCGGCGGCGTTTGTGCGTCGCTTACGATCAGCTCGGCTTCGCGGCCGTGGCCTTCCAGGGCGATGCAGACCTGCGCTTGTCCGCTGTAGTCGCACAGGGTTTGCGCCAAGGCGGTCAACAGCAGGTCTTGGATGCGGGTTCGGTAGGCGGCATGGGCCGGTTTCAGCAATTGCGCGGTTTGTGCGGCATCCAGGCTAAGGCTTAGGCTGGCCCGGTCGCGCTGTTGCGCCCGGCCGTTCGGGTGGTCGCAGGGCCAGGCCGGGTCGGTCGGCAATTGCCGTTGCCAGTAGTCGCGCTGGGCCTGTAAGGCCGGACTGCGGGCGTAGGCTTGCAAGGTGTCGCCCCAGGCTTGGTAGCTGGCGGTTTTCCCCGGCAGTTGCGGGGGGTGGCCTTGGTCGATTTGCCGGTAGGCGCTGCCCAGGTCTTCCAGCACAATGCGCCAGGACACGGCGTCGACGATCAGGTGGTGGGCGATCAACAGCAAGCGCTGGCTGCCGTCGGCCAGGTCGATCAGCGTGGCCTGGAACAGCGGGCCGTGTTCGAGATTTAGACTGCGCTGGGCCTTGTCGGCGATGGCGCGAATGTCGGCGGCGTCTTGCGCGGTGTGTCGTTGTAATAAGGCGGCGTGGTTCGTCGTTACGTCGGTGGCCGGCGCATACGTTTGCTGCCAGCCGTCCGCTTGGCGCACATACCGCAGGTTCAGGCTGTCGTGGTGTAATACTAGCGTTTGCAAGGCTTGCGCTAGGACCTCGGCGGCCAGCGGAACGCGGGCTTTCAACAGCAGCGATTGGTTCCAATGCGCCGGGTTGGTCAAATGTTGCGCGAAGAAAGTGTGCTGGATCGGCAGCAGCGGCGCGGTGCCTACCGCAGGCCCGGTCGGTTCCTGGGCGGACGCGGCCAAGGGCCGGGCGACTTGGGCCAAGCCGGCGACGGTTTGGTGTTGAAACAGGTCTTTCGGGCTGAAACTCAGTCCATGCGCCCGCGCCCGGCTGACCAGTTGGATGGAGACGATGGAGTCGCCGCCCAGTTCGAAGAAGTTGTCGTGCACGCCGATCGTCTCTCGGCCTAGCAGGTCTTGCCACAGTTGCAGCAGCAGGGCTTCGGTCGGGGTGCGGGGGGCTTGGGCCTCGGTCGTTGATCGAGTCGGCGCCGGCAGGGCCCGGCGGTCGATTTTGCCGTGGGCGGTGCGCGGCAGCCGCTGCAGGCGCAGCAGGCGGGCCGGCACCATGTAGTCCGGCAGGCGTTCGGCCAGGGCGGTTTTGAGTTGCGCTTCGCTCGGGTAGGCGTCGGTTTCGGTATGCGGTGCGTACCCTAGGCTTGAATCGGCGTGCGCATGCGCTGCCACGCTCGGCTGCCAATAGCCGGTCAGGTAACGGCGGCCGTCGTCTTCGCGCAGCAGCACGTAGGCGTCGTCTATTCCGGGCAATTGCCGTAACGCGGCTTCGATTTCGCCGGGTTCGATCCGGTAACCGCGCAGTTTGATTTGCTGGTCGGCCCGGCCGAGGTAAACCACCACGCCGTCGGCGCCGCGCCGCACGATATCACCGCTGCGGTACAGCCGGCTGCCGTCGGCGGCGAACGGGTCGGGCAAAAACCGTTCGGCGCTCAGATCGGCCCGGCCGTGGTAGCCGCGCGCCAGGCAGGGGCCGCCGATGTACAGTTCGCCGGCCGCACCCAGCGGCACGGGATTCAGGTCGGCGTCCAGGATGTGCAGGCTGCGTTCGCCCAGGGCGCTGCCGATGGGGGCGTAGCCGGCGAATGGGCGGTCGTCGGCCAGCCAGGCCAACGGGGTGATCACGGTTTCGGTCGGGCCGTAGCCGTTGACGATGCGTTCGGGCCGCAGGGCGCTGCGGATTTTGGCCAAGGCCGCGGCGGAGACGGCTTCGCCGCCGACGCAGACGATGCGCAGCGCGGTGGTATCGCCATGCGCCGCCACCGCGTCGGCCAGTTGCAACAGGGTGGCGGTCGGCGGGTACGCCACCGTCACCGCGTGGCGCAGCACCGCATCCCGGACGGCTTCGCCGCCGCCGCGGCTGTCGCCCAGCACCACGCCGGCACCCCGGCTGAGCGGGGCCAGCCATTGTTCCAGCGCGGCGTCGAAGGTTAAGGCGGCCAGATGTAACGCTCGGTCGGCCGGGGTATAGCGATACAGTTCGGCGGCGGCCTGGATGTGGCGGCTCAACGCGCCGTGAACGACCGCCACGCCTTTGGGTTTGCCGCTGGAACCGGAGGTCAGGATCAGATAGGCCAGTTGTTCGGGATGGACGGCGACCGCCGGCGGCCGGTCGGAGTAAGCCGCAAGGTCCAGCTCGGCCAAGTCCAACAGCGGCGCGCCGCCAAAAGCGGCGCGTGCGCCGGCTGCCCGTTCGGCGTGGATCGTCCCCTCGCCCGCACCGTCCGCCTCGTCTGGTCCTGCAGGCAGCGCCGACCAGGCCGGCGCCACACCGCGCACGATCACCAGGCTCGCCCCGGCATCGGCGATGACGTCGGCCAGCCGCTGCGCGGGTTGTTCCGGATCCAGCGGCACGAAGGCCGCGCCGGCTTTCAGCACCGCCAGCATCGCCACGATCGCTTCGACCCCGCGCGCCAGCAATACCGCCACCCGGCTTTCCCGCCCCAGCCCGGCTTGCACTAGATAATGCGCCAGACGGTTGGCGTCCCGTTCCAGCTCGGCATAGCGCAAGCTCTGCTCGCCGGCGATCAAGGCAATCGCTTGCGGCCAAGCCTCGGCTTGGCGGCGGATCAGTTCCTGTACCGGCACGCCGCCGTCGTATCGGCGCGGCCACAGGTTCCAGGTTTGAAAGCGCTCGGTTTCCGCAGCGCTCAATATGGCATGCGCGGCGATAGGCGCTTGCGGCTGCGCGAGCAGTTGCGTCAGCAGGTTTTGAAACTGCCCGGCCAGACGTTGGATGGTCTCGGCCTCGAACAAGTCGCAGGCATAGGTGAAAAAGCCGCCGAAGCTGTGCGAGCCGTGTTGCCAGGTGTCCAGGCTCAGGTCGAATTGGGCGGCGCCGTTGTCCCGTTCCAGGCTGTCGATCTGCCAATCGCTGCCGGCTTGCAACAGGCTAAGGTCGGTTTGCTGGTGGTTGATCAGGATTTGGAACAAGGGATTTTGCCCCAAGCGCCGTTCGGGTTGCAGGGCATCGACCAGTTGTTCGAACGGCAGGTCCGGATGGGCCTGGGCTTGCAATAGGCTGTGTTTAACCTGTTGCAGCAGTTCGAGGAAGGTGGTCCGGCCGTTCAGGCGGCTGCGCAATACCACGGTGTTGACCAGGTAGCCGATCAGCCCCTGGGTTTCCGGGCGGTTGCGGTTGGCCAGCGGCAGGCCGACGCGCAGGTCGGTTTGGCCGCTGATCCGGTACAGCCAGACGTTGAAGGCGGCCAGCAGCAGCATAAACGGGGTCGCGCCTTGTTGTTTGGCCCGTTCGGCCAGTTGCCCACCCAGTGCTTCGGACAGGGCAAAGCCGACCCGGCCGCCACGCTGGCTGGGTTCGGCCGGCCGCGGCCGGTCGTACGGCAGGACGATTTGCGGCTGTTCGCCGCCCAGCTGTTGCAGCCAGTAAGCCAGTTGCCGTTCGGCTTCGCCGGCTTCCAGCCAATGGCGCTGCCAGCAGGCGAAATCGGCGTGGCGGATCGGCAAGGCCGGCAGTTGCGCAGGCCGGTCGGCGCCCAATCCAGCGTACAGTTCGGCGAATTCGGCCAAGAGCCGGTTCAACGACCAGCCGTCGGCAATCAGATGATGCAGGGTCAAATTCAGTTCGTAGCGGCTGTGCCGACCGGCGTCCGCCAGCTTGACCAGCAGCAGCCGCCACAACGGGCCGTTCACCAGATCGAACGGCGCCCGCGCCGCCTGTTCGGCCAGTTGCCCGGCTTGCGCCTGCGCCTCGGCCGGCGGCCAAGCGCTCAGGTCGCGGTAATCCCAGGCGGGGAGCAACCCGGACACGAGACGCTGGCGCGGCTGGCCGTCCCGGGCGTAAAACACGCTGCGCAAGGCGTCGTGGCGCTCGGCCAGGGCGGCGAAGGCCTGCCGCACTCGCTCGGGCGCCACGTCCCCGGTGATACGCACCCCGCCGGCTATGTGGTAGGCCGCGTTGGACGGGTCCAGTTGCGCCAAAAACCACAGGCTTTGCTGGCCGCAGGACAGCAACAAGCCGTCGCTTTGCCTCGAATGGTTGATAGGCGATTCAGTCCGGGCCGCATCTACCGACAGGCTATCCAAAGCCGCACAGAATTCGCGCAAGCTAGGCCATTCGAAAAACCAGTGTGGCTCGACCCGTACGCCGAATTGCGCGTTCAGGTGGGCAATCGCTTGCATGAGCGCGATAGACTGGCCGCCGAGCGCAAAGAAATTGTGTTGAGCGCCCACCGCATCAACCCCCAGCACCTCGGCCCAAATGGCGGCGACTTGCCGCTCCAACGGCGTCAATTCGTCGTCGGCGTTCGGAAGCGTTTGCTCCCCGCTCCGCCACGAAGCATAAGCGTCCAGACTGCCGTCCAGCCAGCCCTGCCTGCAAGCGCTACGTTGCAATTTGCCGCTGCTGGTTTTAGGGAGCGCACCCGGATTCAACAACAGAATGACGGCCGCCGGCTGCTGACAACACAACGCCAGTTGTTGGTTAACGGCTTCGATCAGGCTTTCCGCCGGCACCCGCTTTTGCGTGCTGCGGCCGATTTCCGCCGCCACGCCTATGCCTTCGCAGCCGTCTATGTTGACCGCAAACGCCGCCACCCGGCCTTGGCGCAGTCCCGCCACCCCATGTTCCAGCGCCAATTCCAGGTCTTGCGGGTAGAGATTTTGGCCGCGAATCACGATCAAATCCTTGCAACGCCCGGTGACGTGCAGTCGACCATCTGCCAAAAACCCCAGATCGCCGGTGCGCAGCCAGATTTCGCCGTGCCGCCTGACGAAAGTTTCCGCCGTTGCCTGCGGATTTTGCCAGTAACCGTGCGTGATGCTCGGCCCTCTCACCCAAATTTCGCCGACCCGGCCGGCCGGCAAAGACTGGCGGTTATCCGGGTGTATAACGGCTATGCCGTGTTCCGGCTGCGCATGGCCGCAGTCGACCACGGCGTTGGAACCGACGGCAAGCTCCGCCCGGAGTTCGGCCGGGGCGTGCGCCGCGCGCACCCCTTCTCCCGGCAGCCCGCCGCTGACCAACAGCGATGCTTCCGCCAAGCCGTAGCACGGGTAGAGCGCGCCGGCCGGAAGACCGGCGGCGGCAAATTTGCCGGCGAAACCGTGCAAGGTGTCCAAGCGTATCGGTTCGGCGCCGCAAAAAGCCAAACGCCAACTATCCAGGCGCAAACCGGCCAGTTGCGCCTCGCCGATACGCTCGTTGCACAAGCGGTAGGCGAAGTCCGGCCCGCCGCTGACCGTGCCGCCGAACCGCGACAGCGCTTGCAGCCAACGTAGCGGCCGTTCCAGAAAATGCCGCGGCGACATCAGCACCAGCGGAATGCCGCTATACAACGGCTGCAGCAAACTGCCGACCAATCCCATGTCGTGGTACAAAGGCAACCAGCTGACGAACACGTCGTCGCCGCTGATCCGAAAGCCGTGTTTGATCGCCCGCTGGTTGGCCAACAGGTTGTCGTGACCGACCATCACGCCTTTGGGGCTGGCGGTGGAACCGGAGGTATATTGCAAAAATGCCAAGCTATCGGCCGCCAACACCGGCATGCGCCAGTGTTCCGCCCACTCGGTTTCGATGGCGTCTACCGCTATCGCGGCGATAGGTTCGCCGCCGCTCAGTGCGTCCAAGACCGGCGCCAACCCCGCCTGCAACGAAGCATTGCTCAGCACGACGCGCGGCCCGGCGTCGCGCACGATGGCGGCAACGCGCGCTAGATGCTGCGGGGTTTGCGATTCCGGCGGATAGGCCGGCACGGCGATGACGCCGGCGTACAAGCAGCCGAACAAGGCACTGACGTAGTCGATGCCGGTGTGCAACAAAATCAGCGCCCGGTCTCCCGGAACGCATCGGCTTTGTAGATAGCCGGCCACGGCGCGGGCGCGCCGGTCCAAGTCGGCAAAGCTGTAATCGGTAACGGCGCCGTCGCCGTCTGCGATGCAATGTAGCGCCGGACGCTCCGGATGGCGCTCGGCACGCTGCTGCATTAAATCGACGAAATGGCGGGCTTGGGCGGGATTGAAACTCATAGCTTCGATTATGCGGAAAAGGTTTGCGAATAAGGTTCGGCCATGGCGACCACGACTTTACGCGGCCCGCGAAACGGGGCGCGGGCGTGGGCCGCCAGCATGTTGTCCAACATCATCACGTCGCCGGTTTGCCAGGGAAAACTGACGGTCAGCTCGTCCAACACGCCGCGAATTTCCGCCAATACGCCGTCTTCTATCGGGCTGCCGTCGCCGTAATAGGCGTTGCGCGGCAATTCTTCCGGTTCTAGCACCGCCAGCAGCGCCTCGCGCACGTCCGCTTCCAGATTAGAGACGTGAAACAAATGCGCCTGGTTGAACCATACCCACTCGCCGGTTATCGGGTGGCGGGCGGTGGCCTGGCAGATTTGCCGGGTACGCAATTCGCCGTCCGCCAGCCATTCGCAGTCGATGACGTGCTCGCGGCAATAGCGCTCCACGACCGCCGGGTCGTCGCTGTTGAACACCTGGTTCCAAGGCACATCCAAGCCATTGCCGTAATTACGCACGTACATCAAGCCGTGCTTTTCGAAGCGGCGGCGGATGGCCGGATCGATGCGACGGTAGATTTGCCGACTGTCGGCAATAGGCGTTTCCCCGCCCTGCTCGGCCACCAACTCGCTGTAAAACCAGATTTTCAGCGGCCATTCGCGGGTGTAAGCCTGTTCGTTGTGCAAGGGAATAGCTTGGTGGGGCGGGTATTCGGTCGAGGTGTATATACCGGCATCCACTCGGGTGCGCGGCGTGGAGCCGAATTCGTAACTCAACAGCGGGTGGCCGAAACCGGCGGCAAAGTCTTTGAATTGCGTAATACCGTCGACCGCGAAATCGCGGAACAATAAGCCGCCGCATTCGAGCAGCCGCTGCTGCAACAACTCGCCGAACCGAGTGACCACATCTTGCAGCGCCACGCCCGGAATTTCCGGCCGTATAAGCAATGGCAGGAGGCCGCCCGACGATAAAGGCTCTATGTGCAATGCAACTGTGGCATTCGCTGCCGATGCGATACTCGTAATCATCAAAATTACCGTGATCTATGAATTGAAATTCGTGCGGAGCCAAGCCTGTCCGGCCGTTTCCCGTACTTCAAGACGCCGAGGTGTTTGCCCTGGGAAGCGCTTTCGCACCAGGTATAGAGGCAGGGGGAGAATTCCTTTTCCATTGCCTCCCAGGACAAACACCGCGTCAGCCTGAATGACGCCGATTCGAGGGGCGCTATCGTCCGCTAGAGCGGGCCGCTCGCAGCCTGCGCAAGTTCGCCGCAACATGCGGCTGCCACGCGGTAAGGTTGTAACGTCTGTCCGAAAAAGCGCAAAAGCTCGGACTCGCAAGCGCGCAAAAAGAAATGGTCTCCGTCGAACATCTGCAACGAACAGCCGCCGCTGCTCTCTTCGCGCCAAGCCAGTAGCGCTTCCTTACTGATCGCATCGAGGCTGCCGCCCAGAACGTACAGCGGCATAGCCAACGGCGGGCGCGTCTTTCTGCGGTAGCCGGCGCACAGCGCGAAATCGGCTTTGAGCACCGGCAACAACAAGGCCATCATCTCGGCGTTAGCCAGAATTTCGCTGTCTGTACCGTTTAAACGCTGCAACTCCCGGCGCAATTCGTTATCGGTTTGCAAATCGGCGTAACGCTCGGTTCGCCGGCACAGCGGTGCCTCGGCCGCTGACAATATCAACGCGCATGGCTGCGGCCCGCCGCATTCTTGTAAAACATGGGCCAACTCGAATGCAGCTAACGCGCCCAGGCTGTGGCCGAATAATGCGAACGGCGCCGAAATTGCCGGTATCAGAGTCGCGGACAGCTCGTCCAGCAAAGCCGGCCATTCGCGCTGCAAGTCTTGCTGCCAGCGCGCGCCGCGCCCCGGCATTTCCACCGGCACGGCCCGCAACCAGTCCGGCAGGCGCTGTTGCCAGCGCAAGTAAACGGCCGCGCTGGCACCGGCATAAGGCAGGCAAAAAAGCTGCATCACCGGCTTAGCTCTCCTGACCTTCCATGAACTTGCGCAAGCTTAACGGTCGCATGTCGGTCCAAACCTGTTCGATGTACTCCAGGCAGTCCTTTTTTAGGCCCGATTTGCCGACCGTGCGCCAACCGTTGGGCACCGGCTTGTAGTCCGGCCATATCGAATATTGTTCTTCATGGTTGACCACAACCTGAAACACGGTGTCTTCGCTATCGATGCTCATAAATTCGTCAAATACAAAATTGCTCGAAAAATACTTCCCGCGACAACAGCATCATCGCGGCACGTTTATGCGGAAAATCGAATTCCTTCAGCTTGCAAAAGCCGGCTTGCTGCATGTAGCCGATCATCTTGGCGTTGTCGGCGCGCGGCTCGGCCACCACGTTGCGGGTACGCGGATCGTCCAGAAACATGAAATGCGCCAGAGAAGGCAACCAAGCAGCCACCCGCTGCGGGCCTCGCCAACGCTGTTCGCCGACCAGCATGTGCACGCCGCGATCGTAATCGTCCGCCGGGTAGTAAGGCGCGATGCGGTCTTCCTTAGCCCAATAAATCTCGAAATAGCCGAAAGGCTGGCCGTCGAAACAACCGAATACCGGCTGCATGTGCGGATCGTTAGTCACTTTGTCCAAGTATTCGCGGTGCATGGCTTGGCTGCCGGCCAATTCCCAAAACGCCGATACTCTAGGGTCGTTATGCCAAGCGTGGAAGGTATCCAAATCGGCATCCAGATCGACACTGCGAAACGACACCCGCAAGTCCTGCTCAGGCAAATAGCGTCGATACAGTTCCCCGGCCGGCAACGGCGGGCGCAGCGGATGGCGCTTGCCGTCGCTGACGACGTAATGCAAAGGGAAAGGTTGTTGACGCAGCTGCGGTAAAAAACTGTCGGAGAGTTGCCGCAACATGCTGCGCTTGACGGTGACCAGCTCTTCTTGTGAGCCGGCGATGGCGATTCCGCCGCTGATCAAAGCCGCCGCGATGCCGCGGGCTTGGATCCGCAACACGACTTCCCTGTTAGCCGGCCGCCGGTCGAACCAGGCTTGCAAGGCCGGCAATAACGCGGCCGGGCTACTGTCGCCGGCCGCTACAACGACGCTGCCGTCTGCGGTTTCGCACAGACTTGACTGAGGCTGCCGATCGCTATCGGCAGCGTACAAATCGATTTGCAGATTGTCGTAACAGGTTTGAGAGAGTGTCATAGCGCTGGTTACACCTTGGAAACAGTCAGGTTAGCGGATTAAAAAGTTATGCGAATAATAACGATTCTCATTTAATATGTCAACCAAACAATTGCTTTCCTCGTCGCGCCGCTCGCCCGTTACCCGCTTCATGCAGCTCGGCCCTATCCGACTTTATATATCTTCGCCGCCAGCCCGGAGGTTTCCGCTCCGGCATTTTCGGCAGCTTGCCCGCCGACCCAGCGCATCGGCGCCGGAAAAGGATCGACCTTGTAAACCGGCCTATCCAGCAAACTGTTGATGATTACCGCGGAACGCCAAGCCGCCAAGCTTAGCTGGGCGTCGGCTACGCCGTGGCTGTTGCGGCCGGCGTTCAGCATGTAGATGCGATGCCGGGCCGGGCCGTCCCAAGGCAATCGATAGTCCTCGCTCAAACGCGGCAGCCCCTCCCGGTCCAAGTCCAATCGTTCCAGCAACGGGGCAAGACAATCCGGTAATTGGTAGCGGTAACCGGTCGCCAGCACGATGCGATCGACGGTTACCGACTCGTCGCTGCGATTGAAACCGTTGCGCATATGCAAGTGGTAAGCGCCTTTGTCTCGGCCGGCCAGATGCACTTCCCGATACGGCAAAATCGCATACGGCGTGGTGTCGCGATTCAAGAAATCGCCGTCGTACAAATATTGCGACAGGACTTGCAAGGTGGCCGGGGACACGCCGTCGCCGGTCAGCTTGTGCGAGGCGACAATCGGCAACTTGCGCGCTTCCGGCAAGGCATGAAACTGGCGCACGTAGTCCGGGGTGAAATATTCGTTGGTGAAGGCGGTTTCATCCAACGGTTCCAAATTAGGCCGGCGACTGATCCAGACGATCTCCTCGGCCTTGCCGCGGTTGCCGGCCATCAAATCCAGAAATATCTCCGCCCCGCTTTGCCCGCCGCCGATAATCGCCACCCGCTTGCCGGCTACCGAAAAGTCCGAACCGACGTATCCGTGACTATGCAGACAATACTCGCCGACGTAGCGCTCTATCCAGGTGGGAAGGTGCGGGCGCATGCCGGTCGCTACCGCCAAGTGCCGAGCCGCAAGCTCTTTACCGCTTTCGCAGCGCAAGCGGAAACCGCCGTCGCTAAACCGGATGTGTTCGATGCCGTCGCCGAATTGCAAGCAGGGCAATTGCTCGGCAGCCCAGCGCAAATAATCGGCAAATTCCAGCCGCCGCACCCTGGGGTAATCGGCATTGACAAAACGGTAAAACCGGCCTTTTTGTACCAGATAGGCCAAAAAACTATAGGGATTGCTAGGGTCTATCGGGGTTACCAAGTCTTTTAAATACGAGGTCTGCATTTGCGTACCCGGCAGCATCATGCCGGGATGCCAGTTGAAACGCTCGCGGCGCTCGAAGAAGCGCGCCCGGCAGTCCGGCACTTTAGCCAGCAAGGCCGCCAAACTGAGATTAAAAGGCCCGACGCCGATACCGGCCAGATCAAGAATGTCGCTCATTGCTGTGTCCTAACTGAAGGGTGATTTGAAAAGTGGTAACGCATGCCGAGCTCAGTGCGGCAGCAAGATCGTGCGCCGGACGGCGGCTTGCGCCACCCGCTCGGCTGAAGTCAACAGGGGAAAACCGGCACCCGTGCGCCAGGCGCCGGTCATGTCCCGGTACTGCGCCGCCAAGGGATTGCCGGATTGGCCGGTACCCAGCACAAATAGGGACCTGTCCGGCTCCGCCAAGTCGTAAATAGCCCGAAACGCCGGCCCGGCCTCGCCGACGTAACGTCCCGACGCTTCGTCGTAACGGTAACCGCTGACGTTGACGCTATCCATGCCGCCGGGACTGGAGGTTTCGACGTTGAACCAAGCGGACAGCCACGGCAAGCCGCCGAACGCCGCGTGACGAAACAAACTGGGATGCGCCTCGCCCCAGCGCCACGCCCGCATATCTTTTCCGAAATGCTCGCGCAGATTGTGCAAAGCCCGTTGCAGCGCGGTCTGCATGGCAGCCGCGCATGGCACGGTATCATCAGCGGTTTGCGCCGGACACCAGCGCGCGGCGGCGCCGTCCCGGTCGGTCAGGACGCGGGCTAAAAACGGCGGGTTGTAATCGCCGACTTGCTCGAACAAATCGCCTAGCGGCTCGCGATACAGCACAGCCGCCAATTGCCGCAACCATTCGGCGAAAATCAAGGGCTGCGGACTGTCTTCGCGCATGCCGCCGTCCCAAGCCCGCAGCAAAACCAAGGCCTGCTGCGTTTCCAGCGTAGCCGGTGTCGCCAATAGAAAAGGCAACAGTTCAGAGGCAAGCGGGTTGGCGATGTCCGCCTGTATTGCGGCGAAAGAAGCCGTGTCGTGCCGTTCGGTGGCATCCAGCAAGGCCGAGATGCGCTCGGCCCGATACGGCAAGGCCCAGTTGGCGGTGATGAAATAGGGATAGTTGGGCGGGGTGATGTCTTGATTGGCAGTGACGATTTTGCCGTCGGCGGCTCCGGTTTGTTGCGGCAAGTCGTCGAACGGGATCCAGCCTTGCCAATCGTAACGACTATCCCAACCCGGTGCGGGCAGGCGGCCGGACAACACGTTCCGTTGATCGCGCAGCGGCACCCGGCCGGCGGCGATGAAGCCGATTTGTCCTGCCGCATCCGCATAAACGATGTTTTGCTGCGGCGCGTGAAAGTCGCGGGCCATTTGCCGTAATGCGTCGGCATTCGCCGCGGTGCCGGCGTTCAGAATAAAACGGATGGTGCTATCGTCGGCGGCCAAGCCGGACCAGTTCAAAGCAATCGCCAAACCGTCGGACGCCAGCTGAGCGGCATCCGGGTCGGCATCGGACAACAGCGGCCCGTGACGGCTCAGGCGCACGGTTAAATTTTCCGTTTGTCCGCCCTTAATCCGGATCGTTTCGTCGATACGCTCGAACTCGGCCGCACCCTCCGGGGTTCGATAACGCTGCGTTTGACCCGGCAAGGTTTGTTCGAAATATAGGTCCTGGCTATCCGGACCGGTATTGGTGAAAGCCCAGGCGACTTGGCGGTTGCGTCCCAGAACGACGCCGGGAATACCGGGCAAGGTCGCGCCGATTGCATCCAAACCCGGCGCGTGCAAATGCGCGAAATACCACAGCGATGGCGCGGTCAGGGGCAGATGCGGATCGTTGGCCAAAATGGGTTTACCGCTAATCGACCGACTGCCGTCCACGGCCCAGTTGTTGGAACCGACTGCTTGTTTGGCCGGCAAGCGGCCAAATGCCAGCAAGCGTTCGGTCAGGCTATGCGTTGCCGCCGCATTCCCCGGATATTCGGGCAACCCGGCCACGGATGCGTACGGGTAACCTGGAAACAAATCGGCGATGTGCTTAGGCGGCAAGCGTTGCTGCAATTTGAAATTCAGCAACTCCTCCCACCAATTGCCGGACAGATTCCAGGCCAGGGTTTTCAACCAGACCAAGGAATCCTGCGGCTGCCACCGCTCCGGACCAGCGCCGAGCAGGTAGTATTCGACCGGCAACCAATGCGCCTGGTCCAGATAGGCGTTGACCCCGTCGGCATACGCCTGCAGCGCCGTGCGCGTGGCTTGATCCAACTGTTGCCAATTGGCCTGCGCCGCACGCTGCAAGCCCAACACCCGGAAAAACCTATCCTGCGGCAAAGCCTGTTCGCCGAGCAGTTCCGCTAACCGGCCGGAGCCGGCCCGCCGGTTCAAATCCATTTGCCACAAGCGCTCCTGCGCGTGCAGATAGCCCAAGGTCAAATAGGCGTCGGTTATGCTAGCCGCGTACACGTGCGGCACGCCGTAACGATCGGTGACTATTTCCACCGTGTCGCTCAAGCCCGCCGCCGACAACTTTTCCGGCCCTTGATCCAATCCGATGAACAAGCCGCCGCCGATAGCCAAGCACAAAACCAGACTCAGCGACAAGCCAAGCGGCAGCGCCCGGATATTTACAACGCAATGTGCGGCTGTCGGCATTGGTTTACTCTGTCTGCTTTGCTTGTCAAACGCGGATAAGGTCTCGGGATTTGGGTCGATTAACACCCAACACGCCGAATAAAGCCGTTAAAAACAACCAAACGGCACCCGGCAACGGCACGGCAACCGGAGTTTCGGCATAGGGCGCGCCTTGCGCTACCCCGGCAATGTCGAAAGCAACCTGGGCGATGCGCGAACCCGCGGCAGCGGATAAATCGAATAAGTAGGCGCTATCGTCGGGGGCAAAAGTTAAATCCCAAATCAGTAGCGATTGATACACCGCATATTCGACCGAGTCCATGACCACGGTATTGCCGGTGTCGGTCAATGCCACATAGTCCGCACTCAAGCCGTTCAGCCAAATGTTGTCGTAATCGACGCCGTCGCCGTCCAACGTTACCCAAGCTTCCAACTGCATGGCAACCCGGGTGACTTGATCTACGGCTTGCGCGGCGTATCCGGAAATATCCGCGTAGGCGAATATCGACTCGCCGTCGTTGGCCAGATTGCCGTAAGCGTCGATTGCGGTGCCGTCCCAGCTATTCCAGCCGAAGCTGGCACCGCTTAGCCCGTAGCTTCCGGCCAACAACTGGCCGTCCGCGTTGAAGGTATCCCATTCGGCATAAACCGTCCCCGCGTCACCGCGGCTCCAGCCTCCCCAAACCGCTTGCTGCGGCTTGTCGAACCCGTAGCCTGCCTGGTAAGGATCCATGCCGTTGGCGATATCCGCCACCGCGGGTAGTGCCTGCGTCAACAATCCTGCCGCCAACACGATTGCAAAAGAATGATGTTTCATAGTCGAATTCCGGTTGATATTGATGAATTGCGGCAGCCGGCTTTACCTCAGCCGGCTGCTTTCGGATTTAGGGAGGCGAGTCTATTGCAGTGAGCAGGACTGATCGTCATCCGCGGTAATTTCCAGACTCCAGCCACCCTTGATCTCGCCGGCGAACCAATAGAAATCGTCGACCACGTACAACTTCCATTGGCCGGACGGATCCGCACCGTTAAAGGTGGCGAGTTTCGGACCGTTGGTGACGATTTTGTAAGTGCTTTCGTCGCCGGGGGTCGGAGTG
The DNA here is from genome assembly GCF_008632455.1 of Methylomonas rhizoryzae. Taxonomy (NCBI): domain Bacteria; kingdom Pseudomonadati; phylum Pseudomonadota; class Gammaproteobacteria; order Methylococcales; family Methylococcaceae; genus Methylomonas; species Methylomonas rhizoryzae. Next base: position 3,633,311 of record NZ_CP043929.1, read on the forward strand.
GTCAACACCGTGGTAGGGGTCAGTGCAATCGAGGTTTCCGGATCCTGCAGTTCCACGGGGGCCGGTGCCGGGAAATGGTCGGTATCGGGATTGTTGTCGTAATCGCTGGGTTTGTAGGTACGCAATGCGGTATCGGTCCATACGTCCACCCACTCTTCGTAGATGACGTTGTAAAGCGCATTGGTGGTTCTATTGCTCAAGCGACCATTGTTGCGAGTAGTACGCGGCAACGGCAAGGTTGCGGAATCGTCGAATTTCCAATTCAGGTTTTCCGCGACGATGCCCAACACCCCACCCTCAGGGGTCGCACCGGCCGAACTGACGTTAGACGCCAGCATCACGTATTGGCCGTTCGGCCCCACCAACAGCATGTCGACGTCGTTTAAATAGTCGTGATACAAGCCTTTGATGGTTACGTTGACGTCCTTAATTTTCGCGCCTTTCGGGAACGCGCTTTTCGGAACGTTAATCATCGAAGGATAGGTTTTGGCTGCTTTTACCGGAACCGCCGGCGCACCTTCCGCAGTGTATGTCTCCAACAGCGCGGCGCACTCCGGCAACTCCGGATCGGCGCAGGTGTCTTGAATCACGATCGGGCGCGGATTGGCGAAGGTTCTGGTAACCGCATCGGCATTGACCGAAGCGACGGGCAAGCCCGCCAGCAGCGCTACCGCAGCGGCTAACGGCTTGGCTTGAACACGTGACAAAGTATGCTTCATGAATATTTTCCCTAAATAACAATTGAGATGACTGTGGCTGCATTCCCGTTCGAAAACCTCGCTAAGGAGGCATTAAAAAACGAAATATTTTCGAAATGAGAACGATTATCATTTTGTTAAACAAACACAGACTTGTCAACCTGTTTTGTTCAGCACACTGAAGCCTCAATTGATTTCGGGACTATTTCCCCATTGGGTTTAAAGAATCCAACCCTTTGTAACGCTTTATGAAATCCAAATCTCGCCTATGCAATGTAATCTAAAGTTTCCTACAAATTCCTCAAGCCATCATGCCAAGCAACACGGCGAACAGAGGATTTTCGGGAGTGGCCGGGTCTGGGGCAGCTTTTCATTACTATGAACGTCATGGTGAGGGGACACATAGCCGCTATTCGCAAGGCCATCATCGCGACTATGCGTCGCTCCTACCAAGCTAGCTTCATTTACCGGAGCGATTGTCAGGTCTTCATGATCGTTAGTTGGGGTGATAACCATACATGCCCATTATCCCCCCGAGTAATGCGGAATCGCCTAGCAGACGCAGTAAAAAACGCTGTACATACAATCACTAGCGCCTGCTTTTAATCAGCCTGACCTAGTCTGAGTTAGGCTTGCAAACCGCCTGAACTTACGAGCAGGAAAATTTTGGTTGCTTTTTTTAATTGAGAATGATTATCATTTGAAAAAAGTCACTCGCCACGTGAGTACACCTATGAAAATGTTTTCATCACTTTTTAAAGCACCCGCCACGGTAAAACTGGAAATCGAGCCGCGCTACTTGGCCGTACTGATTGCAAACGGCCAACTGCATGCTACCGATTTCCGCTGTCTGGACCTAAATTCCAAGCAAATCGTTTGGAAACTGCTGCTGACGCTTGCCAAGGCTAAGCTGAACGGCAACGACAGACTCGCGGAAAGCGGCTAGACAGCGGCCCGATCAAACGCGTCCATCCATATCCCGGAGATTAATCCATGTCGAAAAAACCTTGTACTCACGAATACTTAGCCACTAACGAGAGCGGTAAAGTATTGATTTGCCGCGAATGCGGAGTAGTTCATCTGCATCTGCACAATATGTCCTTGCGCCTGGACGAACAGCAATTCGCCAGTTTTGCCGCGTTGATGAATCAAGCGGCGCGCAACGTCGCCGACAACGCCATGGCTAAACGCCCCAGCCTGACTTTAGTGCATTAATTCAGATTATGACGCTGCTGCGTTTATTGTTTAACCGCTTCAAAACCACTTTATTACTGGCGATTCTGTTAAGCCTGGCCAGTGCCGGGCTTTCGGTGGCGGTTATCGCGTTCAGCAACGAACGCTTGCTACAAACAACGGGTGACTTGCAAACCACGCTATTACAGTTTTCTGGCTTGCTGGCAGCTGTTTTGATCATTGGCACCGCCTCGCAAATCTGCATGACCAAACTTGGCCATCGCTTGGTGTACGAAATGCGCCGCACCATGGTCAAGCGTATTTTGGATACGGAATTGCAGCGCCTGGAGTGGCTAGGCCCCGCCCGCTTGTTAGCCAGCTTGAACGGCGATACCAACCGCTTGACCTCCGCCTTTATCGGCCTACCTTCGGCACTGTACGGTTTGGCGCTGAATCTGGGCAGTTTTGCTTACCTGGCCTGGCTATCGCCGCGGCTATTCGCCGCAGTAGCCGGCTGGATGGCTGTCGGCGTGGCGATAGCCTGGTTGCTGCTTAACCGCACCCATCAACACATAGCGGCGGCCCGCTACGTCGAAGACCTGTTATACGAGGACTATCAAGCCGCACTCTACGGCCGCAAGGAATTGGCCTTAAACCGCGACCGGGCAAAACGCTTCTATAACGACGAATTCGAAACCAACGCCCAAACCAGCCGCAACTGCGAAATTCGGGCGGACATTTACAACGCGTGCAACGAAAACTGGGCCAACGCCATGATATTAGGTGCCATAGGCTTGGTATTTTATTTGGTCAACGCCCTGGCCTGGGAAACATCCGCCGTTGCCACCACCTACGCCGTGACGATTTTATTCTTGCGCACGCCCTTGACCGGTTTGATCGCCGCCATTCCCGGCTTAATCGGCGGCAGCGTGGCGCTGGCGAAATTGGACAGCCTGGAACTCCCCTGCTACAACCCTAAGTTTTCCGTTGCGCAAACCGCCGCAACCGCAACGTGGCGGACGCTGACGTTAAAAAACGTCGAATACCGCTACCCCGCTCTTGAAAACGGCAACCCGTTTTCGGTGGGGCCTATCGACTTCGAACTGCGGCGCGGTGAACTCGTGTTTCTGATCGGCGGCAACGGTAGCGGAAAAACCACGTTCAGCCGCTTGCTGACCGGACTGTACCGTCCGCAAAACGGGCAATTGCTGCTAGACGGCCACCCGCTGACCGAAGCCCATCGTCCCGCTTACCGCAGTCTGTTCTCCAGCGTGTTTTCCGACTTTTATTTGTTTTCGCGCTTGCTGGGCCCGAATGGAGCCGATGCCGATCCGGAGCAAATCCGTTTTTGGCTAAACCAATTCGGTTTGGCGGACAAGGTAACCGTTGAAGACAGTAAACTATCGGATACTAACTTGTCGCAAGGCCAACGCAAGCGTTTGGCGCTGATAGCCGCACTATTGGAAGACCGGCCCGTGTTGGTGTTGGACGAATGGGCGGCCGATCAAGACCCGGAATATAGGCGCCGCTTTTACAGCGAGTGGTTGCCGCTATTGAAAGCCAGCGGTAAAACCGTGCTTGCCATTACCCACGACGAACATTATTTTTCCGTCGCCGACCGCATTGTGAAAATGGACGAAGGCCGCATCCACGCGCTAGAGACACGGCAGGGCCCGGTTTTTCCGGTTAGTCGATATTCGGTTTCGGATTGGCCGTAAATCCCCCGGAAATAAAGGAAGCGGGAAAATTTCAAACGCCATGCTTATCGAACCATAGCCGGCTAGCGCTTAAGCCCCTCTCTGTGTCCCACTTAAAACGGGCAGCCGCTATCGGTTCGCTTGCAGGCGTTGCCGCAATGCCGCAAGCGAAGCTAAAGCTCTAACATCGCCGGCGACGTCCTCGACTTTAAACAACTTCAGTCCATAGCCGGCGTTCGGCCTATTTGAAAGGCGAACGATAGTTAAGCGGTAAAACAGTTCTTCATAGTAATGCAACGCCAGCTCGGTTGGCGATACCGGCCAATGCGCGTTCAACAAGAAAGACTGGTTAGGCACGATTAAGCGCTTACTCGCCAAAGCTTCGAAACGCGTCCCCAGCAGCAGGAATTCGTTCGATTCTTCGAACGGACAATCGTAAGAAGTAATCAACAAATAACCGGCATCGCATTGATATTGGGCTTCGATGAAATAGCCCGGTAGCGACACCCCGGTATCCAAGCCGGCAAAATACAAACGGCTCGTACTCGGCCAGGTTTGGTATGGGCCAGGATGATTTTCCAAGCTGAAGTGATCAATCGGATGCATCGGAAACTCTATGGCTTAAGAGGCCGCCGGCTCAAGCCGATTTTCTAACGGCCTTAATTATGCCGCTACACGCAAATCCGTGCAGCCGGCAGCCTGATCTTGACGGCAATACGTTGCACATCCGCTCTCTCCCAATCGAATAGAGGCCGGACAAGAATCTAACGCCTAAACAAATCTTTTTTCAACCATTACTTTCCGAAATTGCGTTTGCAAATTGATCGTCAACCCAAACCTGCGGTCATTCGATTCGGTTCCAGCGGTTCGGATCCAGTTAAAAATTAAATTTCCCGGTTGAAAACAGACTAATTCGCCCACCCGGATAGACGGCGGGCATTGACGCACCGAATGCGGGTTAGCCGAAGCAATTACCCATTTTCCGGGATCAAGATTGGCCACTCATACGACAAACGGGTTTTATTGCACCGGTATTTTGCATTCATTGCGTTGGTCGCGAAGCGGAAGATGCCATTCTTTGAAATCGATCGGCAGCTCCAATAACGGGCCGGTCGCGCAAAATTTCACGCTGCCGTCTTGGCTGAGGTACAGACTACCTTTTAACTTGGCTGCCAGTTGATAGTTGGAACAAACGGAATTATCCATAAAACCCTCGAAACGCTTGGATCGGCGCTCACTTTGCGAAATTCGACTTAAACCGAACTTAAGCCCGCCGCTTGCGGTTTTGCCCCATGCCCCGAGTCAGGAGCGGCGCGTTGCCGATCTCCCGCTCTTATGCCACCATATCCTGAAACCGGTCACGACCAGCACGGCAATGGCCAAGCCCAGCACGGATACCGCCACGCGCCCCGGTAAGCCGGCTATCCGCCCGCTGTGCAAGGGCAATTGCCAAGCGTCGAAAATGTCGGCGGCCGTACCTTGGCCCGGCAAATAGTCGTCCAAGTATGCGGCAGTTTGGCCGTCGTAATACAGATAATCCGCCCCTAAGCCGTCGGCATCGCCGTATCCGACCCCGAAAATGCCGTATTGGGCGTTATAAAACACGCTGGAGCGCTGCTTGGTCCAGTGCCGCGCGTCGGCCTCTATTTGCGCCCGATCCAAGACCATGACGAAAGATACCGCAGCTTCGACCGGCTCCGCCTCGGCCCGGTCGTCGCGCGCATCGAACGGGCTAGGGGTAAAATCGCTAAACAGGCCGACTAGCGGCTCGAACAAGGCATCCCGCAAATTCAGCGAAATCGCCGAAACCGACAGGATCAGCAAAAACCCGGAAAGCCATAAGCCGCCGGCCCTATGTAGATCGAAATTCAAGCGTTTGCCTCGTGCGCCGGGTTTAATCCGCCAAGCGGTGCGCCAAGATTGCCGGCTGGCCCCGGCCTCCCGGCGGACTAGCGCTAAGGCCGTTTGCGGTAAGCTCAGATAAAAACCGATCAGGGTTTCCAGCAGCACGATCACCGCTACTATACCCATCACCCACAAGCCGATCTCGCCCGGCAATTGCAAGCTGTAGTGCAGCACGTAAACGCATGGGATCAGCTGCTTGCGTTCCAAGCCGCACGCCCCCCATATTCGCCCGCCCAACACTTTGCCGTCTACCGGATCGACGAACACCTCGTCATACGCCGCCGGCATGTCGGCTTGCGTAGGCCTCAGGGTAATTTTCGCCGCGCGGCCGGCGACGCGTTGCAGTGGTAACGACACCACACGGTATTCGGGTAGCTCGCGCTGCAAGGCGGACAGCAGTTGCGCGTCGGTTAGCGCCGCGCCCTGAGCGGAGCTATAAAACAGCTCGGGGTTCAGCCACGCGTCCAATTCCTGCTGGTAGGCGATGATGCACCCGGTCAAACTGGCTTGCAACAAAAACAAGGCGGCGGTCAAGCCAAGATAGCGGTGTAAGCGCGCCCAAAGCTTTCGCATGGCGGGACTTCGCGCCTACCAGTTGTAGCGCAAACTGGCCAGTACGGTGCGGCGGTTGCCGTAAAAACAATTACCGCCGTAACAGGTAGTGAAATACTCGTGATCGAGCAGATTGGCCATATTCACCCCTAAACGCAAGCCGTTCAATTTGCTGTGCAACTTGCCTAATTCATAGTGCACGGCCGCATCCACCACCACGTAAGACGGCGTTTTCAAACTGTTGGCCAAATCGCCGTAGTTGCCGCCCGCGTAACGCAACCCACCGCCCAAACCCAAGCCTGCGAAATCGCCTTGCCGTTGCGTGTAATCGAGCCATAACCCGGCTTGATGCTCCGGTGTATAAGTCAAATTGTTGCCTAATTCGGAGGCAATCGTGGATTTGGTTACTTTGGTATCGGTATAGGTATAGGATGCGGCTACGTCCAAACCGACATCCAGACTGGCCTTGCCCTCCAATTCCGCCCCTTGCGAACGCACCTCGCCGGTTTGAATGTTATAACCTACATGCGAAGGCTCAGGATCGGCGGTTAACACATTTTGCTGGACTAAATGAAACAGCGCTGCCGTAAATAAGGCGTTATATCCGACCGGTTGATACTTGACGCCGAATTCATGCTGTTGCCCCGTTGTGGGTTTGAAAGCCTTGCCGAAAAAATCGCTATCGGCAATCGGATCGAACGATTCCGAATAACTGTAGTAAGGCACGACGCCCGCGTCGAACTGGTAGCCCAGTCCGGTCCGGTAGGTGAAGGCTTCGTCGTCGCGCGACGGATCGATCAGGCCATCGTTACCGGTTTGGGTGGTCGCCCAATCGTGGCGAATACCGATAGTCGCAATCCAACGATTCCATTTAAGCTGGTCTTGTGCGTACAGCCCGACTTGGTCCAGTTGCTGACTTCTGGATGAGTCCAACACGGGTTCCTGAAACGCATTGCCGTAGGTCGGGTTATAAACATCCAACACCAGTTCGGGCAATTCAAAATCGGTAAAGCCTTGCTTTCTATCGCCGGTAAAATGCCTGAAATCCAAACCGACCAAGCCTACGTGTTCAACATCGCCGGTGGCAAAATCGGCTTGTAACTGATTATCCAGCGTAAAAGTATGGGTCTGGTCCTTGTAGCGCGCGCCGTACCGGTTAATCTTGGTCATTTGCGCATCCACGAAGCTAAGGCCGGGAATAAGCTCGCCCTTGTCGGCATCAAAGCCGTAGTAATAATCCGGGAAAATACCGCGGTAATCGCTGCTGACATTGGCGTAACGCACATTCTGCCGCGCCGTGAAAATGTGGTTGAAGCGATGATCCAACCCATAGCCCACCGCAAACTGCTCGCGTTCATAACCGTCGAATCCGGGCTCACCCAGAAAGCGGTTGCTCGGAATGCGGCCGTTGGGGTTGGCCAACACCGTGCCTTCATAGGGCAAAAACTGCATCGCGTTGCCGGTTTCGTCTTTTTGATAGTGGCTCAAAAAGGTAAAACTGGTCGCGTCGCTCGGCTTCCAGGTAAAACTGGGCGCGACGTAGTAACGGTTGTCTTCCACGAAATCGACCTGGGTATCGGCGTTGCGGCCCATCGCTACCAAGCGGTAAAACAAATCGTTTCGGCTCGCCACCGGCCCGCTTAAATCCAGGCTGCCTTGCACCCTGTCGTAACTGCCGCCCAGAAACTGGATTTCATGAAACGGGGTTTCGGTAGGCCGTTTGCTCATCATATTGACCAAGCCGCCCGGCGGATTTTGCCCGTACAACACCGAAGACGGTCCGCGCAGGATTTCGATCCGCTCCAAGCCGTAAGGATCGACCCGCAATTGCGCATACGAAGAACTGGAACTCATCAAGCGGGTACCGTCCAGGTACTGGGTACCTTCGAAACCGCGCAGAATAAAATAGTCGTCGCGGGTACTAGGGCCGAAAAGCCCCGTCACCACGCCGGGCGTATAAGCCACCGCCTCGCTAACGCTTTGCGCCGCGCGGGCAACGAATTCGTCCCTGTTGACCGCGCTAATCGACTGCGGCACTTCGATCAGCGGCGTATCGGTTTTAGAACCCGACGCCGATTGTTCCACGACATAACCTTTTACCGGTGCCGCCGCGCTGCCGGCGTTTTCACCGACCACCGCCACCTCGGGCAAGGTTTGCGCGCTGCCAACTGCAAGCTCGCGGCGTTTATCGGTTTGCGACTTGGCCGGCCGGGCATTGTTATCAGCCGCCGTTTGCTCTTGAGCGCTTAATTCCAGCGGCGCGAGCACCAATGCCAACGCGATGGCCGCCGCTTTACCAAAACCTGACCGGACACGAGTCCGCGCTCGCGCATGTACCATTCGTTTAGTCATTGCTTCACCTGCAAATTTGAGTTGCAAGCGATATTACTATGAATAATAACGATTCTCAATTATGTTTTTATCTTATTCGACTCCCTAGCCTTTCCCCTCCGGTTAATCCGGCCTGTTCGGAAACGCCGCTAAACGCGTTACCATAAGCAGCACTCGCATAGCCGCCGGACACAATCTCTATCCCCCTTAAGCATCAGACACCTCACCGCCAGCGATTCGTTATGAAAACCGTTGCCAAACAACCCGATCCCAGCCAACTTAATTCGATCCACCGTCTGGTTCAAAGCGGCCAGTTCCATTCGGCCGAAACCCAAGCCCTCGCCTTGTTGGCGCAGTATCCGAAATCGCTGGGTTTGCTGAATCTGTTGGGCATGAGCCAGCAAGCGCAAGGCAAGCTGCGCGACGCGGCGGCCAGCTTCCGCAAAATGTTGAGCTTGGACCCCAACGTCGCGGAGATCCATTTCAACCTGGGCGCGATCAATACCGAACTGGGCGACCTCAAAGCCGCTCTGGCCTGTTACCGCAAAGCCCTGCAACTCAAGCCTCAATTGACAGTCGCCCATTTCAATCTCGGTACCTTGCTGCAACAGCAAAGTCAGTGGTCCGATGCGGCCAAACACTACCGGCAAGCGGTCGATCAACAACCCGGCTTTTACCAAGCCTGGGCCAACTGGGGTACCGTATTGCAGCAACGCGGCGATTTGCAGGGGGCCGAACAATGCTACCGACAGGCCTTGACCATACAGACGGATGCCCAAGGCCATTTTAATCTGGGCACCGTGCTGTACGGCCAAGGCGAACACCACGCGGCGATAGCGGCGTTCGAACAGGCTTTGCGGCTGGATCCGCAATTCGCCGACGCCTGGAACGATTTGGGCGAAACCTACCGCGATCAAGGCAACATGGAAGATGCGGTGCGCTGCTACCGGGAAGCCCTGAAGGCCGATCCCAAGCACGCCCGCGCCAATTACAACCTGGCAGAAAGCTACAGCCTGGGCGGACAATTGCAGCAAGCCATCCCTTACTTTAGCGCGTCCGATTTCGCCGACGCGCAAGAGCGCGTGTTGCAATGCCTGTATAAAACCAGCCAATTCGACGACTTCAAACAACGGCTAAACCAATTCACCGAGCAACGACAGCATGCTTCGATACTGGTCGGCACCCTGTCCACCCATTACGCCACCAACTTTAAACTGGACAATCCTTACCACTTCTGCCGCGAGCCGATGCGCTTCGTACAGCACACCCACATCGCCGAATTGTCCGCACCGAACAGTCCGCTGTTACGCCAACTCCTGAGCGACATAAAATCCCTGGCCATTGCCGAACGCAAGCAGGGCCGGCTGTATTACGGCATCCAATCGGCCGGTAACCTGTTACAACGGGCCGAACCCTCGTTTCAACAGCTGGCCGCGCTGATCCGCGCCAAAGTCAAAGCCTACCGGAAGCATTTCGCCGGCTGCGACGACTCCCTGATCAAGCTGTTTCCGAAAGACTTGGAATTCGCCAGCTCCTGGTATTTACGCATGAACCAAGGCGGCTATCTGACCTCGCATATCCACGAAGAAGGCTGGATCAGCGGTTGCGTCTACCTGCAACTACCGGACAAATGCGGCGAGCACGCCGGCAGTTTCGAATACGGTACCGACGGCGACGATTACCCGCGCCTGCACGACGACTTCCCCAGCAAAATCGTCGATCAAGCGGTCGGCGATCTGGTACTGTTTCCGTCCTCGCTATTCCACCGCACCATTCCGTTCCAGTCCGATCAGGAACGGGTGTGCGTGGCTTTTGACATCAAACCGCAAGCGGCGGCCTGACGCTGCTCCAGGCTAAGCCTGGCCTTATCGAGCGGAAACAAAACTCCCGAATGGTGTTGTCTAGTAGTTCGTTCATTAATATATTGACTAATTACTCAAGCTCCAAGTCGAACTTTTTCCAGCGGAAAACGACAACGCTAGTGCACCATCCCGGTAAAGACATCGGCCATCTCGCCCGTGTCCTACGACCAATAGGCGCGATAAGCGAGTAATCTGCTCCTTCATAAGTGTCCACCTCATTATAAGTGGACACTATCTTCGCTTCTTTCGAGCAACTGATATAGACGCTGTCTATAGATCGCTTACTTTACACGCATAAAAAAGCCCATCGAGGGATGGGCTTAAGAATAAGAGCTTGGCGATGACCTACTTTCACATGGCAAACTGCCACACTATCATCGGCGCGAAGCGGTTTCACTTCCGAGTTCGGGATGGGATCGGGTGGTTCACGCTTGCTATGGTCACCAAGCAAACTGGTTTGAAGGGGTTAGGCGCAAGGTAAAAAGTTCAGGGTTCAAAACAGCGGCGCTTCGCCGTGTAGCGTCTATCCTACTTTACCTTTCGTTTCCCTTCGTCATGAGCAGTATTGATAAAGGCTTCCGGTTTTTTGAACCTTGTACCTTGCTTCTTGTACCTGCCCTATGGAAATCTGTAGTTGCGATTGTTCTCTTACTTTTCAGCTACTGTCGCTGACCAAACGCATTGGGCGTTATATGGTCAAGCCTCACGGGCAATTAGTACACGTTAGCTACGCCCGTTACCGGACTTCCACACCGTGCCTATCAACGTCGTCGTCTCCAACGGCCCTTCAGGGGACTCAAGGTCCCAGTGAGATCTCATCTTGGGAGGGGCTTCCCGCTTAGATGCTTTCAGCGGTTATCCTGTCCGAACGTGGCTACCCGGCAATGCTCTTGGCAAAACAACCGGAACACCAGAGGTTCGTCCACTTCGGTCCTCTCGTACTAGAAGCAGCTTCCCTCAAATCTCAAACGCCCACGGCAGATAGGGACCGAACTGTCTCACGACGTTCTGAACCCAGCTCGCGTACCACTTTAAATGGCGAACAGCCATACCCTTGGGACCTGCTTCAGCCCCAGGATGTGATGAGCCGACATCGAGGTGCCAAACACCGCCGTCGATATGAACTCTTGGGCGGTATCAGCCTGTTATCCCCGGCGTACCTTTTATCCGTTGAGCGATGGCCCTTCCATACAGAACCACCGGATCACTAAGACCTACTTTCGTACCTGCTCGACTTGTCCGTCTCGCAGTCAAGCACCCTTATGCCTTTGCACTCATTGCCTGATTTCCGACCAGGCTGAGGGTACCTTCGTGCTCCTCCGTTACTCTTTAGGAGGAGACCGCCCCAGTCAAACTACCCACCAGACACTGTCCCTAACCCGGATCACGGGTCGAGGTTAGAACTCCAAACATACCAGGGTGGTATTTCAAGGATGGCTCCACAAGAACTAGCGTTCCTGCTTCACAGCCTCCCACCTATCCTACACAAGTAGGTTCAAAGTCCAGTGTCAAGCTATAGTAAAGGTGCACGGGGTCTTTCCGTCTAGCCGCGGGTACACTGCATCTTCACAGCGATTTCAATTTCACTGAGTCCCAGGTGGAGACAGTGTGGCCATCATTACGCCATTCGTGCAGGTCGGAACTTACCCGACAAGGAATTTCGCTACCTTAGGACCGTTATAGTTACGGCCGCCGTTTACTGGGGCTTCGATCAAGAGCTTCTCCTTACGGATAACCCCATCAATTAACCTTCCAGCACCGGGCAGGCGTCACACCCTATACGTCCACTTTCGTGTTTGCAGAGTGCTATGTTTTTGCTAAACAGTTGCAGCCACCGATTTTTTGCAACCCCCTTCCGCTTCAGCCGCGAGGGCTTACACGTACCAAGGGCATACCTTCTCCCGAAGTTACGGTATCATTTTGCCTAGTTCCTTCACCTGGGTTCTCTCAAGCGCCTTAGAATTTTCATCCCACCCACCTGTGTCGGTTTAGGGTACGGCCACCGATCACCTGAAGCTTAGAGGCTTTTCTTGGAAGCTTGGCATCTATCACTTCGCGGTTCCGAGGAACCACTCGTCATCACGTCTCAGCATATAGCCTCCCGGATTTGCCTAAGAGACCTGCCTACTTGCTTAAACTGCCACTTCCAACCGACAGCTGATATAGCCTTCTCCGTCACCCCATCGCAGTGATCACTGGTACAGGAATATTAACCTGTTTTCCATCGACTACGCCTTTCGGCCTCGCCTTAGGTGCCGACTAACCCTGCGTCGATTAACGTTGCGCAGGAAACCTTGGGTTTACGGCGAGGGGGTTTTTCACCCCCTTTATCGTTACTTATGTCAGCATTCGCACTTCTGATACCTCCAGCCGACTTTTCAATCGACCTTCGCAGGCGTACAGAACGCTCCTCTACCGCTCATCTTTCGATGAACCCGTAGCTTCGGTACTATGCTTAGCCCCGGTGAATCTTCCGCGCAGACCGACTCGACCAGTGAGCTATTACGCTTTCTTTAAAGGGTGGCTGCTTCTAAGCCAACCTCCTGGCTGTCTGGGCCTTTCCACATCGTTTCCCACTGAGCATAGATTTGGGGACCTTAGCTGACGGTCTGGGCTGTTTCCCTTTTCACGACGGACCTTATCACCCGCCGTGTGTCTCCCGTGCTCGCACTTCTCGGTATTCGGAGTTTGCATCGGTTTGGTAAGTCGGGATGACCCCCTAGCCGAAACAGTGCTCTACCCCCGAGAGTGATACACGAGGCGCTACCTAAATAGCTTTCGAGGAGAACCAGCTATCTCCGAGCTTGATTAGCCTTTCACTCCGATCCACAACTCATCCCCTACCTTTTCAACGGGAGTGGGTTCGGTCCTCCAGTGTGTGTTACCACACCTTCAACCTGGTCATGGATAGATCGCCCGGTTTCGGGTCTACACCTTGCGACTGAACGCCCTATTAAGACTCGGTTTCCCTACGCCTCCCCTATTCGGTTAAGCTTGCCACAAAATGTAAGTCGCTGACCCATTATACAAAAGGTACGCAGTCACCCCACGAAGGGGCTCCCACTGCTTGTACGCATACGGTTTCAGGTTCTATTTCACTCCCCTCTCCGGGGTTCTTTTCGCCTTTCCCTCACGGTACTGGTTCACTATCGGTCAGTCAGGAGTATTTAGCCTTGGAGGATGGTCCCCCCATATTCAGTCAACGTTTCACGTGCGCCGACCTACTCGATTTCATGATCAATGAGTTTTCGTGTACGGGGCTATCACCCTGTATCGCCGGACTTTCCAGACCGTTCCACTAACTCGTCAACCACTTAAGGGCTGGTCCCCGTTCGCTCGCCACTACTAAGGGAATCTCGGTTGATTTCTTTTCCTCCGGGTACTTAGATGTTTCAGTTCTCCGGGTTCGCTTCAGTGAGCTATGTATTCACTCAAAGATGACGAGGTTATCCTCGCCGGGTTTCCCCATTCAGACATCGCCGGATCACAGGTTGTTTGCCACCTCCCCGACGCTTTTCGCAGGCTACCACGTCTTTCATCGCCTCTGACTGCCAAGGCATCCACCGTATGCGCTTATTCACTTGACCATATAACCCGAATGCGTCTGTGTTTGAGCACAGTCGATGGTGTTATTCTAGTCAGCTGACATGTTCGCTGATGTTGCTTGAGAACGATTTGCTGTTTTCACCGTCCTCTTTCGAGACCGATTAAACGGCAATTCGCATCAGTTTTGATCGTTTCCGATCAAGACTTGTTTACAGATTTCCATATTGTTAAAGAGCACTTGATACAAATATCAAGTCTATAAAGTCTTAAGGCCAACGACGCAAGGTCTCTTGACCGTAAAAGCTTATAGAGTTGATGCCGGCATCTTGACTTCAGATCGACGTCACAGAATGGTGGAGCCAGGGAGGATCGAACTCCCGACCTCCTGCGTGCAAGGCAGGCGCTCTCCCAGCTGAGCTATGGCCCCGAATACGATTCACTACACGCTTATTCGTGCTTTGTGTATGCGTTGGTGGGTCTGGGAGGATTTGAACCTCCGACCTCACCCTTATCAGGGGTGCGCTCTAACCAACTGAGCTACAGACCCAGGTGTGTCGTGTGGTATCGAAATAATGTGTTGTGAGCACGTAGAGCCGTTTCTGTCTTTGTAAGGAGGTGATCCAGCCCCAGGTTCCCCTAGGGCTACCTTGTTACGACTTCACCCCAGTCATGAATCACAAAGTGGTAAGCGCCCTCCCGAAGGTTAAACTACCTACTTCTTTTGCAACCCACTCCCATGGTGTGACGGGCGGTGTGTACAAGGCCCGGGAACGTATTCACCGCAGCATTCTGATCTGCGATTACTAGCGATTCCGACTTCATGCAGTCGAGTTGCAGACTGCAATCCGGACTAAGACCGGCTTTTTGGGATTAGCTTGCTCTCGCGAGATCGCAACCCTCTGTACCGGCCATTGTAGCACGTGTGTAGCCCTACCCATAAGGGCCATGATGACTTGACGTCGTCCCCACCTTCCTCCGGTTTATCACCGGCAGTCTCCCTAGAGTTCCCGGCCGAACCGCTGGCAACTAAGGATAAGGGTTGCGCTCGTTACGGGACTTAACCCAACATCTCACGACACGAGCTGACGACAGCCATGCAGCACCTGTCTCAGAGTTCCCGAAGGCACTCCGCTATCTCTAACAGATTCTCTGGATGTCAAGGGTAGGTAAGGTTCTTCGCGTTGCATCGAATTAAACCACATGCTCCACCGCTTGTGCGGGCCCCCGTCAATTCATTTGAGTTTTAGCCTTGCGGCCGTACTCCCCAGGCGGTCAACTTAATACGTTAGCTCCACCACTAAGCACTTAAAGCGCCCAACGGTTAGTTGACATCGTTTACGGCGTGGACTACCAGGGTATCTAATCCTGTTTGCTACCCACGCTTTCGTACCTCAGCGTCAGTTTGAGTCCAGAGAGCCGCCTTCGCCACTGGTGTTCCTTCAGATCTCTACGCATTTCACCGCTACACCTGAAATTCCACTCTCCTCTACTCAACTCTAGTTTTCCAGTATCAAATGCAGTTCCCAGGTTAAGCCCAGGGCTTTCACATCTGACTTAAAAAACCGCCTACGCACGCTTTACGCCCAGTAATTCCGATTAACGCTTGCACCCTCCGTATTACCGCGGCTGCTGGCACGGAGTTAGCCGGTGCTTCTTGTATGGGTAATGTCAGTCTACCGGGTATTAACCGATAGGTATTCCTTCCCATTGAAAGTGCTTTACAACCCTCAGGCCTTCTTCACACACGCGGTATTGCTGGATCAGGCTTGCGCCCATTGTCCAATATTCCCCACTGCTGCCTCCCGTAGGAGTCTGGGCCGTGTCTCAGTCCCAGTGTGGCTGATCATCCTCTCAGACCAGCTACGGATCGTCGCCTTGGTAGGCCTTTACCCTACCAACTAGCTAATCCGACATAGGCTCATCTATTAGCGCAAGGCCAAAAGGTCCCCTGCTTTCATCCGTAGATCGTATGCGGTATTAGCGTGAGTTTCCCCACGTTATCCCCCACTAATAGGCAGATTCCTATGCATTACTCACCCGTCCGCCACTCATCAAAGGTGCAAGCACCTTATCAGCGTTCGACTTGCATGTGTTAAGCATACCGCCAGCGTTCAATCTGAGCCATGATCAAACTCTTCAGTTTAAATCTAAAGCGATACTAAGAAAGATTAGTATCCAATCTTGACTCGACTACAGAACGTGCATTACATTAATTGACGTGGTCTGTATGTCGACTATTTCTTAACAGAAATTCGTCGCCCTACATGCCCACACACATTATTTCGATTTTCTTGTTAAAGAGCCGGCGGCTTAGCGCCCCGTTGAGCCTGTGCATTCTACAGCATTTCACAGACTTGTCAAACTTATTTTTTCCACCTTCCCGAGCTTCGCACACCCTGCGCAATCCCCTCACATCCCTACAATCTTCCACTCTCTCGAAAGGAGCCGATCATTATAGCGCTAATTCAAGCAATGTCAACAAACACATCAAAAGTTATTCAGCTAAAACCTGCAACGCAGCGGCGTAATCAGGTTCCTCGGTTATTTCAGCCACCAGTTGCGAGTAAATCACGATATCCAACTCATCTAAAATCACAATAGCCCTAGCAGTTAAGCCCGCCAGCACACTGTCTAGCAACAACACACCGTAATCCTCGGCAAATTTGGAGCGAAAGGTCGACAGCGCTATGAGGTTTTTTATGCTCTCCAATTCGCAAAACCGAGCCTGGGCGAAAGGCAGATCGGCTGAAATCGCCAGCACCACAGTGTTGTTCAGTTGAGCCGCTTTTTCGTTGAATTTTCGGGTCGACGTCGCGCAAGTTGGCGTATCCAAACTAGGCACTATATGTAGTAACTTACGTTTGCCGGCGAACTTCTCCAAGCCTACATCTTGCAGTTTGCGATTGGTAAGCATGAAAGCCGGAGCAATTTGTCCCAAATTCGGCAGATTTCCATTTGTTGTTATAGGCTTACCTTGAAATGTGATCGTCGCCATTAACCTTTCCTATTTGTAACCAATGACCATTCCAGCTTGACCGACAGCAACATTCGTTCATCCACAACACGTTATTGAATCGGCAAAACCTGTTATTTTTTTCGCCGAGTAAACTCGACTAGCCGTTTGCGCTTCTTGATCTGCCTTTCGGTTAATTTATTTTTTTGTCCTTGAAATGGATTTTCCGGGGATTTGAACACCAACCTCACCGGGGTTCCCTGCAATCTTAACTGCTCTCGATAATAATTCATCAAGTAACGCTTATACGCACCCGGTAACGCATCGGTTTGCACGCCGTGAATTACGACTACCGGCGGATTCCTACCTCCTTGATGGGCGTATTTGAGCTTAATCCTTCTCCCCCCTACCATTGGAGGCTGATGCTGTTGAACCGCGTCATTCAGAATCCGCGTTAATTCCGGAGTTGACATGTCGATCATCGTGGAATCGTAGAGACTTTGCACGACATCAAACAACTTACCGACCCCACTGCCGTGTAGTGCGGAAATCGGATGTTTTTCCGCAAAATCTAAAAACGACAGTTTCATCTCAATTTGTTTTTTGACAAATTCCCTATGCTCGGAACTTAAACCATCCCATTTGTTTAGGCCGATAATCAGTGCCCGACCGGCCTCCAATACCAATCCGAGAATGTGAGCATCTTGATCGGTTACGCCTTCGCGCGCATCAATCAAATAAATGACCACATGCGCTTTCTCTATCGCCTGCAAGGATTTGATGATGCTGAATTTTTCCACCGCTAACGATACCCGCGACTTACGCCGCATGCCCGCTGTATCGATGAGGGTAAATTGATGGCCGTTGCGCTCGAACGGGATATAAATACTATCGCGGGTAGTGCCCGCTTCATCGAACACCACTACCCGCTCTTCGCCAAGCAATCGATTAACCAACGTCGATTTGCCGACATTCGGTCTGCCGACGATGGCAATCGCAATGCCCGCGTCAGACTCTTCCATAGGCTCATCGCTAACCGGCAACAACGCGTCGATATGAGCCAAAAGTTCGTGTACGTTTCGCCCATGGCTTGCGGCAATCGGCACCGGCTCGCCCAGCCCTAAACTGAAAAAATCGCCGGTCACCACTCTGGTATCCACCCCGTCGATTTTATTGACGACTAAAACCACGGGCTTACCAAGCTTGCGCAACATATCGGCTATGGTTTCGTCGGAAGCATTGATGCCCTCGCGCGCATCGACCAAAAAAAACACGACATCGGCTTCTTGCAAGGCGACTTCAACTTGCTTTTTGGCGAACGCATCAATTCCTTGAATCTCGTCGGTAATACCCCCGGTATCGACTACCAAACAGTCACGCTCCCCGCGTTTGACCCGTCCGTATTGACGGTCCCGTGTCAAACCAGGATAGTCGGCGACCAAGGCTTCCCGGCTGCGCGTTAAATAATTGAATAGGGTAGATTTGCCAACGTTCGGTCTGCCGACCAATGCAATAACGGGAAGCATGAATTATCTGGCTTTTAATGCGGCAAGTGTGCCGTCTTTGGCGTAAATATATACGACGCTGTCTACGATGACCGGCTTGGCCTCGATAGGAGAGCTGCTAACTTGAGTTCGCCCCAACAACCTGCCGTCACTGGTGGATAGCCAATGCACATAGCCTTCGAAGTCCCCCACGACCACATAACTGTCATACACCATTGCAGCAGTGAGCTGACGATTATGCAATTCTTTCTGTTTCCATAACGAGGCGCCGTTACGTTGGTCCAATTGCGAAATTTCGCTTTGTGTATCGCTGATATACAAATAGCGCCAATCGACGCTAATGCCCGTATTGGTTGAAATTTCCGGGTTGCGCCAGATAATATCTCCGTCGACTTCGGAAACGGACGACGTACCACCGTTAAAGCTGGATATGAATACCACCCCGCGACTTTCGACCGGATCCACATCCAAATCGACCAAACGCTCCACTTCCGAGCGGCCGCTCGGAACCGCAACCGTGGCCTCCCACAACTGCTTGCCGTCTTTCAACTGTAGCGCTTGCAATTTGCCGTTGGCCGCACCGGCGATAATATAGTCGTCGATAGCGATAGGCGCTCCGGCTCCGCGTATGCTCAAAGCAGGCACGCTAACTTCAGATACCCACAGTTGCCCGCCGTCCGCTTCTCTCAGGCCTATAATCTTCCCATCGGTGGTACGTACCACCACTATGCCGTCGGCGACAACAGGAACCGCCTGCACCTCGCTAGGCACGTTAACCAGCCATTTCTGTTCGCCGCTACCGATATCATAGGCAACAACGACGCCGGACGAGCACCCCATGATAACGGTCTGCCGCCCCATACCCGGCCCTGCGGCAAACTCCAAACCACTATCCGCGCTCCAAATCAAATCGCCGTCGGCAAGGTTACGGGCCTGCAACAAGCCGTTGCGGGCAGCCGCGTATATTCGATCCCCCAACACCACCGGAGCCAACTTTAAATGCTGCTTCTCGGCACCGTCTCCTATCGAAGTTTTCCACACCGTTTCGATTTGTAACTCCGCAGTGTACTCGGTCAGCTGTGCCGGTGGATCCGCGCTGTCATCGTCGCCGAATATGGAATCCGACAAGCCGGACAACAGCTCGCGTCCCGCATCCAAGCCCGCACATCCCGTCACCAAGAGCAAACATAAGGACGCTAATAGTAGGTAGCGAGCCGGCGCGGCATAAACCTTGATTGTCATAGCTTAAGGTTTAATTGCCGGTTGGCGGGGTAAACGAAGGCGCGGCAATATCGTCCAATTTAAATTGCGTCAACGCCGTGGTTTTGCCGGTACGTATAGCCTCTTGGTAAGCCGTTCGCGCCTCATCCAGACGATCCAAAGCCACGTACAAATCGCCTTCCAATTCGCTATAGGCAGCCGAGAAACCTTCCGATTTAGCGGGATCGACCAGCGCTATCAGTTTCAGGCCTTCTTCGTACCGGGCGGTAGCCAACATCAATTGAATCAAACGTAAACGCGCGACGTGGCGCACTTCCGGACTATCGGACTGTTGGATTTCTTGTTGCAAAATCGCTTTCGCCGCGTCCAAATCACCCTGTAACACTTTAACTTTGGCTTTTGCCAACCCGGCAAAATCCGCATAGATGAGCGACCCGTAACCCGCGCTGAGTTGATCCGCAAGTTTTTCTGATTGCCCCCAATCGTTTTTCTCGCCACTCGCCAAAAGCTGTTGATAAAGCTGGGATGCTTGTTTTCTCTGTTCCTGCTGATGGCTTTGCCACAAATTCCAGCCGCTCACCAATACGATTGCGGTCACTACACCTGCAATCAGCGAAGTATTGTTGGTCTCCCACCACTTTTTTAACTGTTCCAGTTGTTCTTCTTCGGTATCGTAAATCGCCACAGTCGTTCTCGTTTGAATAGGTAAAGTGCTAAATATTACCGGCTCTCGGCCCAATGTTTCAGCGTTTCCAGCAAGGCGTCGTGGTTTAAATTAACCTGTGCCTGTTCCACGCGCAGATTTTTCAACGCGACTTCGCCGCTAAGTGCCTCGTCTTCGCCGATGATGATTGCCAGTTCGGCACCGGATTTATCGGCTTTCTTGAACTGACTTTTAAAGCTGCCGCCGCCGCAATTGACTTGTAGCTTTACGCCTTCAAGTTCGTCGCGAATCCGCTCGCCAAGTAATAAGCCGATTTTTTCCGCCGCTTCGCCGACTCGAATCATATACACATCCACCGGCTGCGGAACGCTCAATTCAGGCAACTGTTCGATTAGCGCCAGAATACGCTCCATACCCATCGCGAATCCTATCGCATGGTTAGCCCTGCCGCCCAACTGCTCGATCAAGCCGTCGTAGCGTCCACCGGCACAAATCGTACCTTGCGCACCCAAATCGTCCGTAACCCATTCGAATACGGTTTTACCGTAATAGTCCAAGCCACGGACCAAGCGAGTATTGAGCTCGTAGTCGATGCCCAAAGCGTCCAACATCGCTTTCAAGTCATCGAAATGCCGCAGGCTTTCTTCGCCCAAATGCTTCAACAACACCGGCGCGGATTGCAACATCGATTGCATATCCGGATTTTTGCTATCCAGGATGCGCAAAGGATTTGTATGCAAACGACGCTTGCTATCGTCGTCCAGCAATTCGATATGTTGTTTGAAATAGTCGACCAAACGCTGGCGATATACCGCCCGCTCCTCGCACGTTCCCAAGGAATTTAATTGCAACACGACTTTTTCGCGAATGCCTAATTTCCGCCACAACCTATCGGTCAACTGAATCATTTCCGCGTCGACGTCGGGACCGGCCATGCCGTAAGTTTCCACGCCCAATTGATAAAACTGCCGGTAGCGACCTTTCTGCGGACGCTCGTGCCGAAACATGGCTCCGTAATACCACAGCCTATGCGCTTGGTTATGCAACAAACCGTGTTCCAGACATGCCCGCAAACAACCGGCTGTACCTTCAGGACGTAGCGTCAACGAATCGCCGTTTCTATCGTCGAAGGTATACATCTCTTTTTCGACAATATCGGTGACTTCACCTATCGACCGTTTGAAAAGCTCGGTTTTTTCCAGAATCGGCAAGCGTATTTCTTGATATCCGTATGCGGAAAGTACTTGCCGGGCGTGCTGTTCCAGCCAATGCCACCTGGGAGATTGTTCAGGCAAAATGTCGTGCATGCCGCGTATCGCCTGAATGACCTGTTGTTGTTTTGCCATGGGTGTTTGTAACGGGATTATTTATTAATATCGCTCGCTGCCGCCTGCGCCTGTTTCGATGTCGGAAACAAGGTCAGCAGTTGTTCCTTGTAATGTTCTGCCGCCGATTGGTTGCCTAGCGCGCGTTCTATTTGAAACGCAAACCACAAGGTTTCCGCACTATGTTTAGCGACGGATTGATAACGCTCCAAAAATGCCCGAGCAGACATATATTGGCCGTTGTTGTAGCTCAGCTTCATCATTGCTTGCAACGCCGGGGAATATTCCGGGTTAGCCTGCAATGCGCGTCTAAGATAGCTTTCACCCTGCACCACATCGTTTTGCCCTAAATAGCAAATCCCGACATTGCTCAGCGCCAACCATGTACGCTGGTTCATAGGCGAATCCAACGCAACTTCCAATAACGCCATGCCTTCCGCCACCTGACCGCGCTCGCATAGCAACCTTCCGTAATTGTTTTTTATACTGTAGTTGTCCGGGTCCTCGCGAACGGCTGCTTGATAAAACTCTTCGGCGCGTTCGTAATTTTTCACCCGTTCGTAAAATATCGCGAGCGCATTCAGAATTTCCGGGTTATGTGAATCCAGACGGTAAGCGGCTTCCAATTTTTGTTCCGCAGTCTCCAGCATCCCCATTTCCATGTAACGCACCCCCATCTGCACATTCAAAGCGGCTTTTTCCGCAGAACTTAAATGCTCACTGTCACTAGGCAATAGCCCGCAGGCAGACAAGGCTCCGGCAACACAAATCGCAACCCAACGGGCCGCGAAAAGCTTATAAAACATGCGATTCAGCTTTGGCTACCGGCAATTTCAAATGCCGGCGGCTTTTATCTTGCACCTGCCCCACCAATTGGCCACAGGCCGCATCGATGTCCTCTCCTCTGGTTTTACGTACCGTCGTAACGATACCCGCGTTATGCAACAGGTCGCGGAATGCCAGAATGTCGTTCATAGACGAACAGCGGTATTGTGATTGGGGAAACGGATTGAAAGGAATCAAGTTAACTTTGGACGGTACGGTTTTCAATAGCTTTATCAAGGCTTTGGCATGTTGCAGGCTATCGTTAACGCCGTGCAGCATCACGTACTCGAACGTGATATGTTTGCGGGGGCCGTTTTGCGCGTAAGCGCGACAGGCGTCCATCAATTCGCCGAGCGGATACTTTTGATTGATAGGCACCAGTTGATCGCGCAATTCGTCGAAAGGCGCATGCAAAGACACGGCCATGCTGACGTCACAAACCTCGTTGAGGCGATTCATGGCTGGCACCACCCCTGAAGTGCTCACGGTAACGCGCCGCTTGGACAAGCCGTAGGCGAAATCGTCCATCATCAGATTCATCGCCGCGACCACGTTATCGAAATTCAATAAGGGCTCGCCCATGCCCATCATGACTACGTTGGTGATGCGCCGCTCCGACCCCAAACGCTGCTGCGCCAAGAACAATTGACCTATGATCTCCGCAGTGCTCAAGTTGCGGTTAAACCCTTGTTGCGCCGTAGAGCAAAAACTGCACGCCAACGCGCAGCCGACTTGCGACGACACGCACAAGGTTGCGCGGCGTTCTTCCGGAATAAACACCGTTTCGACCCGATTGCCGCAATGCATTTGCATCGCCCATTTGCACGTACCGTCCGTCGCCAGCTGCTCGACGACGATTTGCGGCGTGCGTATTACGCAATGCTCTTGCAGGTAAACGCGCAAAGATTTACTCAGGTTGGTCATTTGTTCAAAATCGACCACGCCTTCCTGGTAAATCCATTTCATCACCTGAGTGGCCCGAAACGGCTTCTCGCCCAAACCGGCAAAAAAGGCCTGCAGGCCTTTTCTGTCCAGATCGAGCAAGTTGATAGGCACCGTGTTAGCGGATGCGCTCACAAAGTTCATCGGCTGAGAAGAAATAGGCGATTTCTTGCGCGGCGGTGTCTTGGCCGTCGGAACCGTGAACCGCGTTTTCGTCGATGCTGACCGCGAAATCCGCTCTAATGGTGCCCGGCGCGGCTTCTTTCGGATTGGTCGCCCCCATCAGTTCGCGATTTTTCGCCACTGCGTTTTCGCCTTCCAACACTTGGGCGACGATAGGGCCGGAGATCATGAATTTGACCAAATCGTTAAAGAAAGGCCGCTCTTTGTGCACTGCATAAAAACCTTCCGCTTGCTCTTGGCTCAATTGCAGCATTTTGCACGCCACGATGCGCAGACCGTTTTTTTCGAAGCGGCTGATAATTTCCCCAATCACGTTTTTCGCTACCGCGTCCGGCTTGATGATTGAGAAAGTACGTTCGATAGCCATTGTCTAAAGCTCCAAATTTAATAAAAGAAAAAAGGGGGTAAACAGTTAGATGGATAAGGTGTCCACGCGGCGATTACCGCCGTATATCCAGTTGACCAGCATACGGGTGCCGGTGATAGCGGTAAACATCGAGGTCAAAATACCCAAAGACAACACCACGGCGAAACCTTTGACCGGCCCGGTACCTAGACCGAACAATAGCAAAGCGACCAGCAAGGTCGTAATGTTGGAGTCCAAAATAGTCGCGAACGCCTTTTCGTATCCGACGTAAATACTGGCTTGCGGGCTGTTGCCGTTTCTCAATTCCTCGCGGATGCGCTCGTTGATCAACACGTTGGCGTCCACAGCCATACCGACGGTCAATACGATGCCGGCCATGCCGGGCAGGGTTAAGGTCGCTTGTAATAGCGACAAAATGGCAATCAGCAACACCAAGTTGAATACCAGTGCAAAGTTGGCAATCAAACCGAACGTGCGGTAATACACAAACATGAACACGACCACCAACAGAAAACCGATGTTGATCGATAACATGCCCTGATCGATGTTTTCCTGACCCAAGCTAGGTCCGACGGTCCGCTCCTCGACGATCTCGACCGGCGCGGCCAATGCCCCGGCTCTCAGCAATAACGCCAAGTTGCGGGCTTCTTGGGCGCTCTCCAAACCGGTGGTCTGGAAACGCTTGCTGAAGGAATCGCGAATGGTCGCGACACTGATGACTTTTTCGACCTTTTCCTTGTGCTGAACTTTTTGTCCATCGACCACTCGGGTCTCGGATTTGTATTCGATAAATACCACCGCCATCGGCTTACCGATGTTTTCGGAGGTCAGCTTGCCCATTTTTTTGGCGCCGACGCCGTCCAACGTGATGAACACCGCCGGGTTACCATCTTGATCCAGGCCGGATGCCGCATCGGTAATTTGATCGCCGGTCACTATCACAGCGCGCTTCAATAAGACCGGTCCGCCGTTCTTGTCGTAATACAAACGACTACCTACCGGCACCCGGCCGTCGATAGCCGCTTTCAAGTCGTGTTCGACGTCGACCAATCGATATTCCAAGGTTGCGGTGGTACCCAACAATTCTTTGGCCCGCGCGGTATCCTGAACGCCGGGCAACTGCACGACGATACGGCTGTCGCCTTGTTGTTGAATGATAGGCTCCGCCACCCCAAGCTCGTTGACGCGATTGCGCAGGGTCGTGATGTTTTGTTCCAATGCCGATTTCCTGATGGCGCGAATTTCCTGCTCGGGCATGGTCAAACTGAATTCCATAGGCCCTGTTTCGGCCAAATCCAAATTACGAAAATCCTTGTTCAATACGGCCGCCGCCGCAACCCGGCTTTCTTCGTCCGGCAAAACCACTTTCAGGGTATCGCCTTCCTTGCTGACCGATTGGTAACGGACTTTAGCCTCGCGCAATGCACTACGAATGTCGTTGTTATAACGCTCGTCGGCTTGCTTGATCGCGGTATCCATATCCACTTCCAGCAGAAAATGCACCCCACCGCGCAAATCCAACCCCAGATACATAGGCTCGGCGCCCAAAGCACCTAGCCACGCCGGGGTAGCGGGAGCCAAATTCAGAGCTACCGTGACTTTGCCGGTCATCTTACCGCGCAGCAAATCGGCGGCTTTCAACTGCTGATCGGTGTCCGGAAAACGCACCAAGATTTTGCCGTCCTTAAAGTCCAAGGATTTGGTTTGCAATCCGGCCTCGACCAATGCCGCACGTACCGCGTCGGCTTGGCCCTGCTGTAACGGCGTCGCGGTATTGGATGCCAGTTGCACCGCCGGATCGTTGCCGAAAACATTAGGCAACGCGTAAAGCGTGCCGAACACCAAAACGGCTAACACCAGGATATTTTTCCAAAGCGGGAAATGATTTTGCATGATACGTCCATAACGGCAGCGCAAGCGGCGCTGCGGGTAAAGTTCAGGTTGGCGCCGCCGAGCGCGACGTCCTGTTTACGATTTCTTGTTTAAAGACTTATAAGTTCCTTTAGGCATCATGTTGGCGATAGCATGGCGCTGTACTTGAATGAAACTGTTTTCCGACACTTCCAGCTTGACGAAATTGTCGTCGACGTCCGCGACCTTACCCAAAATCCCGCCGGTAGTGACTACTTCGGCGCCTTTGCTTAAGGCCGCCAACATTTGTTTTTGTTCTTTGTTGCGTTTGGATTGCGGACGGATAAACAGGAAATAAAAGAAAACCAGAACACCCAACGGAAACAGCATGCCTTCGAAACCGGGTTGTTGTACGACTGGTGCGGTTTGGGCCACGGCGTCTGAGATAAAAAAGCTCATCGTTTTCCTCGTCTAATTATTATCGTTTCAACGTATAGATAATGGCGTTCGCCAAGTAGTCCACCATTATGCCACATTCGCGGCCATTAGCGCATATCAGGTTGATTTTGGAGTATTTATCCATTCGTCCGCCCTATATTCTCACCCAACCTAAGAGGCCGGCCGGCTGTTAAATCCGCGTTCCATGTCGTTTTATCCGCTCCGAACAGCACGATGATAGTGGAGCCCATATTGAAGCGACCCATTTCAGCGCCTTTTTCCAAACGCGGGGCGTCGGTTGCATATTGCCAAACTCTAGGCTTGGCGCTGCTTGGCGGAGTCACTACGCCGTGCCAAACCGTTTCGACGCTGGAAACGAAAATCGCCCCTACTAAGATCAGAGCCATGGGCCCCACCTCCGTATCGAAAACACAAACGACACGCTCGTTACGGGCAAACAAATTCGGCACCGAGGAAACCGTAGCATGGTTGACGCTGAATAGCCGCCCGGGCACATGCACCATTTCCGTTAAGGTTCCGGCCAAAGGCATATGCAAGCGATGATAGTCTCTGGGGGACAGGTAAATGGTCGCAAAACTCCCGTCGACGAAAGCTTCGGCCCGGCGAGCGTCACCGCCCAATAATTCCAGTGCCGTATAGCTGTGGCCCTTGGCCTGAAAGATGCGACCGTCCTGAATACGCCCGGCTTGGCTGACCACGCCGTCGGCCGGACAGGCGATGCTTTCGGCTGCACGACAGATCGGCCGCGCCCCGTCTTTCAACTCGCGGGTAAAAAACGCGTTGAAACTGGCGTAATGCTTCGGATCCGGATATTTGGCCTCGGCCATGTCGACATTGTATAAACGGATTACCGTGTTGATTAACCAATCCTTCCACGCCGGATGTTCGCAATGGGTCAATTTCGACATCAATAGGGATAGGGCGTGATGAGGCAGTAAATATTGCGGATAGACGGCCGCGAGAGTTTTAAGATTCATGAATTCCGTTCGGGGGTCTTGCCACTTAGAAAATAAGCGAATGCAATTACTTCAGCTACAGCGATATACAGCTCTTGAGGAATCTCGTCGCCGAGCGGAACGTGCGCCAAAATCCGCGCCAGCTCGGGCTCGTTTTGCAACGGAATGCCGTGCCGGTCGGCAATCGCCAGAATTTGTTGCGCAGTAAAACCTTCGCCTTTGGCCGTGACTTTCGGCGCGTTTTTGCCGTCGTATTGCAACGCAACGGCAATGTCGCTGTTAAAAAAGGTTCTACCGCTCATATTCGCCGAATACTACGGCAGTTGAACCAAAATCGGCGACTGCCAAGCCGGGTTGCGATGTTCGGCGATGACCGTCGTGTAAATGCCGCCTCTAACGTTGAATTCGGCACGCAAACGCATGAAGTTCGGCGCAATCGCGGCGACGATATGGTCCAGGATTTCATTGGTCACCGCCTCGTGAAACGCTCCGCGCTCTCGAAAGGTCCACATGTACAGCTTGAGCGATTTAAGTTCTACACAGAGTTTGTCGGGCACGTATTCCAAGATCAATTTTGCGAAATCGGGTTGTCCCGTCATAGGACATAAACAGGTAAATTCCGGAATATCGATACGAATGGTGAAGTCGCGCGCCGGTCTGGGATTTTCGAATGTACCCAGCTCTGAACTTGGTTTTGTACTCATGTGTTGTGGCTATTTGATGACAGTTTAAGCAAGAAACGGCAGCCGCCGTCATTATGAGTAGATTTTATCAGGTATGAACCGCATAAGTTGGAGCGAATGTTTGCTGTTCTTTGCCGTAATTGCGCTACAATCAGGCTCGCTCGAATCGCTAGCAACGTCATTCCACCGAATGGGAGGCTAATCATGGATATCAACACCAACTATTCCAAAACCAACCCGGTTTCCGCGCAATTAGCCACAGCCAATAAGACCCCGCAGCCGGTTAAAGCGGAACCACCCAAAAATCACACCAGCACCGATAGCGTGAGTCTATCCGATCAATCGTTAAAGCTGGCCAAAGCGGCAAATGGCCAAGAAAACAGTGCCGCCGACCAAATCGAAGACCGTAATCAAGCGAAAAACCTGACCGACAAAGTGGCTGACGAAATCCGTAGTCAACCCGGTCAAGCCCGGAACGCCGTCGGCAATCTAAATAGCAACAGCGTGGGGCTGTTGAATTGAGGTAAATGATCCGTCCCCGTTTCGGGGACGGGCATTGGCCGGCAACAGCGGCTTGCCGGCCGCCGAATCAGTAACGTGCCGCGCTTGAGGCGGGCACCGCTTCAATCACCTGCATAAAATCTTTGCAAAGCCAGCTCCAACGCGGAAAAATCCGCATGTTGCCGCCAGCAATCCGCTAACGTATCGATTCCCTCCTCGCGCAATTCACCGAAATCCACTGCTTGCCGTTTATGGCATCCGGCCCAGGCCAACAGCGCGTCGCAGGCTTGCGGTAAATCAAACATGCCGTGCAAATAGCTACCGGCGATTTGCCCGTCGTCGGAGATCGCCCCGTCCGGCCGATCACCCAGATCGAACAGCGGCCGCTCCAGTGCCGGGCCACCAGTCGTGCCCATGTGAATTTCGTAACCTGCGACCACCACGCGCTGCCCGGCGAAGGTGCCGGTTACTTGCCGCAGACATTTTTCGGTCTGCAGAGTCGTTTCCATATCCAACCAGCCTAAGCCCTGACTACTGCCCGGTTCGCCTTCCACCCCGGCCGGATCGTGAATTGCCTGACCCAACATTTGAAAACCGCCGCAAATACCCAGCAATTTACCGCCGTAACGTAAATGCCGGGCGATGAAATCGTCCCATCCTTGCTGTTTCAAATGTTGCAAGTCGCTACGCACCGACTTGCTGCCCGGCAGCACCAGCAAATCCGCACCCGCCACTTGCCTAGGCGCGCGGGCGAACTGCACCTGAACGCCCGGATGCAATTGCAAGGGGTCGAAGTCGGTGTGATTGCTGAAACTGGGCAACAGCGGCACGACGATTCGAAACGGCTGTTCAGTTGCATCACCTGGCGCGCGCCGATACGCCAATGCGTCCTCCGCCTCCAAAAATAAATCGTGCAGATAAGGCAGCACCGCCAACACCGGTTTACCGGTTTGCCGGGTAAGCCAATCCAACCCCGGTTGCAGCAAGCCAATATCGCCACGAAAACGGTTGATCACAAACCCTATCACCCGGCGGCGCTCGGTTTCGCTTAACAAGGCCAAGGTGCCGACAATGTGCGCGAACACGCCGCCCCGGTCTATATCGGCGATCAAAATCACCGGACAATCCGCCGCTTCGGCGAAGCCCATATTGGCGATGTCGTGGTCGCGTAAATTGATCTCGGCGGGACTGCCGGCACCTTCGACGATGACGCTTTGGTACTGCGCGGTCAATCGATGCCAGGATTGCAAAACCGCCGCCAACGCCTGTTGCTTGTAATCGTGATATTGTCCGGCGCTTTGATTGCTGTGCACCTTGCCGTGGATGATGACTTGCGCGCCCGTATCGCTATTGGGTTTCAGCAACACCGGGTTCATATCGCTGTGCGGCGCCAAGCCGCAAGCCGCCGCTTGCACGGCTTGCGCTCTGCCGATTTCTCCACCGTCGACAGTTACCGCGCTGTTAAGTGCCATGTTTTGCGGCTTAAATGGCGCGACGGCGACACCCAAGCGCCGATAGTAGCGGCACAACGCGGTAACTAAGGTACTTTTGCCGGCATCCGAGGTCGTGCCTTGCACCATCAAGGCTTTAGGAATCACCGGCCTCCCAAACATTTTCGTACACCATGTCCGACAGGGGTTTCGGACTCGCCCACTGTTCGCATTCCAGCATCGGCTTGGGGTAAAACTCGAGGACGTAACCAAGACATAAAATTGCTATGGGCTTACTGCCTTCCGGCATGGCTAACAATGTTGCCAATGCCGAAGGGTCGAACAGCGACACCCAGCCCATGCCCAGACCTTCCGCGCGCGCCGCCAACCATAAATTCTGTATCGCGCAAGCCGCCGAAGCCACATCCATCTCCGGCAAGGTACGCCGCCCGAACACGTGGGATTCTCGCCCCTGCGGCAATGCGGCCACCAATAACTCGCCGCATTCCAAAATGCCTTCTACTTTTAAGCGCAGAAACTCGTCGCGACGTTGCCGCAACGCCTCAGCGGTAAGCTGGCGTTCGCGTTCGACCAGGGCGTGAATCCGCCTGCGCAATTGCTCATCGGTAATGCGGATGAATCGCCAGGGCTGCATCAAACCGACACTACCGGCCTGATGCGCGGCTTGCAGTATGCGCGCCAACAACTGCGGCTCGATCGGGTCCGACAGGAAATGCCGCATATCACGGCGCTCGGCGATAGCCCGGTACACGCCGGCGATTTCCCTATCGTCGAATCGGTGCTTGTTTACCACAAGGCAACCGCTAACAACGCCGCGGTTTCCACCAGCTCGACCGCCGCACCGTAAACGTCGCCGGTTGCTCCACCCAAGCGTTCCATCGTCGCATAACGTACCCACAACAATATGCCGCCGGCAACCAGCACGTTCGCCCAGCCGAGAAACATGCCGGCAAAAAACAGCGACACCACCACAACCCAACGCGCTTCGTAAGTCGGTAAATGTTCCAACAATTTTTCCGCCAAGCCTTGGGGGCTGCAATAGGGCGTGGACAGCATCAACAATAAAATCGCCGTTCTGCCCAACACCGGCACCAGCATCAGTACGATTAAATTGTGCTGCAACATCAATACCCAAATTGCACACCATTTCAGCAACAGCACCATCACCAACACGACCACGGCAATCGCGCCGACGGCCGAATCTTTCATGATGCGCAGACTGCGTTCCTTATCCCCCAAACCGCCTACCCAAGCGTCGGCACAATCGGCCAAACCGTCCAAATGCAAACCGCCGGTCAACAACACCCAAACCATCAACACCAATGCAGCGGCAGCCGGCTCGGCACCGACAGCGGTCGAAGCCAGCGCGACGACGTTCAGCAACACGCCGATCAACAAGCCCACCAAAGGGTAATACAGCGCGCTACGGCCTAATGCCGGCCCCGAGGCCGACACGCGATAGCGGACCGGAATACGGGTTAAAAATTGAATGGCTAGCAGGAAATAATCCATAACCGGGGAAAGAAAATAAAGACTTTAGAAAAACGAGAACTGTAATCGCACATTATCGAAATCGTAGTGTATGCCTGATTCGGTTTATTTCAACTGCCGGCCTTTAGCATCCTTGCGAATGTGGCCGGTAAAAATCAACACGCCCTCGATAAAACCCCAAACAAAACCGAAACCGCCGAACATGACCGTCACGGCAATCTGCGTGACACCCAAGCCCCAAAAGCCCAAATAAAAACGATGTAAGCCGAAGCCGCCGCCGATGATACCTAACAAAGCGGCAATCAAATGATTTTTAACCGGTTTCACCTGGGTTAAATAAGCCCCTACCGGGCCGATTTCCGTAACCTCGCCGTTTTCATGGTCGAAATCCACATCGTCGCCGACCCGCGGCGCTTCTTGCGACGTCCAGTGGTCGATATGAAATTCGTAAAACCTATCTTCGTGTTTAACGACTCCTGTTTGGCAGCGTTCGTCGTAACTTTCTATATGCCCAAGCATTGTTATTATCCCGTTGTTATATTTGCTTGTGTAAACGTGGCCATTTCGCCGTGCAGCCGACACGCCATTTGTAAAACCGGCACCGCCGCCAACGCGCCGCTAGCCTCCCCCAACCGCATCCCCAGGTCCAAAATCGGCTCTGCGGATAACGCATTCAATACCGTGTGATGGCCTTTTTCCGCCGAGCGGTGGCCGTAGAAAAACCAATCCTTGCAGACCGGTTGAATAGTCGCCGCCGACAAGGCCGCCACGCTGCTGATAAAGCCGTCGACCATCACCGGCAAACGTGCCGACGCGGCCTCCAGATAAGCCGCCGTCAGTGCGGCGATCTCGAAGCCGCCCACGCACCGCAATACCTGCCAAGCATCGGTTAACGCCGGCCGGTGCAAAACCAACGCGTGTTCGATGACCTGGGCTTTATGCCGAATTTGCGCCGAGCTCAAGCCGGTGCCCGCACCGGTGATTTCAGCAGCCGGTAAATTCAACAAGGCAGCGGCGATAGCGCTGGCGCTAGCGGTATTGGCAATGCCCATTTCCCCGCCGACGAAAAGCTGCGCCCGATGCGCCAGCGCGCGGCCTACCGCGTCCCGGCCGGCTTGCAAGGCCACTTGCAATTGCGCTTCGCTCATGGCCGGTTCCACCTTAAAGTTTCGAGTGCCGCACCCGGCCCGGCAGGCAAGCACCTGCGGCAGATCTACCGGCTCCAACAAACCCACGTCCACCACCTCGAATCCGGCCGCCAGGTAACGCGATAATGCGTTGACCGCCGCCCCGCCGGCGGCGAAGTTTTTGACCATTTGCGCGGTCACCGCTTGCGGAAACGCCGAAACGCCTTCCGCGGCAATGCCGTGATCGGCGGCAAACACACTGACCCGGATGTTGTCGAAGCCGGGTTTATCGGTGTTTTGCATGGCTGCCGCACGCACGGCCAAGGCTTCCAGCTTGCCCAATGAACCGGCAGGCTTGGTCAATTGATTTTGTCTGTCTTGGGCGCGCTGCAAGCCGCTGGCCTCGACAGGCGCGATAATCTGACTATAGCCGTACATTTTACTTGAGCCTTTGCGGCAACCCGGCTGCCACCCAAGTCACCCGGCTGCAAACGGCCGCCAATTCCTGGTGCAGGAAACCGGCTTCGTCCACAAATCTGCGGCTCATCGCATCCGCAGCCACGATACCCATGCCGACCTCGTTGCTGACTAAAATCACGGCGGATTCGCACTCGCGCGCGCACTGCAACAAAGCGGCCTTTTCGTGCCGATAATGCTGGTCTTGCACATTGCCGTCACGATCGAACAGAGCATTGCACAACCATAAGGTCAAACAATCGACCAGCACCAGCGTTGCGGCATCGGCATGGCGGCGAATCGCTTCAGCCAGCGCCAAAGGTTCCTCGACGGTAAGCCAGGCCGGATCGCGGCCGGCTCTATGTTTGTCGATACGGCTTCGCATTTCGGCGTCACCGGCCTCGGCGGTGGCGACATATACCACGTTTAAACCGCTGGCCGCGGCTTGCCGTTCCGCATAACGGCTCTTACCGGAACGAGCGCCGCCCAACACCAGCTCAATCATCTTGCAATCTGACCGCCAACACGTCGCATTTAGCGTGGTGCAACACGCCGTTGGCGGTCGAACCTAACAATAAGGCCAAACCATGGCGACCGTGCGAACCGACGACGATCAAATCGACCGCATTTTCCTCGGCGACCCGCACGATCTCCAATTTCGGGCTGCCCAATTCCAGCCATTGCCGCTCGGCCGGCACCTCCAATTCGGTAGCTAGCGCGTTCAGCCGGGCTTTTGCCGCATCCATCCATTCCTGGGTCATGTCCACATCGAAAGGTATCGGCCCGTAAGCGGCATCGGTCACCGGCAGGTTTTCCACCACGTGCACGATGCAAAGTTCCGCCTGATTTTGCAGAGCCAACTGTCGTGCTTTTTCCGTCACCGCTTTACCGTGATCGGAGAAGTCCACCGCCAATAACACGCGTTTATATAAATTCATAAATACCTCATTGCGTAGCGCCTGAAATTTCCGGAAACAATGCCGTCATGATTTGCGACGACAGCATCATGTATAGCAAGGCCAGCCCCAATCCGAAAAACAACGATCTGTCCAAAGCATGACGAATGATATGTCCGCTGGCCAACCAGTGCCACAACACTAAACCCAGCATCGAAAAATAGGCCAAATTGTTGGCGTGCGTATTCAAGGTGGCGACGGCCGGCAAGGCGCAGAAACTGATCACGCTATCCACGCCTAACATCGCCGCGAAGGTTTGCGGAAAGCGGGCCGGCTTACCCGAAAAAAACAGCAAGGGCCAGCAAAAACCGGCGATTAACAGAAAATCCACGCCAATTTGCAACACCGCGCCGGCCGTTGCGCCATTTAACAATAAAACCAAATAGTTAATCGCTATATAAACCGGTATCACTAGTTTCAACACCAGCGGCGAGGCCGGAACGTCTTGCGGCCCTAGCCGAAAAATGGCGATTTGAAAGAACAGTTGCGCCAACTCGTACATGTGTCACTCCGCTTGCGATAAATTTTCCTCTGCCGTCATCCAATCCAGTTCCGCTTGTTCCAGCGCGCTGTCGACTTGGTTCTTTCGGCTGAGCAATTGTTTTAATTTTTCTTTATTCTCGTCGCTGTACAGCGCGGGTTCGGCCAATTCCACTTCCAAAGATTGTTGTTCCCGGTGGTATTTTTCCACGGCGGCTTCGGCTTTTTTAACCGCATCCGTCAAAGGTTTCAAACGTTGCCGCCGCTCGGCGTCCTGCTTGCGTTGGTCTTTGCGCGACACGGGATTGTCGCTGCTGCCGTCTGCCTGTTCCGGTGTCGGCGCACTGCGTTTTTGTTCGGCTAACCACTGTTTGTAGTCGTCCAAATCGCCGTCGAAAGGCGTCAGTTTACCGTTGGCTACCAGAAGCAGCGTATCGGTTACCGAACGCAGCAAATGCCTGTCGTGCGATACCACCAACAATGCGCCTTCATAGTCCTGCAAAGCGACCGTCAAGGCATGGCGCATCTCCAAATCCAGATGGTTGGTCGGCTCGTCCAACAGCAGCAGATTGGGATTCTGATAAACCAACATCGCCAGCACCAAGCGGGCTTTTTCTCCACCCGAAAACGGCCCGACCGGATCGTTGACCTTATCGCCGCGAAAATCGAATCCGCCTAAAAAATTGCGCAAATCCTTTTCGGTCGCCTGTTTATCCAATTGCTGCAAATGCCATAATGGAGTTTGGTCCAAGCGCAGCAATTCCAATTGATGTTGGGCGAAATAACCGATGTTCAGATCCTGCGCAATAAGCAGTTGCCCGGACAACGGCGGCATTTGCCCTGACAGCACCTTGATCAAGCTGGATTTGCCCGCACCGTTCGGCCCCAACAAGCCTATGCGGTCGCCCGGCGAAATCGACAAGCCGGCGTTGTCGATGACCACTTTTCCGGGATAACCGATTGCCGCTTGCTCCAGTTTCAACAAAGGATTCGGCATTTTTCGCGGCGGCGGAAACGCAAAGTTGAACGGCGAATCGACGTGGGCCTGGGCGATCAACTCCATGCGCTCCAACGCCTTGATGCGGCTTTGCGCCTGCCTGGCTTTGGTTGCCTTGGCCCGGAACCGGTCGACAAAGCTTTGCATGTGGGCGATTTCTCGTTGCTGTTTTTCGAACGCCGCTTGTTGTTGCGCCAATTTTTCCGCCCGCATCCGCTCGAAAGCCGAATAATTGCCGGTATAAATGTCCGCTCGGTTCTGCTCGATATGAATGATGTGGTCGGTAATCGCATCCAAAAAATCGCGGTCGTGGGAAATCAGCAGCAAGGTACCGGGATATTTGACCAACCAATCCTGCAAAAACATCACCGCATCCAAATCCAAATGGTTGGTCGGCTCGTCCAACAGCAAAACGTCGGATCGGCACATCAGGGCTTGCGCCAAATTCAAACGCATCCGCCAACCGCCGGAGAACGAGCTGACCGGCCTAGCTTCCTGCTCGGTGCAAAAGCCCAAGCCGTTCAGCAAACGCGAAGCGCGGGCTTGCGCGCTATAGCCGTCGGCCTGTTCCAATGCAACGTGCAATTCGGCCACGCGTATGCCGTCGTGTGCCTGCTCGGCTTCGTCGAGCTGCCGCTGCAGACGGCGTAATTCACGATCGCCGTCCAACACATAATCGATAGCCGAAACCGGCAGCGCCGGCGTTTCTTGCGCCACGTGGGCTATTTCCAAATTGGGCGGCATGGAAAACTCACCGGCGTCGGCCTGCAATTCATGCCGCAGTAGCGCGAAAAAACTGGATTTTCCGGCGCCGTTTGCCCCGGTCAAACCGACTTTTTGGCCGCTATGAATGGTAAATGACGCGCCATCGAACAGTAAACGGCTACCCCGGCGAATGGCGATGTTTTTGAAATTGAGCATTTGAACGGTGTCTAATAACAAATGAGGCAAAAAAGCCCGACAGATTTTATCGTGTGAACGGCAAGCTAACGAAGGAATTTGCGCTACACCGCCAAACCATTGCCGCCTAAGCAGGCCAAAACGCTACGCCGTCGCTTCAGTTGCCTTCTGCCCTGTTTACTCGGCTGCTCGCTCGCGCCATACCTGTTCTGCAAAAACAGGTATTCGACACAAACAACCCAGTCATTTCGGATTCAGGCATTTTGCCAATGATTGAAGTAAAATTAAGGGCTGCCTTGCTTACGGCGCGGATCGAAAAAGCGATTTAAGCAAACCCTTGTAACAAGGGCATCGCCCAAGCCGTTTTTATGCTTTTCCGGAGCTAGCAAAGCTTACCGCTCAGTCTTGTTTCGTCAGTTATCTATCACTTCGCATTACAGCTTCCAGCGCGTCCAGGGTGCTTAACCCGATTACGTTATGGCAAAGGCGCAGGGACAGTGTCGACAGCGAATCGTATTACTGGGATTTTCCGTCGCACCGTACCTAAGAGGTTCTTTTGAGTTTATCTTGTTACCAAACCGTCGATCGCGAGCAACTTGCCAAAGACATCAAACAACTCTATCGACAAGCCCAGACCGACACGGGGCCTGAAGATTTCCGCCACATGAAGAGGATGGAACGCTGGGGCCAGGCCTGTTCGCTACTCGGCTACGCCACGGCCTGGATTGCACCGAATCCGCTATCGGCGCTGTTGATCAGCCAGGGCAGTTTTGCCCGCTGGACCCAGGTGGCGCATCCGATCCAGCATCGCGGCTACGACAAAATCAAGCAAGCCGAGCCGCGCTATAAAAGCAAGGGCTTTGCCAAGGGTTGGCGCCGATTTGTAGACTGGCCGGACTGGATGACGCCGGCTGGCTGGCACCACGAACACGACGTTCTGCACCACTACCGCTTGGGCGAAACCGCCGATCCCAATAACGCTCAACACAATATGGAATGGCTGCGCCAATCCGGCTTGCCGATGTGGCTGCGGTACGCCATTGTTGCGCTGTTTTCCGGGGTTTGGAAGCTGAGCTATTACACGCCGCGTACCCACAAGGAATTGCGTCTGGAACAAGCCCGCCATCAGCATCAACCGGCCCCGAAGATGACCCGGCTAGGCGCCTGGAGCCTGTTCACCTCGCAAGGTCGCGGCCTGTGGCTGCAAAGCGTATTGCCTTACACGGCGTATCGCTTCCTGTTGCTACCGGCGCTGTTTCTACCGCTAGGCACGGTGGCCGCTACCAGCGTATTGCTGAATTCCCTCCTGGCGGAAGTGCTCACCAACATGCATACCTTTCTGGTGATGATCCCC
Source organism: Methylomonas rhizoryzae (assembly GCF_008632455.1). NCBI lineage: Bacteria > Pseudomonadati > Pseudomonadota > Gammaproteobacteria > Methylococcales > Methylococcaceae > Methylomonas > Methylomonas rhizoryzae. The sequence goes on from NZ_CP043929.1 coordinate 3,670,722, forward strand.
AACCACGCCGGCGACGACGTCATGGGCTTCGACGAAAAAGCGCACTGCAAAGGCGAGTTCTATCTGCGGCAAATTCTGGGTTCGGTCAATTACCCGACCGGTTCCAACGCCAACGATTTTCTATACGGCTGGCTGAACTACCAGATCGAGCACCACCTGTGGCCGGATCTGCCCTTAAGCCAATATCAAAAGCTGCAACCGCAGGTCAAAGCCCTGTGTGCCCGTCACGGCATCCCCTATTGCCAGGATTCGGTATTCAAACGCTTGTTAAAGGCGGTGGACATCATGGTCGGCAAGACCTCGATGCTGAAACCGGCGCAGGCGCAGGCTTGACCTTCTCCGGTTAATCAAAGCCATGGCCTCGCTGTTATCGGGCAGACCTTGTCAGGCTGTTATGGGCACATGGCTTTTATCCACGGCAGCGAACGCTTGATCGGACGCCGGCATACGCTGTTGAAATCGTAGCAATTTGACGATCGATTGGCATACTGTGCTTGATTAGGGCTTTAATCCTGAGGTAACGGCTAAAACCTCCGGACCAAACAAAAGTACCAATGACATTTAGCCAGCAGATGGGTGCAAAGAGTTTACGGACCGCACCGATCACGAACGATGCGGCGCACGTCGTTTAACGCATCCTACCGGACTAGCCCCGGGTTATAGGTCATAGATTTTCAAACCAAGCCGTATCAATGCTGACGCGCTCGACGAGTTGGGTTTTGACCCCTAGCGCCAACTCTTTAAGTTTCTCTGCAAGTTCGTCGCCATCGACAAGATCAATTGGCGGCGCACCGTCTCGTGTAGCTTCTTTTACAGCAGCGGGAGTGAAAGAACCCGTTGTAATAAACAAGCCCTTATCAGCACGCCCAACCATCGCGCCACGAAAATCACGAACCTCTCCGGCGGCAACAGAGCCCTTGTAACGCTTGCACTGGAAGAGAACGTGAAAGCTCATAAAACCGTGGATACGAGCAATGCCCTTCCCGTCAATTCCACCATCGCCCGTGCGGCCTGTTACTTCAACATGAATAAACCCAGACTCTCGCAAGATGCGCTGAACCAGCCGCTCAAAACCAGCAGGGTCCAGCTTTTGAGTAAGAACGGCTGAGAGCTGGTCTTTCCACCTTTCTTCTTCGGACAATTCCCGGGCGGTTTCGTCAGGCGGTCGCTTTTTCGGGGCATCCTTTTTGTCGAGAGCGCGAACAAAGCGGACAACCTCTGCGGAATCTAAGGCTTCAAGAGTCTTTGCTTTTTCAGTTAGCGACCAGACACCACGACTTGAGTTTTCAAGCAATCCGTACTTCCTAAGGTACGTTCTTGCCCAAGCAAGTCGATATCCAACTTCCGTTTGGCTGCTTTTTTCGGGGTCGTGAAGTTGTGCCAGGATTTCCTCCGGCAGTCCAGTAATCTCCACGGTCTTAGCGTAAATCTCTTCAATAGCTCCTGAACCACCGAGCTTCCGCAGCGCCTCCAGAAGCGGGTTCATCAGATCGTCAAATGTTGGGAGCGAAGTCATAGGCATAGTGTTGTCAATGGTGACGTATAACGCCAAGTTAAGCGGTGTACAAAGCGGGGTGTCTGTGTTGAACGCCTTCTTATGTGTGAATTTACAAGCCGCTGTCGATGGCTGACTTAACGATAGGCGCCACTGTAGCCAAGCCAATTCCACGAGTTAAGCAGTATTTCGACTGTGCAGCCAAACCGATAACTGCTTTTGGCCCTTGCTGGCGTTGCAGCCGCAGCAACACAGGGCAATATTCTCTCGGGTAACAATTTTGGCATCGTTGATTATGTGCTCCCAACTAGCCGCCGACCTCCGAGACACCTTAGCTGGCGTGAACACGACACCGCAATAGACACACGCCTTGTTTCTTTCACGTACTTCGTTTTCGAGCCAGTCAGGAATATTCCATTTATTGGCCATGCTAGGACTCGCCAAATTAACGGATAAGGAATTAGATCGTTTCCGTATATGTACCGATAAATACTGCTCGAAACGATATCCCATTGATCGGCATATTGGTACCTTTTCTGTATGTCATCGGCGGTCAGCGGATGTGACCGGTAACATCAAATCGCAGCCATTGAATCACTTCGAGCGCCGGGCCGCAACGGGGTCGATTTCTCCACGCTTCCGCCGCAGCGCCAAACTATCCATCGTTTTTGTTTGTAGCGCGTAAAAACGAGATGATCGTTGACTTGGATTCCAACGGGTTTTGCCTGCGCCAATTAATATTTCGGCTCAGGCAAATTCAATCCCAAAAGCAAAGGGCGCTTATTTTCCGGCGGAACTCGGCCGAACGGGCATCGCTTCCGCAGGAGCAGCGGGGGCAGCAGCGGCAATCGAGCCGAAGGCGATTTTATTACCGATCAGTTTTTCCACTTGCCGTAAGGCACTGCGTTCATCGGCGGAAACCAGGGAAACGGCAAGGCCGCTCAGCCCCGCCCTGCCGGTGCGGCCGATGCGGTGCACATAGTCGGCCGAGGAGCGCGGTAGTTCGAAATTGACCACGTGCGGCAGCTTGGCGATGTCGATGCCGCGTGCCGCCACATCGGTGGCAACCAATACCCGAATGTCTCCGGCCTTGAAATCGGCCAAGGCGCTGGTGCGAGCTCCCTGGCTTTTATTGCCGTGAATGGCCTTGGCACTGATCTGCACGGCGTTCAATTTCTCGGTCAAGCGGTTGGCATTATGCTTGGTGCTGGTAAAAACCAACACTTGCCGCCAGTCGTTACTTTTAATCAAATGTGCCAAAACTCCAGCTTTAGCGGGTTTTTCCACGGCGTAGGCAATTTGTTCGACACTGTCGGCGGCGGCGTTTTCAGCCGCGATTTCGACTTGCAGCGGATTGCGCAGCAAGGTTTGCGCCAGTTGGCGAATCTCGCCGGAAAAGGTGGCGGAGAACAACAGGTTCTGCCGGGTCTTAGGCAACAAGGCTAATATTTTGTTGATGTCGCGGATGAAACCCATGTCCAACATGCGGTCCGCCTCATCCAACACCAATATTTCAACCTGATTCAGCTTGACGGCATTCTGGCCGACCAGATCGAGCAAGCGGCCTGGCGTCGCGGTCAGGATGTCGACGCCACCGCGCAAACGCAGCATCTGCGGATTGATTTTGACCCCGCCGAACACAACGTCCGATTTCAGCCGCGGTTGTTGATGGACGCCGTACTTGACGACCGACTCGGCTACTTGCGCCGCCAATTCGCGGGTTGGCGTCAATATCAGCGCCCTGACCGGCCGATTGCGGCCGGTACCGGGATTGGTCGTCAGACGTTGCAAAATAGGTAAAGTAAAGCTGGCGGTTTTGCCGGTGCCGGTTTGTGCGGCGGCGAGCAGATCGCGACCGGATAACACCAGCGGGATAGCCTGTTGCTGGATCGGTGTTGGCGTACTGTAACCGGCTTCGCTAATGGCTCGCAACAAAGTCTCGGACAGACCGAGGGTGGAAAATGACATGAAAATCTCGATATTCGGGAGCGAAATCCCGATCAATGAAAGTTAGTCCCTAACGGGGATAACCGATAACCGGACGGCCTAATTCGCCTAATGTCCGGCATCGGACAACTGTTGCAGCAAATATCGCCTTAGCCTATCGACGTTTGCCTTGCTTGCCGGTGGCGTTTTCAAAACTGACTCTGAGCATGTTGCCGCCAAATTTGACGCCGCTCAGCTTAGCAATAGCAACTCTGGCTTCGTGGCCTTCCATGCCAATGTAACCAAAGCCACGGCATTTGCCGCTGAACATATCGATGACGAGTTCGATGGAATGCACTTTGCCGAATTCCGAGAACAAGGCGGCGACGCTGGCTTCGGTCGCATCGCTAGGCAAGTTGCCGACAAATATTCTTTTCAAAATGTGTCCTGAGTGAGTGAAAAGGCGGTAGAAACGCTAACGTATTTAGCCAAACCCAAGTCTTGATAACAACAAAGACGATCAATTGGGTTAACTAAACGCAACGAACCACAATAATGGGCTAGGACAACCAAGCCGATACCGTCATGCTTTTGCAAAGCCGGTAATGATCGCTATGAAAGTCTTGACGAATGCGACGGTCCGGTCGCGGTATAGAAATCGCTTTCACAAAGCCATCGCACATCTTCCAGAGGCTTGCCTTGACCATGAGCGCAAGCAAAAAGATAACGCTCAAACTCTGTTGGTTTTTATCGCTACGAAACGCTTTGCGTTTAGCGACAGGTTGCGAGTAAATCTACTCGGCAACCTGTAGAAATAGAAAAGGATCCGTTAAATCACTTTGACATTTTCAGCCTGCAAGCCTTTAGGGCCGCGGCCAATGCTGAATTCGACCCTTTGGTTTTCTTCCAGGGTTTTGTAACCGCCGGAATTCACGATGCTTCTGAAGTGAACGAAAACATCCGGGCCGGATTGTTGTTGAATAAAGCCGAAGCCTTTATCGGAGTTGAACCATTTAACGGTGCCGGTCGTAACTGTAGACATAAGTAAGTCCTTGAAAAATAAAAAACGCGCCTAAAAGGCAAATGTAGCCGGTAAAATTGGAACTTACTTTATGAAATCAGAACGAGTTACAGCTTCGAGGGAAGTGGCGTCGAAATGGGAATCAGCGGGGTAAATCTTAATTTTTAGAGCTTCTCTCAGTATGGTAGACCGATGACTGTATGTCAAGCTATATTTTCATCCTCGCACAAATTGGCGGAAAAATTGCACTGCTCGCGTTATTCGCGCACGCTCCGTTACCCCCGACCGCACCGCCGGTTGCGATGCGTCGGTTAATCCCAACACGACTGCGGTTAAATTGTCCTGATTGGGGTTGCCTTTAGCCAAAGCGGCATCACATAGAGCTTGCGCCGCTCGCATCGGTTCTGCGCCCAGGCAGGCGATGATCTCGTCGGACGTCAAAACGCCATCTATTCCGTCCGTGCACAGCAAAACGCAATCGCCAGGCAATAACGGCAAGCCGGTGCTACCCGTATCGACCAAAGGCAGAGGCTCCAAGCCTAAAAAACTTTCCAGAGAATATCGCTCCGGATGAAATTCCGCCTCGCGTTGACTGATGATCCCGGCATCCGCTTGCTTTTGTAGGGTTCTGGCGAAGTGGTGATCGATAGTCAACAAGCCCAGACGCCGATCCCGGCATAAATATAAATGACTATCGCCTACCGAGCGCCAATACAATCTGTTGTTCCACACCGCTGCAGCAACCACCGTCGTCCCCATCCAAGCCAAACAGTGCTTCTGTTCCGCAACCCGGCAAACGGCTTGATTCGCAGCACTCAAGGCCTCGTCCAAAGCTTGCGAGATACTTTGCTCTGCGGGTTTGGCGGCGTACTGTTGTAAAAATGCGGAAACCGCCAATTGCGCGGCTTCCCGTCCGTGCAATAAACCGCCAATGCCGTCCGCCACGACAGCCAAATAACCACCGTGCGGCGTGAATGTCGTATCCGCAAAATCGGACAAACCGAATGCGTCTTGTTGATAACGCCGCAGCCCGATGTGGCTTGAATTGCCGGGCACGACGCAACCTAGTTCAAAATCGGACACGTGATACGTAGCTCTGTTCGTCCCAACAGCAATAAGTCTCCGTTGCGTAACGGATATTCGTTACGAATCGGCACCCCGTTGATTGAAGTTCCGTTGGTGGAATTCAAGTCGCGCAGGGTTAATTTGCCTGCAGCCCACTGAATCGAGGCATGCCGTGCGGAAATTTCCGCATCGCCGTCGATCAGCCAATCGCTTGCCCCCACACCACGCCCTAAAACCGCCGAATCCTGTAATTGAAAGCGATAGACCTTGCCCGGCTCCGCTCCGGTCACTACCGTTAACAATATGCTTACTCCTTCGGGTAAAACAGCCTCGGGCTTAGCTTTAGGCGAAATCCGAGGCTCGATGGCGACATCTTTGTCATGAGGTAGATATCCTGGGTAAGCCAAACGCTGCCGATACAGCCAAACCACACCGCCCAAAAACACGCCCAAACCGATCGCAAACAGCATAGGCGAGCGGCTTTTGGGTTTAGCCCCGCTCTCGCCCTCACTTCCAGGCGCGGCCGGCTTGGGCAACAGCCGAATTTGCAAGCCCTGGTTCAGGGTGCGCTCTCCGTCGCTCCAGGACACGTCGAGGTGCTGTATTTGCCCGTCGGGTATGCAAGAACGGCATTCCAAGCGCAAGCGGTAAGCGTGTTCGATATGTCGATGCTGGGTCGTATATGCGGTATCCAATTGCGCCGAACCGGCTTGCATAAAATGGCCGCCGGATTGGCGCGAAAGAGTAGCCAGTACCTTTAGGCCTTCGCGCCCCCGTTCGCTGACCGGTTGAGACGCAAAACCGATGGCATAAATGGGAATTTGCGATTCACCGTTCTGCTGCAAGACCTCGTCCACTGTGGCGCCGTTTAAGCTGTCGTCGATGCCGTCGCTGAGCACGACAATCGACCGACGCTCCGGCATACCGACTTGTTGCTGTCGCCCTAGCGCTATCGCCTGCAGCAATCCCTCGTAAAGACTGGTTTCCATATCGGTAGTCGCCAGCAAGTTCACGGCGTTATTTAATTTGGACCGGTCATTGGTAAATTCCAAACTGCGATTGACGCGGTGCCCGAAAGTTAAGATGGCCGCCCGATCGTCTTCCCCCATGTCAAGAAACCATTGATGCAGGGATCGCTTGATTTGGACCAGTTGGCGACTGCCGATCGACTTGGAAATGTCGACCAGAAAAATGTAACCCACGCCTTGTCCTGTGCTGGCCGCGGTTTCCACCGAAATCACCTGGAGCGAATTTTCGCCGAAGCTAGCCGTAAATTGCTCGCTCACGACTGCGTTTTGCGCCGGCACATGCAGCCAGACATCGATCACCGGGAATTTCGCTACCGCTTGCACCAAATGAAACGCTTCATTTTCCTGAGCTTGGACGCAACTGAAAAGCAAGCCCAAGCACCACACCCACAGCCAACGCATAACTCAGTCCTCGCGATTTTCCCAGCCGAATCGTTCCCCGCACAACGGGATGAACAGCAACGCGGTTTGCCCCAATTCGATACGATCGTATGCATTCAGAGGCATGGGTACGTCCACTTCGTTGCCGTTCAAATAAGTCATCCCCCTCCCGTCGCCGGGAGCGATTCGAAACGTACCGGCCCGCGGGTTGAAACTCACGTAGGCGTGGTTTTCGCGCGAAATCGCTTCATCGCCTTGAATACAAATCGCCATTCCGGCGCCGCGACCGATGCTGTTTCGCTCACTTCTGATGCGATAATCGCGGCCTTTTTCCGGCCCCTCAACACACACCAACCAGCCGACTACCGGATCGATACCGATATTTTTCCGCACCATTGCGACGGTCACGCCAATATCGGCTACCGAATTCGCCTGTCCGCGCACTTGGGTGACTTCATGATCGATCCGTGCGGAGGCCGATTGGCTTACTTGAGTTTGAACGCCTAAATCCGCCACGCCGCAGGTCGGACAGCGGCTGTGCTGGCTTGCATCGTAATAATGTCCGTATTCGCAACGCATAAGCTTCATAATCGCCTCACACTCTTTGCTCTGATGAGCGAAAAGATAGACCGCAATCCGGGTTAATGCCGAATTTCGCAATCCATGGTCGCCCCCCATTCGGCACATAAACTGCGTAAATGATCGTTTTGTTCCGGCATGGAATTTTGGGACGAAGCGGAACTGTGATGTTTTTGCCGGCGTTCCTGCTCCTCGAAGCGCCGTAATGCGGCTTCTTGCCGACTCTTTAAATTTTCCGCCGCTATCCGCTCTTGCTCGCGCAGGCTTTTCCAGTCCGTTTGTTGCCGTTGATCATCCGATTCGTGCTTTACCTGCGAAATTTCCCGCGCCGGATCGTTTACGTCATGGCCTTTTTCCAAAGTCTCGCGCTGATCTACGAATGCGGATTTAAACAGCAACACGCCTATCAGCACCGCCACGACCCAAAATAGACGATGAGTATGCCGGGTTTGCACAACCGCATCCTTGTCCGATTGCTTGGACAATAAAGTCGCGGCGGCTTGCGGCAACGCTCTATTTTCGAGTTGACGTTGAAATCGCTCGACGCTTTGCTGCCTTTGCGCAGGATCTGCTGCCAATGCCGTAGCCAGAGCGACTACCGCAAGCGAGGGAAGTTGCGCAGTGACAGCGGCCGGCAACGCAGCGTTCGCCTGTGCTTCAGATAGGCCGGGCGTGTTGCCGGTCAGACAGAAATACATACAGGCCGCTAAGCTATACACGTCCGTCCAGGGCCCTAACGGATAACCTCCATTGCTTTGTTCGAGCGCGGCAAAACCGGGTTTGACCAGCCGGATTGCTGCTTCATTCGCCATATCGTCACTCGACTCACTGATACGGGCGGCGCCGAAATCCAATAACTTAACCCGCCCGTCGTTACACAAATAAATATTGTCCGGGGCAATGTCCAAATGCAGGAAACCGCTAGCATGAACCGCACGTACTGCATCCAGCACATGAGTAAAGAGTTCCTGGGTTTTTGACCAACCCAGCGGGCCAACTCGCTGCAGATAGTGCTTTAACGTTTCGCCGGCTACGTATTCCATCACCATGTAACCGGTACCCAACGCCGAAAAATAGGTCAATACCGACACTATGCCTTGATGTTGCCGAAATTTGGCTAATACGCGCGCTTCGTCCAAGAATGCTTTTAATCCCGCCGCATAGTGATCCGCTACGTCATTTTGTGCAGGACCTACACATCCGGTAGCAATATCCCGCTTAGCCCAAGATTTTGGAAAATACTCTTTAATGGCAACATGAATTTGCAAATGCTCATCTACACCCAGATAGGTGATGCCAAAACCGCCCTGACCCAGCACATTCGTTACCGAATAAGGCGATTTGATCAGTGTGCCTTGCGGCAAGCCGATCGAGGACTGCTCTTGGAGCGTATCCCCCCAGCCGCAATACGGACAAGGATAAGCATGGTTTAACGGCGAAAAACAGGCTGGGCAGCGCATTAGTGTTGTTTAAGACTTAACCACCGCCGGACGAGGGATACTACGCGTCAGGTTACTTGGCGACATTAGCCATGCTTTCGGCCATTTCCTTTAGTAGGGCGATCTCCGCTTGAATTTGGCCAAGCGCCTGTTGGCCGTGTACCGCTTGCAAGCCCAATTCGCTCCACAATTCGTCCGCAAAAGGCTGTTGGGCGGCATCGCCTATGCCGATTTGCCCCAACAAAAAGTCGTTCAAGTAAATGAGCAAATTCAGTCGATAATTGTCGCCGCGATAATACGGATTATGGTGATGGTAAACAATGTCGGTCAGTACCCGCGGCATCCCCCAGGTATTCATTAACCAAGCGCCCAATTGCGCATGATTTACCCCAAACGCGAAAGTTTCCAAATTGTAAATATTAGCGGCCGGATTAATCGCAATTAAGCTCTGCAAATGCGCGAATTCTTCCGGAAACTGGTGGCCGAACAACGGAAAACCGATATTATGAATTAAACCGGCGATAAACACTTCGTCGCGGTTAGGCTGTAACTCTACCGGCATGCGCTCGATCAGCAATTTCATTAAGCGGGTACTGGCTAAAGCATGCATCCAAAATGCACGCGTGCCGATCACACCCTCTTGAGGGGCTTTCAACGGCGCCAATACCGCCAATCCCAAAGCCAAGTCGAAGACAAAATTAAACCCCAACACGCGGATGATGGCGTTTCTGACCGAGTCAACCTTACCGCGGTATCCGTATAAAGCCGAACTGGCCCAGCGCACTACTTGCGCGGTCAGCATCGGATCCATTTCTATAATTTCGGTCAATTTGTCGACATCGGCCTCCGGATCGGAGATCAAGTCGATAATCCTCGCTGCAGTACCCGGCAAGGGCGGCAATGCGCGAATATTAGCAATCGATTCGCGCATGTCCAAAGGCGGCATGAAGCCGTTGGCACCGGAGTCAATCGCATCGAGGGTCCAATTGATCAGCGAAGCTTGCATGCATTCCGCCTAGTTGAGATTAAGCCTACTGAGTTTACGGTATAAAGTTCTTTCACTAATGTTCATTTCCGCTGCAATAAGTTTTCGGTTTCCATGATATTTCTCGATTAAACCGGCGATAAAGTTGGTTTCGTATTGTTCTAAAACGCTAAGTTGGCGAGAAGAGCGATTCGGAATCACCATTTGCTCGGAAAACCCGATATCCGCTTTTACGGAATCTATCAGCGGTCGCATAAAGTGAATGTCGGTATCTTCGATCTTGCCGTTTCGGCTTAAACCGCTAGCCAACTGCAAACAATTTCTCAACTCCCGAATGTTGCCCGGCCAATTGTGGTGAAGCAATTTGACCAACCCGTTTTTGCTCATCGATATCGGCGCCCCGCGCATTTGCGCAAACTGCTGTAAAAAATGCTCGGTTAATGCCGGAATATCTTGTTTGCGTTCGCGAAGCGGCGGAATCTCGATGGGAAATACAGATAGCCGGTAAAACAAATCTTCTCTAAATTGCCCTTTTTTCACCATTTCGACAAGGTTTCTGTGCGTCGCGCAGACCACTCTGACCGCAGCCTTTAAAGTTACCGTGCCGCCGACCCGACGAAATTGACCACTTTCCATCGCCCGCAATAATTTAGCCTGTTGTGACAACGGCAACTCCCCGATTTCGTCCAGGAATAATGTGCCATTATCCGCCAATTCGAACAGCCCTTTTTTACTAGTCGCCGCTCCGGTAAACGCACCTTTTTCATGGCCGAACAATTCGCTTTCGAACAAGTCCTCGCCGAACACGGTGCAATCGGCAATGACAAATTCGTTATCCGCATTGGGCGAAAACCGGTGCACGAACTCAGCAGCAAGTTCTTTGCCAGTTCCGGTCTCGCCCATTAATAATACCGGTGCATGTAGGCCAGCCGCCTGTTGCAGTTTATTTTTAAACGCCACAAAAACATCGCTACCGCCCACCATGCCGCTCTGACGCGCGGTAGCACCGGGTTTGTGTAAAAGGCTTTGACACTCGGCTAAAAACAATCGCCCGTCGGCATCCAACAGGGGATAGCCTCTTACGTTCAACAGCTTATGCTCGCTTTCGCACTCGGTATCATTAAAAATCCCGGCATAAGGCTCAAGCGTTTGAAACAAACGTTGATGCCGGCAATTCCCTTGCCGTTCGCAGCAAGGTCTACCGATTATTTCCCGACGGTCGGTCGCAAACACCGTCTCCCAAGCACGATTGGCTGCAACAACAACTAAATCGGCCCCGATTACGACCAATGGCTGCTCGTGGGTTTCGAGCAAGGCTTCCAACTTAAAAACACTTTGCGACATAGTCCTGCTATTTGATTATCTCGTCGAGACCGCCCGATTTCACCTGACATCTTTCCGATTTATTCGCCTTACCTGTCAGCACAACCTGACAGATATGACAGCCGAGCCTTGCATTTTAGCGATCACGCGCCAATTTCCAAGGTAAATTGCGTTGGCATGGATATTGATTCACTTTAGTTAACTTAAAGTTCCGTCTGCGAGCCTGTCTATGAACCTGAAGCTACTACTTGTCTTATCGACGCTAACCGCTTGTTACCTGACTACCGCTCAGGCGTCTCAGATCGCTATAGATGGCAACCTAGCCGACTGGGGCCTGCATAAAAACGGGAACGCGGATGACTGGACTCCGGATTCAAGTTTAAATCTGGTTTTAGGCGAGACCTATAACGTCGAAGACCAACATACGGCTTATTTAAACCCCGGTTTCGGCGGCCAAGCTTACGATGCCGAAGCAATGTACGTGCATGTCGCTGACGGCAATCTATATCTGGCTTTAATCACCGGCTTATCCCCTAACACGCCTAACGACCCTCTACACAACAGTTTCGGCCCCGGCGATTTCGCTATCGATTTCGGACAAGACGGGAGTTACGAATTCGGCATTCAAACCACCGGACCTAACCAAGGCCACGTATACAGTAATAATGTAGCGTGGGACTACGGACTATGGGATGCCGATGGAAACTACGCACCGAACAACCCGGACACTCAACATCCGACCTCGATTAAATCCGGAACCGACATCGCAATAGGCCAATTGGTCTATAACGGCATCGGATTTAAAAACATGGGGCAATATTACAAAGACACCCATTATGTCATCGAAGCGGCCATTCCTTTACTCGCGTTCGCCGGCTTCTCGGGTAAATTCGACGTTCACTGGACAATGAATTGCGCCAACGATGCAATTTGGGCAGATCCTATCTTGCCGTCACAAATTTCCGAACCCGCCACACTCGCGCTGTTGATTTTCGGTTTAACAGGTCTAACCTACAAACGAATGCAGCATGCGCTCGTTTCGATTTAGTCACACCCGCTGGGCTAGGCGGCAAAGTAACCGATCCGTTCTTTGCCGCCCTTTTTTATTTTTAGAACCGCCTCAACACTAATAACGGCGATTGTCTTACTACCTGACGCAATCCCCAATATGCGGCAATTGTCACCATGCCCGCAGCGCCGACGGGTAGCAAAATAAATGGCATAACGTCAACTTTGAACGGTAAATGCATTACCCCGGCATAAAGCGCATACAATACGGCCTGAGCCAACATCACGGCAAGCAAGCCGGCAATCCAGCCTATGATTCCAAACTCTATGGCATGCGCCAAGTGCAACCAGCCACGTCCAGCACCTAAGGCGCGCATTAGCGCTGCCTCATGCATCCGAACGTCCAGCGTGCCGTATACCGCTGCAAAAAGCACGGTAAATCCGGCAAGCAAGGCAAAATAAAGCACTAAATCGATCGCTTTGCTCAACTGCCGCAAAATATCGGCTATTTGCGCAACAATTTGATCCACTTCCAAAATCGTAAGTGAAGGAAAACGTTTGACGATTGTATGCAGCACGGCTTTTGCTTCCGGGGATAAGTAAAAGCTGGTCAAATAGGTGCTAGGAAATCCATCCAAACTGCCGGGCGAGAAAATCATATAGAAATTAGGTTTCATGGTATCCCACCGTAAACTGCGAATGTTTGCCACCCGGCCATGCACTTGCTCGCTCCCAACCGTAAATCGCAACTCGTCCCCCACTCGAATGGCCAGGCTTTGCGCCAACTTTTCTTCTACGGAAACCCAGCCGGGCTCCGCCTCAACTGGCCAAGCCTGCCCTCGAACGAGGGTATTGTCGTCCGGTAGCCGCTCCGTCCACGTTAAGCTCAACTCTCGGTGGGTGGCGGCTTCCCCTCGGCTATCTTTGCTGACGCGTTTCTGAACGGCTTCGCCATTTATTGCCACCAGTCTGCCGCGTATTACAGGATACATTCGGCTCGCTTCTATACCTGCTGCATTAAGCTCGGCCTGCAAGGCATCGCGCTGTTCCGGGATAATATTCAATACGAAATGATTCGGCGCCTTTTCCGGCAATTGTTGCCGCCATTGCTCCAACACATCGTTGCGGACGCTAAAGCTAAGACTCATAGCCGCAAGCGTAATCGAAAAAGCCAAAATTTGGCCGATGCTGCCCCGCCCTTTCCGTACCACTCCCAACAAGCCGAATCGCCCTGCCAGACTCAGGCGCGGCGCCAGCAGTCGCAACGCTCTTAACAACATCGCAACCACTAGAGCAAGCACCAGCAGAGCCAAAGCGCCACCTCCTAACACTGCTACGATCAATTGAGTATCCCCGGTATAGCGCCAAACTAAGCCGGCGACCAGTGCCAGCGCCGTGCCGTACACCAGCCAGGCCCGCACGGGCAATGGCGCCAGATCCCGCCGGAATACCCTTAGCGGCGAAACTTCACGTAACCGCAACAAGGGCGGACTCGCAAAACCTAACAACACCGCCATACCTATCGCAAAGCCATAGCCTACGCCGCTAATTCCGGGCTCGGCCAACTGTTTGGGTAATAGTGGACGTAGAAAATGCAATAACCCTTGTTGACCAATCCAGCCTATAGCGCAACCCAAACCGCTGGCAATGACCCCTAACACACAAAATTGCACGACGTACAACCGGAATATCGTAGACTGGTCGGCACCCAAGCAGCGTAATAACGCCACGCCGTTGAAGTGTCGTTCGCTATAACGTGCGGCAGCCATGGCTATTGCCACGCCGGCAATCACCACCACGGCAACACCGGCTAAGCCCAGATAGCGTTCCGCCCTATCCAATGCCGAGCCTAATTGCGGCCGGTCTTCGTGTATATCCAAAATTCGCTGCGACGGCTGCAATTGCGGCTGCAACCAGTTTTTAAATTGGCTTAACCGGCCAGCCTCGCCGGCGAATTGATAGTAATAGTGCACGTGGCTGCCCGGCTGAATCACACCAGTGGCTGCTAAATCGACCTGATTCATCATCACTCGCGGCGAAAAACTGTAAAAATCTCCGGCTTTATCGGGCTCGTAACGCAATATTTTCGCGATTCGCAATGGCTTTTCGCCCACGGTCAGCCAATCGCCAATCGCCAGATTCAGCGCCGGCAATATTCTGGGCTCTACCCACACTTCACCGATCGAAGGGCCGGATGTGGAAACGTCATCCTGCCCGCTATCGCTATCGGCCGTTTTCAGCACGCCCCGTAACGGATACTGATCGCTGACCGCTTTTACCGCGGCAAGCAACATCTCCTGATTTTCCAACAATACGCTGCTAAAATCGATGGTTTGCGCTTGTCGCAGCCCTCGATTGCCGGCTTCGCCCAGCCAGGACTCCGCAACAGGACTAGAGCTGGTCAACACCAAATCCCCCGCCAAAAACTCGCCGGCTTGTAGCGTCATAGTTCGCTGCATCCTATCGGCAAACAGCGAAATCGCGGTCGAACACCCCACGGCAACCAGTAATGCCAAAGTCAACAAGGTCAATTCGCCGGCCCTAGCGTCGCGCATCAGCAGGCGAAATGCCAATTTAAGCGCCGTCATACCAGCCTCCCGGCTTCCAACTCCACCACCCGATCACATTGGTTTGCCAAGGCCCTGTCGTGGGTCACCAACACTAAAGTCGTACCTTGCAAGCTATTCAATTCGAACAATACCTCGATAATCTTTGCACCGGTCTTACTGTCCAGATTTCCGGTAGGTTCGTCGGCAAACAAAATCGCCGGCCGAGCGACAAAAGCCCTGGCTAACGCAACCCGCTGCTGTTCACCGCCCGACAACTGCCGGGGAGTATGTTTTAGCCGTTGCGCCAAGCCTACCCGCTGCAACAAAGCCTTGGCCGAGAGCTCCGCATTGGCGTCCCCACGCAGCTCTAACGGTAACATTACGTTTTCCAAGGCAGTCAAGCCGGGTAAAAGTTGAAACGATTGAAACACAAAGCCTACCCACTGATTACGCAATAGCGCCCTGCCGTCCTCGTCCATCAGGGTCATGTCTTTTCCGCACAGACTAACCGAGCCGCAGGACGGCAGATCCAAACCGGCCAACAAACTTAACAACGTGGTTTTACCCGAACCGGATTCGCCGACAATCGCGACACTTTCACCGCGATTAATGGTTAAATTCACCGCTGCCAAAATTTGCAATTCGCCTTCCGCAGTGAACACCGACTTACCCAAGCCCACGGTGGAAATAACGGGAGTCTCGTTTTCTAATCGGAGAGTATGCATGCTGTATAGCCTTGTGTTTACCTTGTTGTTGGGAATCGCCCCGGCACACGCGACGTCGGCGGTATCGATTGTCGTGGTGGGGGACAGTATCAGCGCCGGATACGGGATAGAAGCCGGTTCAGGCTGGGTCGGTTTGTTGCAACAAAAGTTCAACAGCCAAGCCAAGGCTTATGTTATCAACAACGAGAGCATCAGCGGCGATACTACGGCCGGCGGCTTGGCTAGAATCGACGCGGTACTGGCCCGGCACAAGCCACAATACGTTTTATTGGAATTAGGCGCAAACGACGGACTGCGCGGACTTTCTCCCAAAGAAATGAAGCGAAATTTGGAAGAAATGATTCGCCGCTGTTGGGCCGGCGGGGCCGAAGTATTACTATTGGGCATGAAGATTCCGCCGAACTACGGCAAACGCTATATCGACATGTTTTACCAAATTTATCCGCAACTTTCCGCCGAAATGGAAGTGCCTTTGGTACCCTTCATTCTGGAAGATATCGCGTTAAACCCGGCAATGATGCAAGCGGACGGCCTGCATCCGAACGCATTGGGACAACCTGCGATTGCGGAAAAAGTATGGCGTTATTTAGAACCCTTGTTGCGCACCGCAAAGCCGTAAACTCGCTTAATAATCAAATAGTAACAAGAAAAAGCGGCAGCTTGACACGAAATGTCGGGCGGCTATGCCGGTCTCGTTTTAAAATTCGGGGATTTTATTCACCTATCGAACTTAAGCACCTTAATAGAAATCACAACAAACACTGCTGCAAGCACACGCTATGACGTTCGCTTTAAAATTTTGGTAACGTCGATACCGCGTAGGCGCAACAGGCTTAAACTTTTCGATGTGTTTGTTTGGCTCGCTTGATGACGCATGGAGGCACGCACAACCTAGCGGGACATATTCACGCCTCCTCTGACAAACACACCGCTACGAATTTGAAGTGCGACAATGCACGCTCATCACTCCACACCACAGCGCTCATCCTGAAGCGCACGGAGGCAGTATGAAATCCTTGTTATGGTTGCAAACCGGCTCGTGCGGTGGCGACACCATGTCCGTCTTGTGCGCCGACAGCCCGTCTTTAGAAGAATTGATCGACCATTTCGGCATAAGGATTCTTTGGCAGCCCTCTCTTTCCACAGAATCCGCTGCCAGCTTGGAACGTACCATAGACGCAATATTGGCCGATCAGCTCGCGCTCGATATTTTTTGCGTCGAAGGCAGCATTATCTGCGGCCCCAACGGCTCAGGCATGTTCGACCCTTACCGCGGACGAGCCAAAATGGACTGGATACGGCGTTTGGCCGAAAAGGCCGGCGTATTGGTCGCCATCGGTACTTGCGCGGCATTCGGCGGGGTACACTCGGCGCCGCCTAACCCAACCGATTGCCTGGGTTTGCAATTCGATAAAACCACAGGCGGCGGCTTATTGGCGGATAGCTGGCGCTCGCGCCTGGGGCTGCCGGTCGTCAATCTGGCCGGTTGCCCGACTCACCCTAACACCATGACCAAAACGCTGGCCATGCTGGCTACCGGGATACCGTTGGAACTCGATCACCTGAATCGGCCCAAGCTGTTTTTTAATACCACGGTCCATCAGGGCTGTACCCGGAACGAATATCACGAGTACGACGTGGAAGACACCTCGTTCGGCGGCAACGCCTGCATGTTTTTCAACCTAGGCTGCCAAGGCCCCATGACCATGGCGGTGTGCAATAGCGAACTGTGGAACGGCCGCAACAGCAAAACCCGGGCCGGCGTTCCGTGCTTCGGTTGCACCTCTCCGGATTTTCCGCTGGACAGAGACTTATTCCTTACGGAAAAAATCGGGCCGATTCCGGTAAACTTGCCGTTAGGCGTGGAACGGGCCAATTACATGGCTTATAAAAGCTTGGCTCACGATGCCGCTCCGGAGCGAGTGCTTAACAAAAAAATGGATACCTAATCATGAGCAGTAGAGTCGTGCGTATCGAACTGAATCGGGTCGAAGGCGACTTGGACTTCGAATTGACCTTGCAAGACCGCGTGGTCGTCGACGCCCGCTGTATAGGCTCGCTGTATCGAGGTTTCGAACAAATCATGATAGGCCGCAAACCGATGGATGCATTGGTGATCACCCCGCGAATTTGCGGCATCTGCGGCACAGCCCAACTCAACGCCGCGGTATTGGCCCTGGAACAGCTGGCGAATCTCCAGGTGCCGGCCACCGCCTTGCACATTCGCAATTTGTGCCTGATGGCGGAAACCGTGCAAAGCGATTTACGCCAATCGTTTTTATTTTTTACTGCGGATTTTTGCCATTCCAAATACGCCGGCCGCCCCTGGTACGAAACGGCCGTGTCGGCGTTTCTACCATTTAAAGGT
Source organism: Methylomonas rhizoryzae (assembly GCF_008632455.1). Lineage (NCBI taxonomy): Bacteria > Pseudomonadati > Pseudomonadota > Gammaproteobacteria > Methylococcales > Methylococcaceae > Methylomonas > Methylomonas rhizoryzae. Next base: position 3,688,614 of record NZ_CP043929.1, read on the forward strand.
TGGGCGCATAAAGGCGCTTTGGAATATTCCCGGCAAATGGTCGAAATCGTAGCGCTATTCGGCGGCCAATGGCCGCATTCCTCGTATATGCTGCCGGGCGGCGTCACCAGCCCGGCCAGCCCTCGCCATGTCCTCAATAGTTTATCCATACTCAACAAAGCCATACAGTGGTTCGAAACCCGTATCATCGCCACCGAGCTGGATCAATGGTTAGCCATACAAACCAATAGTGAGTTTTTCAATTGGCTGGACGGCAAGCCCGGCCACTCCGACAGCGCCATCGGCCTTTTTACCCGCATCGGCCGTGACATCGGCCTGCAACGTTTGGGCTTCGGCACGCCGCACATGCTCAGCTACGGCGCTTACGACCATCCTGAACAAGGCGACAAACCGTCCGCGTTACGCGACCGGCGCTATCGGGCCGGCTTTTTAAACGGCGACAGCGGCCAAATTCTACCTTTCGACCAAACCAAGGTTAGCGAACACGTGCGTTTTAGCTGGTTTCAACCATATTCCGGCGGACGCCATCCGTTTCAAGGCCAAACCATCCCGGATTATCAACCGCATACCGACCGTTACACCTGGTGCAAAGCACCGCGCTATCAGGACAACGTCGTACAAACCGGTCCGCTGGCCGATGCCTTGATAGACGGCGACCCTTTGATTACTTCGTTTTATCAATCGGAAAAAGGCAGCGCCTGGCTCAGACAATTCGCGCGCTTGCGGCGCACCGCCAAGTTGCTGGCCGATATGCGGGAAATTTTGGGCGAACTCGGCAAACGCTCCGGCAGCCCGCATATCATTCCGCCGCACAGTTCCGAATTTCCCGACGGGGAAGGCTACGGCTTGGTAACTGCCGCCCGAGGCGGGCTGGGGCACTGGCTACAAGTGACGGACGGACTGATCAGCCGCTATCAAGTGGTAACGCCCACCGCCTGGAACGCTTCGCCCAAAGACAGCGAAGGCCGCCACGGCCACTGGGAAAGCAGCCTGTTGGGCCTTGAAATCGATAACCCGGACGACCCGGTCGAAGTCGGCCATATTATCCGCTCGCACGACCCCTGTTTGGTTTGCACGGTCCACATGCTGGACAGCGATACCCGGATTAGCATCCGGCCGTGAAACATGCACTGCCACATCATTTGTTTCGGCAACGGTTTTCATGGCGACGACGCCGTCGGCATCCGGATTTATCAAGCGCTGATCCAATTGGCCTGGCCTGCCGGCGTGCAAATTTTCGAGGCCGGTATCACCGGCTTGAATGCCTTGCGCTTATTCGAGGCCTGTAACCGGGCGCTCATAGTTGACGCCTATCACAACCCCGAAACGCCCGGCGCGGTGGAACTATTCGATTTGGCCCGCCTATCCAGGCTGTCGCCGGTCAATTACGGCCACGCAGCAGGGATCGATTTCTTAATCCAAGCGTTGCTGGCGTCGGATAAGCCACTCCCGGAAATCCGCATGGTCGGCGTCGGCATAGCCGGCGTTTCGCCCTTTACCTCTCAATTAACTCGTTCGGTAGAACTCGCCATACCGAAAGCGGTACACCTTATCCGTCAAGTAGTAGCACCGTGAATTTCAAAACCTCCACAACGTTTGACATCGCGTTCGAAACCCAAGACTTTTTGGAGCATTGCGCGCCGCCGCGTTGGCAAGCGCGCTTGGCGCACCCCAGCTTGAGCCGCTCCCTCGAGATGCTGATTTTCCCTTGGAACGAAAGCTTCGTGGCGATTCCGTCTCGCTGCCCGCACGAAGGTTTCGATCTCGCCTCTTGCCCGTTAACTGCCGACGACGTACTGGTGTGCCCTCAGCACGGGGCGCGCATTCCATTGACATCCGGCTGCAGGGTGATCCGACGCCTCAACGTGTTTTACACCTCGCTGGCCAGCCTCAGAGATGCCGGAATCTTGAGCAACGACGGCGGCACGGCGACACCGTCCGAGCTACAAGACGAACTCGATAAACTCCGCCAATCCCATCTGCAACAAGAAAAACAAATCCACATCATCACCGCCAGCATGAACGCCATGCTGAAGGACTTGGAACAGCAAAAAGCCGAATTAAAGAGCAAAGTCAACCAGCAACACGCGTTAAATCGCTTCGTCGCCCGCATCATGGACAGCATGGACGACTTGTTGTTCGTCATCGATACCCAGGGCTTGATTACCCGCATCAACCGCGCCGTGGAGCTTGAACTGGGCTACAGCGAAACCGAACTATTGCACAGCCCGATAGACCGGCTATTGCCCGACAACGAACTGCGGCGTTTGGACGCACTACTGCCCGAATTACCTTGGCCGGTTAAGTCCGTGATGTTGGAAGCCGCCCGGCTGCACGGCAACTACAGCGCCGAACACACCCTCATCGGCGCCTCCACGCCACATTCCAACGGCATTTATTTTCTCAAAAGCAGTTTGCTGCATTCGGAACAAGGCAAATTGGAAGGTGCCGTGCTCACGGCCTTGAACATCACCGAATTGAAACATCGGGAGATGCAATTGCGTTTGAATGCCAAAGTTTTCGAAAACAGCAGCGAAGCCATTTTCATCACCGACCCGAACGCCATCATCCTGGAAGTCAACGCCGCATTCTGCCACATCACCGGTTATTCGCGCGAAGAGGCCTTGGGCCAACATACCCGCTTGTTGAAATCCAATATGCACGACCGCTCGTTTTACGCCAACTTATGGGGATCGTTATTAAGCCGCGGCTATTGGAAAGGCGAAATTTGGGATAGGCGCAAAAACGGCGAAAACTTTCCGATGCTGCTCAGCATCAACGCGGTTACCGACGACGAAGGCCGGGTTACCCATTTCGTCTCGGTATCGACCGACATCAGCCAGCAAAAACAAACCGAACAGGAATTGAAAAGCCTGGCCTATTACGACGTGCTGACCGGCCTGCCGAACCGTTTTTTGTTCAAGGAGCGCTTCGAACACGAAATTCTGAGCGCCCAACGCAACAACAGCCGGCTGGCGTTGTTTTTTATCGATCTCGACCACTTTAAGAATATCAACGATACCCTAGGCCACTGGGCGGGAGACGCCTTGTTGCAAATCGTCTCCAACCGGCTGCAGAACTGCCTGCGCAAATCCGATACGGTCTCGCGCCTGGGGGGCGACGAATTCACGGTGATTTTACCCGGCTTGAACGATACCCAAGACGTCAGCGACCTGGCCCGCAAGCTGGTAGAGCTGATGACCAAACCCATACCGATCCAGGAATATCAGGTCTACATCGGCGTCAGTATCGGCATTTCCATTTTCCCGGACGACGGCCAGGATTACGATACCTTGACCAAACACGCCGATACCGCCATGTATGTTTCCAAGGAGCGCGGCCGCGGCACCTTCCGCTATTTCGAAGCCGGCATGACCGAAGCGGCGCATCAGCGCCTGATATTGGAAAACGCCCTGAGACACGGCTTGGAAAAACAGGAATTCGAACTGTATTATCAGCCCAAAGCGGACTGCTCATCCGGCCGCCTGACCGGAGCGGAAGCGCTTATCCGCTGGAAACGGCCCGGCATAGGCATGGTGCCGCCCGATCAATTCATCCCCATGGCGGAAGAAACCGGTTTGATCCTGGCGCTGGGCGATTGGATTTTGCGTACCGGATTTTTACAAGCCAAACAATGGGTAGCGCAATTTCCGGACTTTCGTTTGGCGTTGAACCTGTCCGCCAAGCAACTGCTGGCCGAAGACTTTATAGAGCTGCTGCAACGCATGTCTAAGGAAACCGGCGTCACCCCCGGCAACATAGAGCTGGAAGTGACCGAGAGCACGATCATGAAGGATATCGAACGGGCGACCCAGCAATTGCGCCAAATTCGCGAATTGGGCTTTTATGTCGCCATGGACGACTTCGGTACCGGCTATTCGTCGCTGGCCTATTTGCAAAAACTACCGATCCAAGTCTTGAAAATCGACCGCTCTTTTGTCCAAGCCTATCACGACGACCCCGGCTCGCAACAAGCCGCGTTCATTAACACCATCGTCTCTATGGGCCACATCTTGAATCTTAAAGTGGTCGCGGAAGGGGTGGAAACCGAAGCGCAACTAAACTTGCTCAGAAGCTATCAATGCCACGAGATACAAGGCTATCTGCTATCCCCGCCGCTTCCCGGCCACACATTCGAAACCGAGTGGTTAGCCAAGCAGGTAGACGGCTGACGCCATTCCAAGACTTGCCGGCCACCGCATCCGGCGTGCCGCGTTTCCCGGCCTATCCCAAAATTCGCAAGCGGCCCGCGGCCTATCAAAAAGGGAAAAAGCCAAAAGCGCAAAGGGTTACAGCGTCCTGGCGAGCCGAAAACCGGTGAAGTAGCTCGCAGCAACGGGCCGGCCCCTGTCGCGGATGGCGGAACGCAGGTCCGACGGATAGCTGCCCCACGAGCCGCCGCGCAGCGCCCGCCTCTCGCAGCCCCCCGAGCTTGGTTGCCACGCACTGCCGCCGCCCGGCGCCCCGTCGTAATTCTGGTGATAACAGTCCTGCACCCATTCCCATACGTTGCCGGCGGTGTCGTACAAGCCCCAAGGGTTAGGCTTGCGCTGCCCTACCGGCTGCGTCTTATTCTTGCCATCCGCCGGGTCTTTAGAGTTCTCCAAGAACCAAGCATAGTGCGCAGGGTCCTCCTCAGCGTCCCAGAAATATTTTCCGGTCGTGCCGGCGCGGGCCGCATACTCCCACTCCGCTTCGGTTGGCAGCCGATAATGTTTGCCGGTTTTTTTCGACAGCCAAGCCGCATAATCCGTGGCCTCTTGCCAGCTAACGTTAATGACGGGCCGCTTGCCCCGTCCCCAACCTTCATCGTCGGGGAGCCGGTCCAGTTCGGTGGCGGCAAATTGGTCGTATTCGTCGAAGGTGACTTCATATATGCCGATCTCGAACGCCGCAATCGTCACCGGATGCGGCGGTCGTTCGTCAGAATCTCCGGTTTGACTGCCCATCATGAAACGACCGGCCGACACCTTCGTCATCGCCGGTTCCTTGATGGTGCGCCGTTTCGGATCGTCCGGATTATCCAGCGCTACGATTTCGCGAACCTGCGTTTTATATTCATCCAATGCCGCATTCAGGCGAACGTCTTGATTTTCGATCTTCGTCATTTGCAAGGCAAGCGCCACTGCAACCGCTAAAATAATAGGCAAGGCCGTCAAAATCCCTTTCAAACGTGTTTTGGCTTTGCGGGCCTTGAATACCGTCGAGGCCAGACTGTCGTGACTCAATTCGTAGGCGTAGTCGTCCAAGCGCTCTTCACGGCGCAGCACTTTACTTTCCACTAATTGTTTCAGCACCGCGTCTTTTAAATTGAACTGATGCTTGATTTGGTTACGGCTCAAACTTTCGCGGCGGCCTTCGCTATTCAACAAGCCGGTTTCGCATAAGCGTTTGGCTTTGCGGCGGGTGTGCCAACTATCAAGCCGGCCGATAGCGCTGCGATAAAACTGGTTGACCACCTTATCCATACCGGCTTCGCCGCCCAGGTAAGTCTGTAAATCCACCTCCAGACTTTCGTTGGATTCGGCTTGGCGGGCAACGACTTGCAATTCGACATGCCGGCAGAGCAGTTGCAATTCAAAAGGCTCGATGTTGCCGCGTTTGTCTTGCATATGCGCCAGCAGCGCATCGACCATTGTGGTTTGAAAGCTGAACGGTTTGGAGCGGAAGCGGCCTGGCACAACCAAAGCGGCCGGTTCGACGATAGCTTTGCGCGCCCGCGCCAAATCCAACGGGGTCAGCCGAAAAACTTCCGAAAGGATACCGGGAATTTGGGTCGCCAATTCCTGCAAGGCACCCAGCGAGTCTTCGCGCAAACTGATCAAAACCCGCACCTCGGGCGGGCGCAAACTGTAATCCGGTTTGTGGCCTTCGCGCAGCCGATTGCGCAGGCTTTCCGGCATTTGTCCGCTGAGCAGATCGCCGAGTTGTTCAGCCAGGATTTGCCGATGGTTTTGGTTTTGTTTTAAGGTGAATATTTCCTCGAATTGGTCGAGAATCAGCACAGGATTAAGGAAAAGCTGGCCCTTGGAGAAAATTGCGCTGTTAACAGGCTGTTGATTTTATCTCCCCTGTAACCCGCATTGGCTGGTTGAGTCAGATGTGTTGGTAAATCATAAAGTATTGTTCTAAATGATAAAATAGTTCTATCTCCAATATATTGCACTGTCCCCATGCGCGGCGCCGACATTACTCAAGAAGACCTGTTCAGTTACCGAACCCTGGAAAGCCGGATTCCCAAAAAGCATCCGCTACGCAAGCTGCGTCAAGTGGTCGACTTGTTGCTCGCCACGCTAAACGACGAGTTCGACGCGCTCTACGCTCGTCGCGGTCGAGATTCCATTCCGCCGGAACGCTTGTTGCGCGCCAGTTTGTTGCAAGTGCTATTTTCCATCCGTTCGGAACGGCAACTGGTGGAGCATATCGACTTCAACCTCTTGTACCGCTGGTTTGTCGGCTTGACGATAGATGACGAGGTGTGGGATCACTCGACCTTCAGCGCCAACCGCGACCGTTTGCTCAACGAACGGATCAGTCGTTTGTTTTTCGAACGGGTACTGGCCTTGGCGGAGTGGAAACAGCTGATCTCTGACGAGCATTTCTCGGTGGACGGCACGCTGATTCAAGCCTGGGCCTCGCACAAGAGTTTCGTCAAGAAAGACGGCTCGACCCCGCCGCCGGAAGATGGCGGCCGCAATCCCACGGTCAACTTCAAGGGCGAGAAACGCAGTAACGAAACCCACGCCTCGACCACCGATCCCGATGCTCGGCTGTACAAAAAGAGCGAGGGCGACAAATCGCAGCTGGCTTTCCTCGGTCATGCCTTGATGGAGAACCGTAATGGCTTGGTCGTCGACGTCGAAGTCACCCAGGCCACCGGCACCGCAGAACGCGAGGCGGCCCATGCCATGGTCAAACGCACGATCCACAAACCGGGCGCGACCTTGGCCGCCGACAAAAATTACGATACGCAGGATTTTGTCGCCAAGTTACGCCAGCGCAAAGTCACGCCGCATGTCGCCAGCAAAGACAAAGGCTCCGCCATTGACGGTCGCACAACCCGGCACGACGGTTACCGTAAAAGTCTCAAAATCCGTAAGCGGATCGAAGAAGTCTTCGGTTGGGCCAAGACAGTCGGCCCGCTACGCCAAACCAAGTTCCGGGGGTTAAAGAAGGTCGCCGCGCAAACGATTTTTACCTTTGCCGCCTATAACCTGACGCGCATGGGTACCATTTTCGGCTGGCGATACAGTACCGCCTAGGCGGTGGTGCGCCTGAAATCCGCCAAAAGGCGGAATTTAACGCCCTTCGGGGCGAATATAACCGGCTAAAACCGGTTTTTGAGGTGTGATCGGGCTTCCAGAAGCCCAACAAAACCAAAAAATGGTTTTGAAGCCGAAGGCATATAGGCAAATTTCAACACCCTGTTAAAAAACTCCCAATAGCTGTCGCCCTGGCCTTCGCTGTAGGCGATTTGCTGGGCCTTGCAAGTCTCGGCCACCGCGCTGCGCAGTGCTTCCAACGGCGGTTTTCCGTCTATAAAGCGCAGCCGGATCGGTAAGTAATTCAGTTCGCGCAGTTTGGGAAACAAGCCGGCTTGCAATAGCGAGGTTTTACCCAGCCCGGATTTGGCGTACATCACCAACAGTTTGCCGGACAGCAGCCGGTTCAATACTTCCGCTATTTCCTCGTCGCGGCCGAAAAACACCAGGCTGTCAGTTTCGTCATCCCTAAACGAGTACGGGCCTGGGTAGCGATAGCTTTTCGAGTGCTCCAGGCGCTGGTTATCCTGCATGAGCCCACTCTTTTCTAGCCAAGCGTTCGCGCTGATCGTCCTGAATATTTTGCACCAGCCGGTCTAGGTCTTGATCTTGACGAAGATCGAGGTAATCCAGGTGCTTTAAGGCATCCAGCTTGGCTTGACCATTGCCGGCCAGATATGCCGGCACAATGAAAAGATATTCGTCCCAAACGGATTTTTGCCGTTCCAACGCGGTTTTGATTTCGGTGACAAAATAGCTTTCACAGCGGGCAAGCATGGCCGGCGTTTGTAGCACCAAAAAATAATGGACGGCGCGAGATTCAATCAAATGTTTGATTTTATTATCCCAATTGTCGCCACCGCGCAAATTGTCGCGGTCGCGCCAAGTGTTCAAGCCTTTACCGCGCAGTTTTTGGCCCAGCAAGCCTACAGCCTCGCTATCTTCCGAGCAGTGGCATAAAAATACCACCGGCGCGTCCGCGGGTAGCTCGGGTTCCGGTGTCGGCGCCTGTTCCGCGACATGTTGCCGATAGCGGCGATTCAGTTCAGCGGCAAAACCGTTCCAGTCGCAATTTTTGAACTCAATGGCATGTTTATCGCCATAAAACCAGGCAACGCTGGGGTAAACAGGTTCGTCGAAAAAGCGGGTATTCTCCAAGGCCACCGACCACGGCCGAGCGCTTTGCTGCTTGGCGCGGAACACGTGCAGCAACACCCGCAAATACCACTGCTGAAAACCAAAACCGATGAATAGAAAAGAGGTGTTGGAGTCGGCCAGTATGTGGCCGAGTGCGGGCGGTAACTTGGGATTCCCGCAAATAATGTTGGCAAGAAAGTCGAGCAAATCGGTTTCGGCCAAAACCAGCGAGCGACTATCCGCTATCGCGCCATACAAATGATAAATCAATGGCTTATCAACCTGCGCATTCCCTGGTAAACCTTGATTACCACCTTTGAAATGATAAAAGGCGCTCAGCGGCTGCTTACCGACGGCCCTGAACGCATTCTCCATCGCCGCATCGGCCGTTGTGGATATGCAGTACTTGAAGGGCAGATTCGCTAACGATAAATGTAGAGCCGTAGTTTCGGTGCGATGGGCTTTATAGAAATCTTCCACCTCCACCTGCAGGTCAAAAGAACCGCTAATTCCACCCTGTTTGGCTAAATAATTTTGGGCAACATTCGGTAAATCGTCCTGATTACAAATAGACGCCTGATCGCTGATTTGACAGGCCAATTGCCGCGCCAGCAAAGTCGAAAGCGGCGGTTGCGAGTTATCGGCTCCGGACGGAATATCCGAGCCCAACATCAACACGCATTCTCTTTGCTCGAAAATTTTCAGCAGCTTTCGCCAATCTTTTTCGCTAAAGGCCATTTCCGCATCAGGAGGGCTGAAAGTACTTATTTTCCGCGCGGCGCGGCGGCTTGGTCATCAATCCCCGTCCACAAACTCCGCATCGTTATCGTCGTCCTGCATAGGCGTTGCACTGATCCGGCCGGCGAAGGCTTTCTCGCGGATGGCTTTTTCCAGTTCGACGGCTTTTTCTTGGTTGTCGCGTAGAAATTGTTTGGCGTTTTCTTTGCCTTGGCCGATCTTCTCGTTGCCGTAGCTGTACCAGGAGCCGGATTTTTGCACCAGGCCGAATTCGACGCCCAAGTCCACCAGTTCGCCGTAAAACGACACACCTTCGCCGTACAGGATTTCGAAATCGGCCTGCTTGAACGGCGGGGCAACTTTGTTTTTGACGACTTTAACCCGGGTTTCGTTGCCGATGACTTCGTCGCCTTTTTTGATCGCGCCGATGCGGCGGATGTCCAGGCGTACCGAAGCGTAGAATTTCAGGGCGTTGCCGCCGGTGGTGGTTTCCGGGTTGCCGAACATCACGCCGATTTTCATCCTGAGCTGGTTGATGAAGATCACCAGGGTGTTGGAGCGTTTGATGTTGGCGGTGAGTTTACGCAAGGCTTGCGACATCAAGCGGGCTTGCAGGCCCATGTGCGAGTCGCCCATGTCGCCTTCGATTTCAGCTTTCGGGGTCAAGGCCGCTACCGAATCCACTACCACGATGTCGACCGCGCCGGAGCGCACCAGCATGTCGGTAATTTCTAACGCCTGTTCGCCGGTGTCCGGTTGCGACACTAACAAATCGTCGATGTTGACGCCGATTTTTTGCGCGTAGACGGGGTCCAGCGCGTGCTCGGCGTCTACGAACGCGGCGGTGCCGCCGAGTTTTTGCACCTGGGCGATGGTTTGCAGGGTCAGCGTGGTTTTACCCGACGATTCCGGGCCGTAGATTTCGATGATGCGGCCGCGCGGCAAGCCGCCCACGCCCAAGGCGATATCGACCGACAGCGAACCGGTGGAAACGACTTCAATGTCGCGAGACGCCGCGACGTCGCCCATGCGCATCACCGAACCTTTGCCGAATTGTTTTTCGATTTGCATCAGCGCTGCGCCGAGCGCTTTTTTCTTGTTCTCGTCCATCAGGATTTCCCGCTAGTTATCGCAAAATTCAAAGCCGGCATTATCACATAGATGATAGCCGGCAACACAGCTCGCCCGGTACCGGCCGCCGCTGTTCCCGTCAGTCGCTTTGTACGATTTCCAGACAGCGCTGCAAGGTGTAGCGCACGATGAATGCGCACATCAGCACCGGATACACTAGGTAATGTTCGGGTATCCATAGGCTGGCCAGCAGCGCCGGCGCCAATAGAAGCGTGTTGAAGCGCGCCAGCCGAGTCTGCACGTAAATCAACGAATCGCGCGAGGCTTGATCGAAATAGCGGCTTTTGCTTATCACCGCAAACCATAGCCAGCCGCTCAGCACGGCAAAAAACGGCGGGAAGGCGAAAAACATCGGCGCGTCCGGGCTGAACAACGGCTTCCAGCAACCGTACCAAGCCCATAGCAGACAAGCCGCAAAACCGTCGTGCCAAGCGGCGCCGGACAGTTTTTTCGCAAGGCCTGCCAGATAACAAGCGATAGCCAGGGCAAGCGCCGCCTGCCAAACCGCTGCTTCAAGCAAATACGGCAGATAGAAACTGTCGGTCAGCAACAAAAAGGTTAACACCAGACAGCTAAGAATGAAGGTCGGCACGGAGTTTCGAATCGGCTGGTTAACGAAAAGGGATGAGTTTGATTATGCCACATATGGCCGGCAAGCCTGTTTCCAGCAAAAAATAGACCATGAAAACTTAGAAATTTTTAATTAAATGATAAAAAGACAATATAGCGTCAATCTTTTGTTTAAATGCCCGCGGGCATTATCTAGCAACGTTTAATTTAATCTTCATCCAAATTTCACATAACTCATTACAGAATAAGCGGGGGTTTTCCGCATTTCCGTTGAGTGATACCGTTTCTCGACAAACGCTGCCGCTCTTCCAGTCCCCTGGATAGATCTTCGCGCATTTCAACCTGCCAATGTTCAACCCGAAAAACTATGCCATAATCCACGCAATACTGACTAAGGCAATCCGTGCGAACGTTTAGCCTGCAATATTGACGGTAAGCTTTCTTGATTCGCGACTAAGGAATTCGCAAGTGGCTCGATAACAAAATTGTAATAAACAATAATTAGGAGACATATACAGTGGGTAATTTCATCTCAAGATTAACGGCGTCGATTCAAACCGATTCGAACTCACCCGGTGGAATTACTTTTCCGAAGTTTTTGTTGATCGTTCTGCAACTGGCTTTCATGCTGCTGGCAATGCGCCAGTTTCAAATCGAAAACGCCGCTTTTCTACGTTTAGCCGTGTTGGCCTTCGGCGGATTTCTGCTGCATGCCTGGCTGCCTCTGGCTTACCGGCTACCGTTTTTTCTCGGCTTGTCCTTGGCCGGAATCGTGCTGGTGATGGGCTGGCAGAACGGGGCCTGGTTAATCGGCATCGGCTTGTTGTTGATCGGAATTTGTCATCTGCCGCTGTCTTTCCTGTGGCGCATTGTGCTGTTACTGAGCGTCGGCTCGGTTTTAGCGCTACAACGGGCCGAGTTGCTCGCATTCCCCTGGTCGGCCGCCATTTGGCCGATCTTAGGCTCCATGTTCATGTTCCGGCTGATCGTGTATATGTACGATTTGCAGCACGATCAAGCGCCGTTCAATTTGTCGCGCAGCCTCAGTTATTTCTTCATGCTGCCCAACGCTTGTTTCCCGCTGTTTCCGGTGGTCGACTACAAAACGTTTCGCCGCAATTATTTCGACGCCGACAGCTTTCATATCTATCAAACCGGCGTCGATTGGATGCTCAGGGGCGTTACCCAACTGATTATTTACCGGCTGGTTTATTACCATTTGACCTTGGCACCGGCGGAAGTCCACACCGGCGGAGATTTGGCCCAGTTTTTGTTAGCCAATTTTGCACTGTATTTGCGGGTTTCCGGTCTGTTCCACCTGATCACCGGCCTTTTGCATTTATTCGGGTTTAGAGTACCGGAAACTCACCATCTCTTTTTCCTAGCCACCAGTTTCAACGACTGGTACCGGCGCGCCAACATCTATTGGAAGGATTTCATGATGAAGGTGTTTTATTTTCCGGTTTATTTTCGGATAAAAGATTACGGCGCAACCTGGGCGCTGGTTTTATCGACGATGCTGGTGTTTTTTCTGACCTGGTTTCTGCATGCCTACCAATGGTTCTGGCTGAGAGGGACCATTTTGTTCGTCCCGCAGGACTTTTTATATTGGGCATTGCTTGGCGCGGTAGTCATCGCCAACTCGTTATATGAAGCCAAATGGGGCAGAACCCGTACCCTGAACAAATCCACCCAAAGCTGGCGCAGCCGGTTGTCGCTTTACCTGCAAACGTTGGTGACGTTTATTGCGCTGTGCATTTTATGGTCGTTCTGGACCAGCGAATCGATTACAGGCTGGCTGTCGCTGTGGCAAGTATTGGGTTCCGACCCCGCGGCGGCCGAGCCTAACAGCAATCCGGTGTTTAATGCACAATCGCTGCTGGTGGCTGCGTTATTAGTGGTTGTCGCCAGCAGCACCGGCACTATAGGCGCATCGGGCAATATACCGCCGCGTAAAGGCGTTAGCCGAAAAATCTGGTCGCCGGTATCGATCACTACCGTAAAAATCGTGCTGCTGTGCTTGTTGGGCATCGAAGGGATTTATTCGCAGTTTTCTCCCACCACAGCCACCATGGTGCTGTCTTTACGCTCCAGCCATTTAAGCCGGATAGATACCGCCAAAATGGAACGCGGTTACTACGAAAATCTCCTGGACGTTAACCGTTTCAATTCGCAGTTATGGGAAGTGTATTCTAAAAAGCCTACCAACTGGATAGACGTGGACTCCAGCAATTTGAAGCGTTTCGTCCCCGGCTTTGCGCATACCGAACTGATTCCTTCCTTTGCCGAAGACACCAAGTACGGCCGAATTACCATCAATCAATACGGCATGCGCGATAAAGATTATGCTGTGGCGCCGGAGCCGGGCGTGTTCAGAGCGGCGGTGCTGGGCGCTTCGTCGGTGATGGGCTGGGGCGTCGGCGACGGACAAACCTTCGAAGCGCTATTGGAAGACCGCCTGAATCGGGAGTTGGTCAACTCGCCTTACGCCAAATACGAATTGTTGAATTTCGGGGTACCCGGCTACAATCCGCCGCAACAACTACCCGCACTGGAGAAGGCATTCGGCTTTACGCCGAGCGCCGTTTTTTATATCGCCACCGGCCGGGAAATGTCGCGCTCCGCTCGCTATATCGCCACCGCGGTGCGCGAAAAAATTGCCATTCCTTATCCGGAATTAAGCGCCATCGTCACATCCGCGGCTGTAACCCCGGATATGGACGAAACCACGGCACTAAGACTTTTAGAGCCTTACGGCCAAGACATACTCACGGCAATTTACCGTCGCATCACCAGCCAATGCCGCGAACGCGGTATCAAGCCGGTACTGATATTTTTACCGCAACTACGAGACGGGGTATGGCAGGAAGAAACTGCGCCCAGTCTTAAAATCGCCGCCGCGGAAGGTTTTATCGTGCTCGACTTGAACGGAATGTTCCGCGGCCGCGACATTAATACCATTCGTTTGGCCGAATGGGACGAACATCCCAACGGCACCGGTCATCAATTGATTGCATCGGCAATTTACGACGCCTTGCTGGTAAACCGCGAGGCCGTGTTTTCATCAACCCATCAGTAAAACAACAACGCATCCGCCAACAGGAGAATCCACACATGACTCAAGACACACTCGCAATCGTTAAAGAATTTGTGCTCAGGGAATTTTTGCCGGGGGAAAACCCGGACGAATTGACCGACGATACGCCGCTCATCACCGGCGGTATTCTTGACTCGATTGCAACTTTGCGGCTGGTTGCATTTTTAGAGGAAAAGTTCGGCGTCAAATTCAAGGCGCACGAAACCGATTCGGAACATCTCGACACCCTAGCCGATATCAGCGCGCTGGTTCAGGCGAAATTAGGTTAAGCGCATACCCACCCGTTGCGATTTCAGCACTATTGGCTAATTGGGAGACCCATGGATAAGCGCCTGGTCGACATTCACGATAGAACCGTCAGCGGGCGGGTATTCACCGACCCGGATATTTTCGCCCGCGAACAAGCGACAGTGTTTTCCGAAAGCTGGCTTTACCTCGGGCATCGCAGCCAGTTCAAGGAAAAGGGCGACTTTATCCAGGCTTACGCCGGTACGGTGCCGGTACTGCTTTGCTTGGACGGCGAAGGCCGATTCAATGTGTTTGCCAACGTCTGCAGCCATCGCGCCGCCAGAGTCTGCCAGCAAGAATACGGCAACGCCAGAAAATTCGTGTGCCCTTACCACAACTGGGTATTCGACAACAAAGGCGATTTGATCGGCGTCCCCCGCCGCCATTCACCGGAATTCGACAAATCGAAGTGGGGCTTATGCAAAGCCGCCCAGGTTTCTGTGTATCGAGACCTGATTTTTTGCACCTTCTCGCCCGCTGCCGCTCCGCTGGAAGACTACCTCGGCGACATGAAATGGTATTTGGATATGTTGTTGGATTGCAACGGCGGCACGGAGGTGTCCAAGGGCACCCATCGTTCGACCGTGCATTGCAACTGGAAAATTCCAGCGGAACAATTCGGTTCCGACAATTGGCATTTTCAGGCCGTGCACTGCAGCATGGGCAAACTCGGGCGCCGCAACGAAGACCCGAACAGCGAAGACAGCTTTCACGTCTGGACCGACCAGGGCCACATACTGATCTGTATCGCGCCCAAACAAGAGGTCGACACCACCTACACGCTTTATCTGGATAAACTGGCGGCCGAACAACGCATCTCGGAAGCCCAACGCAAACTGCTGCGTTGCACCTTGGTCATCACGATATTTCCCAATCTGTCCTTCGTCTATTTTCCGGGATTGTGCAGTATCCGCGTCTGGAACCCCAGGTCCCCCGATCAAACCGAATTATGGTCGTGGCCGCTCTATCACAAGGACGCGCCCGAGCAAATCAAGGATTTGGTCAGAAAACAGGTCACCCGGCTGTTTTCGCCGACCGGCATGCTGGAACAGGACGATTTGGAGGTGTGGTCACGCTTGGCCGACAATCTAAAAGGGATGCCGCCGGATTTTCGCCTCTGTTACGAATTCGACGCCGACCCGGAAATTCAGAATAGGCCCTTCCCGGGCCACACCGCTTCATTGCAATCCGATATTGCGGCCTTGGCGTTTTATAAACGTTGGGCGGAGATAATAGCTCACGCGGACGGCACCCCATGATCCACGACATCGAAAGACTGCTATTTCACGAAGCGCATTTGCTCGACTCCGGCCGCTACCGCGAATGGCTGGAACTTTTAGCCTTGAATTTACGCTACTGGGCTCCGGTGCGCGCGAATGTGTCCCGCGCGCAGGAAAAACAAGACGAAACGCAGCGGCTGCCACTGTTCGACGAAAACAAAGCCAGTTTGATCTTGCGGGTAGACCGCTTGGATACCGAACTCGCTTGGACCGAAATTCCGCCCACCCGGACCCGGCGTTTCATCTCCAACATCACCGCCGATACCGAACAGGACGGTTTGGTGCTAGTCAGGTCCAACTTCATGGTATTCAGAAGCCGTAGCTTCAGAGAGGAATGGCTGGTCATCGGCTGCCGGGAGGACAAATGGTCGACAGGCGGAAAATGGTTGCTACGGGAACGAAAAATCCTTGTCGATCACTGCACCGTCGAAAATCTCTCGCTGTTTCTGTGAAAAACCATCGTAATGACTACCCGCGTAAACCCAGGGACGATTTGCCGGACACTTTCAACCACTCGCCTTCAGCCTGCCTTTAGAGGATTTATATGATGTCAAACCTCGGCCACTCCCTGCCGTCCCTTCGCTCCGACCTGGTATTGATTCATGCCCCGGCATTTTTCGATTTCCGCAATCGCCGCGACATCTATTTCCCCTTTCTCGGCACCAGCGGCGACGTGCCGATCACGCCTTTGTACGAATATTTTCCGGTGGGTTTCAAAACTCTGCAGCGTTTTCTGGGCGAACGCGGCCACGAGGTGCGCATCCTCAATTTAAGCAGCATTCTGCTGCGCCACCCAGGACTCGACTTCGACAAAATCGCCCTGGCTTTGGATACGCCTCTGGTCGGAATCGATCTGCATTGGATGGTGCACGTACAAGGCAGTCTTGCAGTCGCCGAACGCATACACGCTTTGCGCCCGGACATCAAAATCATATTCGGCGGCATTTCCTCCACTTATTTCGCCAGCGAGCTGATTCAATATCCGTACGTCGATATGGTGATGCAGGGCTACAACACCCACGAACCGATGGCGCAGTTGCTGCCCGCGATCAAGGCAGGCCGCGCCCCGAGCGACATCGAGAACTTGATGTGGAAAGATCACGACGGCAACGTGCGAATGAACGACTTTGCCCACAAACCGAACGTGTACGGTTGCGGCATAGACTGGTCGCAACAGCCGCGGGATGCCAAATCCACCGCTTTACCGATCATGGAGCTCTTATCGACCCAGAACGCCGGTTGTGCTTATAACTGCGGCTGGTGCGGCGGTTCCCGGGAGGCCTTTCGCCGGGTCTTCAAACGTCACCGCACCATGGCCCGCAAGCCCAAAGAAGAAATCAGCTACGAATTCCAGACCATCCGCAATATTCCGGACGTCAACAACTACCACTTCTATTCGGTAGGCTCGTACAACGAATCGCCGCAAGGCATGCATTTCTTTCTGGACTTGGTCGGCGACACCGGCCTCAAGGGCATCAGTTACGAGCAGTATTTTTTAACCAGCGAGGACATCCTCAAACACATGGTGCGCGCCAACAAGCGCACCAGCATCACCTTGTCGCCGGAAAGCCACGACCACACCATTTCCAAGCTATCCGGACGTGGCGTCTATAGCAACGAAGAAATGGAGGCCTGGATAGAGCGGGCCCTGGAAATCGGCATCCATAACATCGACATCTGGTACTTTATCGGCATGCCGCAGCAGACTCCACGGTCTGTGGACGAGACGGTGGATTACTGCGCCCATCTGCTGCACAAATTCAAAGGCCGCAACGTCAATCCGATGATATGCCCGATGATTCCATTTCTCGACCCCGCTTCGACCTTTTTCGAATTCCCCGAGCAGCACGGCTACCGGGTGTTTCATCGTAGCGCCGAACAGCACCGCAAAGCCATGGAAAGCGCATCGCTACTGAACCGGATCAACTACGAAACCCAATGGCTAAGTCGCGAGCAGCTAGTTGACGTCGGCTTCCGCGCGGTACGACGATTGATGGAAATCAAAGGCAGCGTCTCCGCTCTGCCCAAGTTTTGCGTCGAGGACTACAACGCGGCCATCGACGACGCGCTGGAATTCATACCGGTGGTACACGAAGCCGATTGCATCAAAGACCCGGTTGCCCGCGCCCGCGCTCTGGATGCATTAGGAGACGATATTTTGAAACGCAACAACATGATTTTGTTCGACGGCGTGATGAATCAAGCCTTTCCGTTAAACCGCGGCATAGGCGGCCGCTGGTTCGACGAAATGGGCTGGGACGCCGCCACTCTGGAAGCCGCGGAAAGCGCTTAACACGCATCCGCGAACGACTATCTCGATTGCCGAGGACGAATCCGCTTATGACGAGTCAAGTTTTACATCAGGCATTTATTCAGGCCGCGCAACGCTTTCCGGAACGCATTGCCGTCGTCGAACCGCAGGCCGGCCAACAGACCTACCAGGAGCTGGATAAACTGTCCGACGGTTTCAGGGATTATTTGATCGCCTCCGGCGTTCGGCCAGGCGACCGGGTAGGCCTTTATATGCGCAAGTCTATCGATACGGTAGCGGCTATTTACGGCATTTTAAAAGCCGGCGCCGCCTACGTACCCGTGGATTTCAGCGCGCCGCCCTCCCGCAACGCCTATATCATGCACAACTGCCAGGTCAAAGTGCTGTTGACCGAACGCCGCTTCGAAGAAAAATTGCGAGTCGAATTAGCCCGGTTGGGCGCCGAGCCGACACTGTGTTGCATCGAACAAGCCGGCGGCGGCCAGGGTTTAGCCGACGTTCTGGCCGATCTTTCCCCAGCAGCGGCAACCACGGTCATACCGAACGCCGACGATTTGGCCTACATCCTCTACACCTCCGGTTCCACCGGCAAACCCAAGGGCGTGATGTTGTCGCACCAAAATGCGGTCAGCTTTGTCGAGTGGTGTTCCGAGGTGTTCGAACCGAGCGAAACCGACCGCTTCTCGTCCCACGCCCCCTTTCATTTCGATTTGTCGATTTTGGATTTGCATGTGTCGCTGAAGCATGGCGCTGCCCTGGTGCTGGTGCCGGAAGACGTCGGCAAAGAACCCACCAAATTAGCCCCGCTGATTGCCGAACAGCGCATCAGCTGCTGGTATTCGGCACCGTCCATCCTGAGTTTGCTGGCCCAATTCGGCACATTGGCGGAGTACGACTATTCCGCATTGCGTTTGGTGTTGTTCGCCGGCGAAGTATTCCCGGTCAAACATTTGCGTAATCTTAGCGAGCAGTGGCCGCATCCGCGCTATTTCAATCTGTACGGCCCGACCGAAACCAACGTTTGCACCTATTACGAAGTGAAACTGCCGATACCGGAAGACCGCACGATACCTTTTCCTATCGGCGAGGTCTGCAGCCACTTACAAGGCATAGTAGTCGATAGCGACGACCGCATCGTGCCGAACGGAGAGTCCGGCGAACTGTGCATCAGCGGCAGCGGCGTGATGCAAGGCTATTGGGATTTGGCCGAACAAACCGCGCGGGCGTTTTTAAGTTTCGACGGCAAACAGTGGTATCACACCGGTGACATCGTGGTGGAAACCGCACCCGGCTGTTATCTGTATCAAGGCCGCCGCGACCGCATGGTCAAACGCCGCGGCTACCGGGTAGAGCTTGGCGAAATCGAAGCCGGCTTGTATAAACATCCCGACATCAAGGAAGCCGCGGTACTGGCGCAGGCCGACGAAGAGGCCGGCATTAAAATCAAGGCCTTTGTCAGCCATCACGGCGAAACCCGGCCGTCCATCATAGCGATGAAACGTTTTTGCACCGAAAACCTGCCGCTATACATGATTCCCGACGAATTCGTCTGGCTGCCCGAACTGCCGAAAACCTCCACCGACAAAATTGATTACCAAGCCTTGAAGGGGGCCTGACCATGGACTTCAGTTTGTCCGAGCAACAAAAAAACTTAAGCGACAGCATCGTCAAATTCGCCCAACAAGCGCTGAACGACGACGTGATTGCGCGCGACCGCGAGCACCAGTTCCCGCGCGATTGTTGGCAGCAATGCGCCGATATGGGCATCCAGGGCCTACCCGCCGACGAAGCCTATGGCGGCAGCAATCTGGACGCCTTATCGGTGGCCGTCGCCTTGGAAGCCTTGGGCTACGGCTGCCGCGACGCCGGTTTGGTATTCTCCCTCAGCGCCCACATTCTGGCCTGCGTGGTTCCCTTATCCGAACACGGCAGCGACGAACAAAAACAGCGCTACTTACCCGGCTTGTGCGACGGCAGCTTGATAGGCATGCACGCCATCACCGAACCCGGCGCCGGCTCGGACGCGTTCGCCATGCGCACCACGGCGGTGGCCGACGGCGACGGCTGGCGCCTCAACGGCAGCAAGACCTTTATTTCCAACGGCCCGGTCGGCGACGTCGCCATCGTGTTCGCCATGACCAATCCGCAAAAAGGCTTTCACGGCGGCACCACGGCCTTCTTGCTGGAAAAGGGCATGCCGGGTTTTTCGGCACCCGGCACCTTCGAGAAACTGGGCCTGCGCACCTCGCCGATCAGCGAATTGGTGTTCGAAAACGTCTACCTGCCCGCCTCGGCAGTGTTAGGTTCGGTGGGCGGCGGTGCCAGCGTATTCGCCACGGCGATGGACTGGGAAAGGGTATTGCTGGTCGCCGGCCACGTCGGCGCCATGCAACGCTTGCTGGAAACCTCTATCGCCTACGCCAGAAAGCGCAGCCAATCCGGGCAAGCGATAGGCAAATTTCAGGCGATTTCGCACAAAATCGCCGACATGAAAGTCAATCTGGAAGCCGCCCGGCTGCTGACCTACCAAGCCGCCTGGCGTCTGCAGCAAGGTAAAAACGTGTCGATGGACTCGGCGATCACCAAGCTGTTCGTCAGCGAATCGCTAGTCAAAACCGCCATGGACAGCGTACAAATCCATGGCGGCTACGGCTTCATGGTGGATTACGAAGTGGAACGCGCGTTGCGCGACGCAATCGGTAGCACCATTTACTCCGGCACCTCGGAAATCCAACGCAACATCATCGCCCGCTGGCTGGGTTTGTAGCCCCCCACCCGAACGGCGCGAGCCAAACTTTCCGCTACATATTGGTGTAATTGGGGCCGCCCCCACCTTCGGGCGGTCGCCAGTCTATGTTTTGCGCCGGATCTTTAATGTCGCAGGTTTTGCAGTGCAGACAATTTTGCGCATTGACGACGAAACTGCGGCGGCCCTGCGCATCGCTTATCACCTCGTACACCTTAGCCGGACAATAGCGCTGAGCCGGCTCTGCGTATTGCGGCCAATTGACCGCCAGCGGCACTGCGGCGTCGCGGAGCTGCAAGTGACAAGGCTGGTCGGCCTCGTGATGGGTGTTGGACAAGGCCACCGAAGCCAACAAATCGAAGCTGATCTTGCCGTCCGGACACGGGTAATCGATCGGCGGACAAGCGGTGGCCGCTTTCAACACCGCATGATCGGCCCGCGGCTTGCGCAAGGTAAACGGCAATCGCCCGGCTAGTAGATTTTGGTCCAGCCAAAAAAACGCTCCGCCCAGCAAAGGGCCCCATTTGCTCAGCGCCGGCGCCACGTTGCGAGCCTGATAGAGCTCCGCATACATCGGCGATGCGCGAAATTTTTGCTCGAAGTTGTCAAGCTCGGCGCCGTCGCCGGCCAACAACGCTTCGCACACCGTTTCCGCCGCCAGCATGCCGGAACGCAATGCATTGTGGATGCCGCGCAATTTGGCCGGATTCAACAAGCCGGCATCGCAGCCCAGTAACAAACCGCCCGGAAAACTCATGCGCGGCAACGACTGCCAGCCGCCTTTGTTTAGCGCCCGCGCCCCGTACGCCACACGGGTGCCACCTTCCAGCAAGGGTTTGATCTTGGGATGCAGTTTCCAGCGCTGCATTTCCTGATAGGGATTCAAGTGCGGATTGGTGTAATTCAGGGCGACGATGAAGCCCAAGGCCACTTGTTGTCCGTCCAAGTGATACAAGAATCCGCCGCCTTCGCTGGAACCGTCCAACGGCCAGCCGAAGGTATGCAACACGTTTCCCGGCCGGTGCTTGGCGGCGTCTATCTTCCACACTTCTTTGATGCCTATGCCGTAATGCTGCGGATCGGCGCCCTCGCGCAGGCAATAACGTTCCGCCAGTTGCTTGCCCAAATGGCCGTGACAACCCTCGGCAAACAAAGTGTACTTGGCCCTGACTTCGATGCCGGCCTGGAAACCGGGCTTTTGTCGGCCCTGTTTATCCAGCCCCATATCGCCGGTCAGTACGCCGGCTATGCCGCCGTCTTCGCGGTACAACAGGCTGTCGGCCGGAAACCCGGCGAAAATATCGACGCCCAAGCCTTCCGCCTGCTTGCCCAGCCAGCGGCACAGATTGGCCAAACTAACCACGTAATGGCCGTGGTTACGTAAAGGCTTGGGAACTGCGAAATCCGGCACTGTCACGGCGTGCTGTTGGCCGGCCAGAAAACACAGCTCCTCGTCGGCAACTTTTACCCCGACCGGGGCCTGCAAATCCCGCCAAGCGGGAAACAACGCCTCTAAAGCTTTGATTTCCAATAAAGCGCCGGATAAGATGTGCGCCCCTACTTCGGAGCCTTTTTCCAACACACAAACGCTGACATCCAGGCCGCGCTCGCCTGCCAATTGCTTGATTTTAATGGCAGCGGCCAAACCTGCCGGCCCGGCGCCGACGATGGCCACATCGAATGCTACGGATTCGCGTTCCATGGCTAGCCTGCTCGATTAGACAAGGCTTGTTCGAGCTGCGGAATCACCTCGAACAAATCGGCAACCAGACCGATGTCCGCCACCTCGAAAATCGGCGCGTTCGGATCGGTATTGACCGCCACGATCACGCCGGCGTCCTTGATCCCGGCCAAATGCTGAAATGCGCCGGAAATGCCGAACGCAATGTATAAATCCGGCGCGATGATTTTGCTGGTTTGGCCGATTTGCAGGTCGTTGGGGACGAAACCGGCATCCACCGCAGCGCGGGATGCGCCAACCGCTGCCCCCATCGCATCGGCCAGCTTGAAAATGTCGGCAAAGCCTGCTTGAGTGCCGACCCCACGGCCGCCAGCCAATACCCGGGCCGCCGCTTGTAAATCCGGCCGGTCGCCGCTACCGCCCACCAGAGACACGAAACGGGTATGCTCGGGCTGGTCCGGTGCCGTTTCGTGCTTTTCGATGCAGGCGGCACCGCTTTCAGTGACCGGCTTGAAGGCATTGGCGCGCACCGTACCGACCACGATGCCCGGCGGCGCTTGCACGGTTATCAACGCGTTTCCGGCATAAATCGGCCGCTTGAATATCCGCGCACTTTCCACCGCGACTATCTCGCTGATTTGCGGCACGTCAAGCTTGGCGGCAACCCGTGGCAACACATCCCTGCCGAAACTCGTGGCCGGCGCCAAAATATGCGTATATCCCTGCGCCAACGCCAGAATCCGCCCTTCCAAGCCCACCGCTGTCGGATGAGCGTAACCGGCATCCGCCAGCCAGATCACCTTGCCGACCCCTTCCAGCTTGGCCGCGTGTTCGGCGGGCGCGGCATCGGCCGCGAACACCGCAAGATCCAGAGTTTGGTGCTCGATTTGCCGGGCGCAAGCGACGGTTTTAGCCGTAGCCGGATTTAAAACGCCGCCGTGCTGCTCGGCGATCACCAAAATGTTATTGCTCATAGCAACCCCCGTTCTTTCAGCGCACCCACCAATTCCGCGACCGATTCCACTTTGATTCCGGCCTGCCGCCCCGCCGGCGCTTCGGTTTTCAAAACCCTCAAACTCGGCGTATCCGCAATCCCTAACTCGGCGAATTCCACGATCTGTAGCGGCTTGGACTTGGCTTTCATGATTTGCGGGATTTTGATAAACCGCGGTTCGTTCAGACGCAGGTCGGTGGATAGGACGGCCGGCAAGGCAACCGACAAGGTTTCCAGACCGGCGTCGACTTCCCGAATCACCTCGGCTCGACCGTCGCCGACCTGAATGCTCGAGGCGAAGGTGGCTTGCGGCCAGTCCAGAAGTGCCGCCAGCATCTGCGGGGTTTGACAGGCGTCGTCGTCTATCGCCTGCTTGCCGAGCAAGACCAAATCCGCATGCTCCCGCTTGACGACGGCAGCCAGGATTTTGGCGGCCAACAAGGGTTGCACCGCCTGAGCGGTGTGTACCAACAACGCCCGGTCCGCCCCCATCGCCAAGGCCGAGCGCAATTGCTCCTGCGCTTCGGCTTCGCCTATGGACACCACTACGATCTCGTGCGCCACACCGGCTTCTTTTAAGCGAATCGCCTGTTCGACCGCAATCTCGTCGAACGGATTGCTGCTCATTTTGACCCCGTCGGTTTCGACCCCCGAGCCGTCCGCTTTCACATGCACCTGCACGTTGTAGTCGATCACCCGTTTAATGCCTACCAGTATTTTCATCGTCTATACAACCTGCGACGTTGGTTAGAATTCTTTTAAGAAAAGCCCAGCCGATAGCGAGAACCCGCAGGGCGCCAATGTCGTTAACTCAACCGGTCGCGGCGAATTCCGGGGCTGCGAGCGGGATAAGTTCATCGAACCAAAAGGCGGCCTAACCCTGCGACCTTGGGCATAGTCAGGGCGGACGCTCAAGCCAAAACTTAACGGTTTCAGCGTCAAGCGGACAACAAGCGTGGCACCGCTGCCAACAAGGTTCGAGTATAAACGTGTTCCGGCCGATTCAGCACTTGTTCGACCGGACCGTATTCGACGATTTTACCGCGATACATCACCGCCACTTGATCGGCCATTTCCGCGACCACGCCGAAACTATGGGTAATCAGCAAATAGCTCAAGCCGCGTTCGCGCTGCAGCTTCTTCAATAATTCAATGATTTGCGCCTGCACCGACACGTCCAACGCGCTGGTCGGCTCGTCGCAGATGATCAACTTGGGCTCCACCGCCAGGGCTCGGGCGATGCAGATGCGCTGGCGTTGCCCGCCGGAAAATTCGTGCGGATAACGCAACGCAGCGTCTGCGGGCAAATCCACTTGTTGCAGCAATTGGGCCACCCGCCGGCGTTTTTCGTCCCGGTCGATTTCCGGGCGTAGCGAGGTAATGCCTTCGGCGACGATGTCGCCGACCAGCATACGCGGGTTCATCGCCGCAAATGGGTCCTGAAACACGATCTGCATTTCGGCTCGCTGCTTGCGCAAATTTTCTCCGCTCAACAGCGTCAACTCCCTGCCGTCGAACGACACCCGGCCGGCATGCGCCGGAATCAAGTTCAGCAAGCCCTTGCCCATGCTGGTTTTACCACAGCCGGATTCGCCGACCAAGGCCAGCGTGGTACCGACGTGCAATTCGAAATCCACCCCATCGACCGCTTTGACGTGGCCGACCGTGCGTTTGAACACCCCTTTGCGGATCGGGTAATACACTTTGAAATCCTCGACCTTCAGTAGCGGTGTAGCCGGTTTGGCCGGTCTGCCGATACAGCTTTCCAACCGGGGCAAGGCCGCCAGCAGTTTCAAACTGTAAGGGTGTTGCGCCTGCCGAAAAAACTCGGCGGTCGCGGCGGTCTCGACGATTTTGCCGTGCTGCATTACGGCAATGCGATCTGCAACGTTGGACACCAGGGCGAGGTCGTGACTGATCAACCATAAGGCCATGCCGGTCTGTTGCTGCAGGTTCTTCAATAGCGTCAGAATCTGCGCCTGTATGGTCACGTCCAAGGCGGTGGTCGGCTCGTCGGCGATCAACAAATCCGGCTCGCCGGCCAGCGCAATCGCAATCATCACCCGCTGGCGCTGGCCGCCGGACAGTTGGTGCGGATATTCGTGGATACGCCGTTCCGGCTCGGGAATTTCGACTTGTTCGAGCAAGGCCAGCACCCGTTGCGCGATTTGCGCCCGGCTAAGTTCAAAATGCAATTGCAGCACTTCAGCGATTTGTTCGCCTACCGTCATCACCGGATTCAACGACGACATCGGATCTTGGAAAATCAAGCCGATGCGGCGACCGCGCAGCCGGCAGAACTCGATTTCCGGAATACCGGTCAATTCCGCGTCTCCTAACCGAATGCCGGCAGCCCGCATGGCCGCCGCATTCGGCAACAACCTCAATACCGCCAACGCCGCCATCGACTTGCCGGAACCGGATTCGCCAACCAATGCAAAGGTTTCGCTGAGGTTGATATGAAAACTGACGTCATCGACGACTTGGGATTGACCGAAGGCGACGGTCAAGTTCTCGACCTTGAGCAAGGAATCAGCCACGCTCAACCCTCCGCGGATCGAACGCGTCCCTGACCGCGTCGGCAAATAGATTCGCCGCCAACACCAGGGCGAACATGAAGGCAAAAGCGGCGGCCAGCGACCACCAGACTACGGGCTCTCTGGCCATTTCCAGCCGGGCCCGATTGATCATATTGCCCCAGCTGTGGGTGGTGGGATCGACGCCGATGTTGATGTAGGACAACACGGCTTCGGCCAGCACTAGCGAACTGAAATCCAGCACCACGGCGATCAAGACGATGTGCATCACGTTGGGTAGGATGTGGCGAAACAGAATCATGGCCGGTTTGACGCCCAGGGCTTGGGCGGCCTGCACATATTCCATCTCGCGCAATTTCAGGGTTTCCGCGCGCAGCAAACGGCACAGGCCGGTCCAACTGGTCACCCCCAATATCAAACACAAAAACAGCAATCGCATGTCGGCGCGCACCAACAAGTTGTTGAAGTTTTCCGGATGATTGGCCATATATACTTGCACCATCAAGATGGACGCAGCGATCAGCAAAACGCCCGGAACGGAGTTCAAGGTGGTATAGATGAACTGAATCACGTCGTCGACCCAGCCCTTGAAAAACCCGGCCATGATGCCGAACACGATGGCCAAGGGCAGCATCACCAGCGTCGTCAAGGAACCGATCACCAGACCGGTGCGTATGCTTTTCAAGGTTTGATAGAACACATCTTCGCCGACTTTATCGGTACCGAGCACGTGGTAGTACTGCGATAGCGAAAACAAGGCATAACTGACAGTGACGACGATGAACAACGTCGCCCAAACCGCCTGGGCGCTGGCAGCAGCGCAAAATGCCCTGCCTCTAGCCTGCCTATCGCCCCAAGACAACAGCATGACCATCAACATCAAGCCGCCGCCCTTGCTCAAGCCGCCGACGGTTTTAGCCACTACATCGCCGGCCCATTCGTGCTGCGGATCTTGCAAATGCGCGCCGCCGTGTTGCAGGCGCGGATAATCCCAGCGGGTGCTGCCGTCCGGCATCGCAATGTTTTCCTTGGCATACAAATGAGTCGCAAACGGCGCCGAATAGGTTTTCTCGGCGTGCGCGCGCATGTCGTTACAGGCTAAATCCAGCAAACTAAGGATTTCGTTACCGCGGCTATCCGCGTCTTTGAAATGCAGCGAATCGGCCAGACCGATCAGCGCGAAGCATAGCAACAGGGTTAACGAAGCCGCCGCGACCGGGCTAGCGGCAATTTTGCGCAACGGCCTTTGCATGTGCTGCTGGCGCGCCACATAAACCGCCAAAGCCGCGGCAGCCGCGACCAGCAGATAAACCAGCGCGTCCGTCCATAACACTTGCATCAATTCAACCTCACGCGCGGATCCACCAAGGTATAGGAAATGTCGGTGAGCAATAAACCGACAATGTATAGCACCGACCCCAAAAACACCATGGACCGAACAATGGCGAAATCCTGGCGGTTTATCGCATCTATCGTGTAACTCCCAAGTCCGGGAATGCTGAAGAACGACTCCATGATTAAACTGCCCATGAACAACAGCGGCAGCACCACGACCACGCCGGTCAAGATAGGAATCATCGCGTTTTTCAATACGTGCTTGAACAACACTTGGGTTTCGCTCAAGCCCTTGGCGCGTGCGGTACGCACATAGTCCTTCTCCACTTCTTCCAGGAATAAGGTACGGTACCAGCGCACGCCGGACCCGATGCCTGCCGCCACACTGATGAGCACCGGCAAAATCAAAAACTTAAGCGCCGCCAAGCCGGTGTCGTACCCGGAAATCGGCACCAATTTCAGCAGTTTGCCGATGAAATATTGGCCGCCGATGATGTAAAACAAGGACGACACCGACATCAGCATCACCAGCAGCACACTACCGCCCAATTCCAGATAACTGTTGCGAAACAACACCAGCAACAAGGCCAGGCTGATATTCACCAGCAAGCCGACCAGCAACGACGGCACCGCCAGAGCCAAGCTGGGCCACATGCGTTGGCGAATATCCGCGCCGATGTTGCGGCCGCTATCGGAAATACCGAAATCGAACAAAAACAAGTTGACCGACTTTTGATAGAAAATGGTTCCGGTCAGCCGCTCGCCGCCTTGCGCGGCGCCGTTCCATAGCAGCGGCAAATCGTAGCCGTGCTGATGCTTCCAATTTTGTATGGCTTGTTCGGTGACGTGCTTTTGCCCCAACTGCATGCGGGCCATGTCGTCCGGGCTGTTAACCACGAAAAACAATATGAAAGTCAATACGTTGACAGCCATCAGCAGCGGCAAGGCGTATAGAAACCGGCGGACGATGTAGGAAATCATGCAAAAACAACTACGCGAAAGAGTCGTCGATGCGCCCATTCTCGCAACTTTGCCGTTTTACAAGCAACCGCAAATTGCGCAAATGGGCGCGATCGGATTATGCTGGTAAGCTGTAGCCGGCGCGGCCAATCGGCGCGCCGCTCTACCACTTTTTCCGCACTACATCGGAATTACCACTATGCCAAAACTGACTACAACAATAAAAAACGCCGTCTATGCGGCTCTATTGGGGAGCTTGGGTTTAGCCTACGGCAACGCCTGGGCGGAATCGGACATGCAACTGCAGGAAAAAGCCTTGAAAGCGCGGGAAATGCAGCGCCACGAAGGCATGGACCATTCCAAACACGCCGTACCGGCGGAAGCCGCGGACGAAACCGGCGGTTTCCGCGGGGTGTTTTACGGCTATTTGCCTTGTAACGAAGCGGGCTGCTCCGGCATCAAGCAAACCCTGTCGCTCAAACCCAGAAGCAATTATTTGCTGGTGACCCAATACGCCAAGGACTCGTCCATGCGCGAATATTACGACAAAGGCAAATACGACTGGAACGACAGCACCCGCATCCTGACCTTGACCTCGAACAAAAACGGCGACAAGCGGTTGTATACCATTCAGAACGAAGGCGAGTTGGTGCAATTGGACAGCAACGGCAAAGCGATGCCCGGCGATCAGGACGATTACACCTTAAGCCGCAGCGACAAATCCAAAACTCGCCAAGTGCATATTCATTAACGTCGCAAGCACACGTTCTTTAAGCATAAACAACCCGGTTTAGCGATTGAGCGCAGCCCCATCCGGCCAATCGAGCGCTACCGGGTTTCAAAGCCTTCATCTCCGCAATGACAGGGCTGATTCAGCAACCTATCTTTAACGGCATTGCCCCAAAACTCGACATACGCTCTGCCTATCGCGGCAAGTTGCTATAATGCTCGGCCTTTTTAACCTTTAGGGTCGATGCCATCGTGGATGTCAAACACTATATGCAGCAACTGGGCAGGCAGGCGCGGCAGGCCGGCCGGCAAATCAGCAAGGCGGAAAGCGGACAAAAAAACCTGGCCCTGTTGAAAATTGCCGAAGCCATTGTCGACGGCAGCGAGGCCATAGCCGCGGAAAACCGCAAAGATTTGGAAGCCGGCCGGCAAAACGGCTTGGACGCTGCCTCGCTGGATCGTTTGGAACTGACGCCAACCCGCATTCAAGCCATGGTGGAAGGCTTGCATCAAGTCGCCGCATTGCCGGATCCGGTCGGCGAAATCACCCATCTAAGTTATCGGCCCAGCGGCATTCAGGTAGGGCAAATGCGCGTGCCCTTAGGCGTGATCGGCATCATTTACGAGTCTCGACCCAACGTCACCATAGACGCCGCCGCCTTGTGTCTGAAATCCGGCAACGCCTGCATTTTGCGCGGCGGTTCCGAAGCCATCCATTCCAACCGGGCCATCGCCGCAGCCATCAGCCTGGGTTTGGCGGAAGCCGGCCTGCCGCAGCAGGCCGTGCAAGTGGTGGAAACTACCGACCGGTCGGCCGTCGGCGAACTGATCACGCTCAAAGACTATGTCGACGTCATCGTACCGCGCGGCGGCAAAAGCCTGATCGAAAGGATCAGCGCCGAGGCCACGATTCCGGTGATCAAACATTTGGACGGCATCTGCCACGTGTATATCGACGGCAAGGCCGATTTGGACAAAGCCGTGGCCATCGCCGTCAACGCCAAAACCCAACGCTACGGG
The DNA here is from genome assembly GCF_008632455.1 of Methylomonas rhizoryzae. Lineage (NCBI taxonomy): Bacteria > Pseudomonadati > Pseudomonadota > Gammaproteobacteria > Methylococcales > Methylococcaceae > Methylomonas > Methylomonas rhizoryzae. The sequence continues at coordinate 3,718,391 of NZ_CP043929.1, forward strand.
GTCTGCAATGCGATGGAAACCTTGTTGGTCGCCGAAAGCATCGCCGCCGGCGTGCTGCCGGTTCTGGCGCAACGCTACGCCGAAAAAGGAGTGGAACTGCGCGGCTGCCTGAAAACCTGTTCGTTGCTGCCCGGAGCGGTCCGCGCCACAGAAGACGATTGGCATACCGAATATCTGGCACCGATTTTGTCGATCAAGATCGTCGCCGGCATAGACGAGGCCATCGCCCACATCAACCAATACAGCTCGGCCCATACCGAGAGCATAGTCACCGAAGACTACACGCTGGCCCGCCGTTTTTTGCGCGAAGTGGACTCCAGCTCGGTAATGGTCAATGCCTCGACCCGCTTTGCCGACGGCTTCGAATACGGTTTGGGTGCGGAAATCGGCATCAGTACCGATAAACTGCACGCCCGTGGCCCGGTGGGCTTGCACGGCCTGACCTCGTTGAAATACATCGTATTGGGCGACGGCCACATTCGCACTTGATGATAGGCGTTTACGGCGGCACGTTTAACCCCGTACATTTCGGCCACTTGCGCACCGCGGTGGAAGTTCAGGAACGATTCGGCTTGCGGCAACTGCACATGATACCCTGCCGCTTGCCGGCCCACCGGGAACGCCCGGAAGTAGACGGCGAACGGCGGTACGCCATGCTGCAATTGGCGCTGGCCGGCCTTCCCGGCGTAATCGCCGATCGCCGCGAGCTGGACCGCCCCGGCCCGTCGTATATGGTCGACACCCTGCAATCGTTGCGCGACGATTATCCGCACGTCGGCCTCCTCTTGTTCATCGGCACGGACGCCTTTGCCGGCCTGCCAACCTGGCATTGCTGGCAACGGTTATTCGAGCTTGCCCACGTCGTAGTGGTTACCCGACCCGGTTACCGGCCGCCCAGACTGGCAGACTTTTTAGCGGAAAAACTCACGCGCCACGACAATGACTTAGTGGAAACCCCGCAAGGCTGCCTGCACTTCCAAACCGTTACCGCCCTGGACATCTCCGCCACCGCAATCCGGAATTTGATAGCCGGCAACCACAATCCGCAATTTTTACTGCCCGACAGCGTGATTGCTTACATCCGCCGGCACAACCTTTATCTCGCTTAATTTCAGGACATTCGATGCAAACAGAACAATTACTCAAGCTGGTGGAACACGTGCTCGAAGAGCGCAAAGCCCTACAGGTAAAAACCTTGGACGTGCGCGGCAAAACCAGTATTACCGATTACATGGTCATCGCTACCGCCACTTCGACCCGTCACGCCAAATCCTTAGCCGATTACGTGATCGAAAAAGTCAAGGAACAGGGCGAAATGCCGTTAGGCGTGGAAGGCCAAGCGGGTTCCGACTGGGTGTTACTGGATTTGGGCGACGTGGTCCTGCACGTTATGACCACTCAAGCGCGCGAATATTATCAGCTGGAAAAGCTGTGGACAGTCGCGGCCGACAAAACCGAGTAGTTGGTTTTTTGCAGTCGGACTTCGGTGACTCATCCCGCGTTTTTGCTAATAGTCATTCAAGAATTCGGCGTCTCAGTCGATGAATGCTGAAGAAATCGTGAGGAATATCCAATGAAACGCGTCGCATTCATCCTGTTTTTCGGCATAACCCTGTTGAGCGGATTAACCGCTTGTTCCGGAGTGCAATCTCGTAACGAGCCAACAGCCGATTCGCCGACAGCCGCTAGAGTCTTGCAAGCGACGGGTTTCAGCCACTTCGACGACAGCGGCCGGCTGAACGTCGGCCAGCGTTGGTTATCGGCCCGGCAAATAGCCAAACTGAACGCTTATCGCGGGCTGGCCGATCAATTGTACGACGAGCCATTAGGACCTGATGCGACGGTAGGCTCGCGAGTCATCGAAAACGAAGTGTACCGGGTCTATCTGGACCTCTATTTGCGCCAGGCCCAAGCCAGCGACTACCGCACATTCAAAGACCGCTTGAAAACCGTGCTGCAACTGCCGTTGACTACCCGCTTCTACCATTGCATGAGCGGCACACCCGCGCTAGCCGAGCAATGCATACGCGAAGACGGTAAACTGGCTTACACCCGCTTGGGTTATAAAACCGCAACGACCACCCGGGTCAATCTAGCTTGCGGCAGCGCTGGCTGTAGCGACCAATTTCACGTAGGCGGTTTCAATTCCCGGCCGGGCCCGGTCGATTCCGCCTTGCTCGACGCCGGCTTATACGGAGTGGAATGGACATTGAACATGACCGGTCGAACCCTATTCAATTATTTGCTGATCAACGGCATCATCAATGCATTATAGGTTTTGGCTTTCATTGGCACTGGCGCTGATATTGGCGGCTTGCGGCAGCGGCGACGCCAGTCGCCGCATCGACCCGGAACAAATCCAACACCTGCGCAATCGCCAAGTGACGGTACAAGGCTTTGCGGCCGTCGGCGTGGGCGGCGTCTCCGCCGCCCGGCAAGCAGCCATCGACGACGCTATCGCCCAAGCCGCCCGAACCCTGGCCGACCGCGACCCGGGCGCAATGTCGACCAGCGAGGTCAAAGTGGTAGACGAATGGCAGGACCAAGACGGTTATCACGTGCAAGCCTTGGTGATGTTGTCTGCACAAAAAAGTTGTAATGCGCCGTACCGCAAACGTATCGTGGCAACCGGCTTTCCGGCCATGAATCCTTATCAGATCAGCGGCACGGAAACTCAAGACTTGTTCGGCGGCATTCCGCGCGAAATCGGCAACTTGCTGATGGAACGCGGCGATTTTATCGCCTACAACCTCACCGATTCGTCACTGTACGTCCGTCCGGATCTGGCCCCGGAAATTCCGGCCAGCGGCGGATTTTCCGGCAACGTCATTCTCGACATTGCCAAACGGCATAATGCCCAATTGGTGCTATCCGGCATCATTCGCGACTTTAGAGTGGAATCCACCGAATACGTGCGCGGAGCCGGCGTATTGGCCGAATTGAAATCGGCCATGCGCGATTACGTGGGCCGGCGCAGCATCGGCATAGACGTTTTCATGCACGACGGCTTCACCGGCGCCTTGCTGTTCCAACACCGCTACACCGATTCGATTATCGGCGACGTCAATCTACCCTCCGGCTACAACGTCGGTAGCGAACGCTTCGAAGACACCCCGTCCGGCCATAAAATCGGCGACATCGTCCGTCAGGCTAGCCAAGACATCGCCGACTTGTTCAGCTGCTATCCCTTCTCCGCCCGGGTCATCCGAACCGAATTAGGCCGCATCACCATAGGCGCCGGCGCGCAAGACAAGATCAAAGTCGGCGACCGATTTATGGTGTATTCGGCCGGCTTCGCCGATAGCGCCGGCCTGGGCTATACCGACCCTATCGGCATCTTGAGCATTGCCGAAGTCGGTCCGTCTATGGCGGCCGGCAGCCTGGAGCAAAACGCGCGCACCTTGGTCCGCCCCGGCGACTGGGTACGCAGTTTTACCACCTATTGAGCCCCGCCGGCATGCAGCCGGAATCAATCTAGGCAAATTCGCCGCACGAATGCGGGCTTTACCCCTCAAGCCGACGCCGAGTCCGAAAATAGCCGAATGACGACCACCCCGGCAACGATCAAAGCCATGCCCCAAAGTGCCGGCGCATCCAATTTCTGCCCGAAGCCGAACCAACCGACCAAGGTAATCAAGACGATGCCGGCCCCGGACCAGATGGCGTAACAGACACCGACCGGAATGGTACGCAAGGTCAGCATCAAACAATAAAACGCCAACCCGTAACCCGCCAGCGTCAATAGCGATGGCCAGAACCGGGAAAACTCCTCGCTGGCTTTCAACGCCGACGTCGCGATCACTTCCGCCACGATGGCAACCGCCAGAAACCACCAATCGTTCATTACGTTTTTGCCTCATTAAAATACCGCAAGCCAAAAAACCTCATTAATGGTAGCTTTTACAAAACCACACACTAGCCGAGAGATTCATCATGGCGTCCCGGAATGTAAACCTGATAAGTACGAAAGCTGCGAACGACACACCGAGAGCCCTTCAAACTTCAACATGCTGATGTCTTTCTCTGAAAGTAGCGCGTTAGTCTTCCAGGCAAAATGCCCTAACGCAAAACATCCTCCACTTTCATCGCCGGCACCATGCCGCGCCCTCATGAACGTTAGGTAATTATCACCATGCAGGGGACCTGCCATGCCCATTACAACCCATAAACAGCTCTCGACTCACCGAATTCTGTTGACTGCAATCGGTTGCATTTTCTGGCTGATGATAGGCCTGCATCAATCACCGGTTTGGGCGGCATCCGTGGTTAAAGGCATCCGGCTCAGCAAAACCAACCCGGTTGAAAATACCGCCAATCAGACCTTTGATAGCTATATCACGCTGACCAACACCACTAAGAACAGTAAGCGATCTTTTAACCACATCTGTATAAGCAGACCGAAAGGCGTGAAGATAGTGTCCCCTTATCACAAGGTGGACACCTACGAAGGAGCACAAGATTCAATTATCGCGGCCATTAATCGTGGGACATGGTCGAGACGGCCGATGTCTGTATGATCCGGAAGCCAAGCGGGAGTTGGTGGACGTTTGCTTGCAACCGGGTATTTCGGTAGTCAAGGTCGCGCTGGAATACGGTATTAATGCCAATCTGCTGCGCAAGTGGATGGGGCTTTACCGTGAAACGGGGCAACCGAACACGAACATTCCGTTAGCATTGCCGGCTTTTGTACCCGTTCATTCACTGAACGCTGAAAAATCGGCTGAGTCGATACTCAATGCGGAGTTGCCCAACGGCGTTAAACTGGCGTTGCTCTCTGGTGCGCTGACCGATCTACCATTGATTTTGAAAGTCTTAGCCGAGCTGCCATGTTCCGTTTCGACGCCGGATTGAAGGTCTACCTGCACCGCGAGCCGGTCGATGATGGTCGCAAGGCCATTAATGGCTTGGCATTGTTGGTCGAGCAGGCATTAGGCCTGAACCCCTTTGAGCCGGCCATCTATGTGTTCAGCAATCGGCGGCGGGATCGGATCAAACTGCTGTTATGGGATCGTACCGGTTTCTGGCTGATGCTCAAACGGCTGGAGACGGATCGATTTTGCTGGCCGAAAGAGGCGGCTGTCGTCACGTTGACGGTCGAGCAACTGCACTGGCTGTTAGCCGGTATTGACCTGGCGGCGATGCGGCCGCATCCGGCGCGAAGGTATGCAAAAGTTAGCTGAAACAATGGCTTAAATCGAATAAAATAGCGGCATGACGACCACCATCACGCTGTCCGCTGACGAATACCAAGCGTTGCTATCCGACCAGCAAACCTTGCTGACCGAGCAACAACGGCTGACTCAACAACTGCGGTTAGTGACGATCGAGCGTGATTGTTTGAAAGAACGCGTGGATGCCTTTTTGCATAAGCTGTATGCCGCCAAGTCTGAAGCGCGGGCCAACCCAACACAACGCGACCTATTCCTGAACGAAGCCGAAGCCTTAGCCCCTAAAGGTGCACCGGTCGCCGAGGAAAGTACGCCCGAAACGATCGAGGTGGCCGGCCACAACCGCAAAAAACGCGGCCGCAAACCACTCGATCCGCATCTGCCGCGCGAGATTGTGCGGCATGAACTGCCGGAAGCCGAACGCCTCTGCGCGCATGACGGCAGTCGGCTGGTGGAAATCGGCGCCGAAATCAGCGAGCAACTCGACATCGTGCCGCAACAGGTTCGGGTGATTCAGCATCACCGTATCAAATATGCCTGCCCCTGCTGCGACAACAGCATTCGGGTGACGCCGGCACCGGTTCGCATCATTCCCAAAGGCTTATTCACCGAAGCCGCATTGGCCTGGATCGTCACCGCCAAATACCAGGATGGTCTGCCGCTGTACCGACAAGCTGCATTACTCAGCCGTTTCGGCGGCGATCTGTCGCGCACCACGCTGGCGGCCAGCATGGTACGGGTCGGGCAGGCGGTGCAGCCCATCATCAATTTACTGCGCGACCATCTGCTGGAGGCCGATCTGATCCTGGGCGACGAAACCGCCGTGCAGGTGCTTAAGGAATCCGGGCGCGCCGCGCAAACGAAAAGTTATTTGTGGGCACAGATGACCGGCTCCGGGCCGCCGATCCGACTGTTCAGCTACACGCCGGGGCGCGGCGGCACGCATGCGCAGCCGCTGTATGACGGCATCAAACCCGGTACGGTCCTGATGAGCGACGGCTATGAAGTGTATAACACCATTGCGGCGGTGCGCGGTGTCATTCACCTCGGCTGTTGGGCGCATGCGCGCCGTTACTTTGTCGAAGCCGAAACCGCCATACCCAAAGCCGTGCGCGGCCCGGAACAACTGGCGACGCAGTTTATTGCCGCCATAGGCCAACTCTACGCCATTGAAGCCAAAGCGAAAGACCTGAGCGTCGAACAACGTGGACAGCAGCGGCAACAGTTGAGCAAACCAGTGTTAGCCAAGATCGAAGGCTTGCTGGTAGAGCATCTGCATGCGGTCACCCCCGGCAGTTTGCTGGGTAAGGCCTTGCATTACCTGTCGTCGCAATGGCCGAAGCTGATCCGCTTTGTCGAGAACGGTGCTTGGCCTATTGGTAGAGTCGAGATGTGGCGCGATGGCCTAAGGTTAGGCCTAACTGTTGCTGCCTCTTTCGTTTGGCAGTGCCTCATTTCAATCGAGCGCGCACCGCTGACCCGCAAAGCGTTGAAATGTCGCTCCAATCCTCGCACCGCGCTCGTTCATAGCCGCGTTTGAATTGTCTGAGCTCTACACTAATCGCGGCTCATAATTGCACTTCTTGTCCATTACGACTTTCTAGACTTTAAGAGTCGCCGTTTTTTACTCGTATCTTTCGCAATCAATGCGGAAAAAGCACAGTCGGAAGATGATTTCCGATATAACCGATTATGAAATCCCGCTCATTTCTGTCTTCAATAAAATGAATACGATGACTCTTCGAAAAATCAGTATGGCGTTCAAATACGCCAAATACGTTTCCCTTTGGCATACGGAATTTACGGGCAGCAAGGTGATCGGAGTTGCTCATTGTAGAAGCGCTTTCTCCTCGCCATTGAAACAGGTAACTCGGAGCAACAGATCCGGCGTCACGCCAATGTTCCGCTGTTTCATTCATTTTGGCTAATTTTGCCAGCACTCCGCTAATGTATCGGGAATCAAGTTGTTCGATTTGATCTGCGACATCAGGCGAAAATCGTAAATTTGGGAAAAGCTTCCCTTTCTCAGAATTCAATTCTGCTGCCGTGGTAACCGAGCTAATATATCTTTTCTTGAACAATTCCAGAAGCGAATAACAATGACTTTCGCGACTGGCATGATCAACCATAACTTCTCCAACGATTGATAGATCCTTACAAACATAAGCTTTGAGCTGATGCACATCCCATAAAGGGGATGTAGGCACACTGACTACAATATCTCCGCGGTAAAGAGCGAAACCAACTGCAAAACAGTCTGGCCCTTCAACGGTTGCTATACGGTACTCTTGACCAATCAACGCCTCTTCAAGCTCTTGATCAAGTGATATGCCATTCTCAATTGGTATTTTCGTATCGAGTGTCAATACGAAGGATCGCATTTCACGATCTATGGTGCTATCAAATAACCATTCTTCTACCGCCCATTCATCATCAGACTGTGTCGGTATACGGACATCCTGAAGGCAGCATTGAGACCGGACGACATTATTAGTGGCCCCGATGTCAATTAATGTAGCGATAACCGAAACAAACTCTTCGAAAGCTATACGCGCAGTTGTGAGATCGGGGACGGAGCAACGGGTAATAGATGTTTCATTGAAAATGATATCTGGCGTACGCATATTTCATTTCAGGTCTTCGATTTACGGACGAGTGCCGCGAGCATACGTTCGTGTTCATCAAAAAAGCCATCAGGCCAGAAGGAAAGTCTACCGTTAGCATCAATTTCCGGTGTTTCTATATAGGCATTTGTCCCTTCACGTTGGAAGTAATGAAATGCAACGTTTTCAGCTGTTAACTCTTCTCGCCGAACTGCCACACGCAATCCATTCATGACGTGGTCGCTGTGGGTCTCTAAAATAACCTGGACATTTCGACCAACCAAAGCAATCAACCTTGCAAGTTCGGCTTGACCTCGTGGATGTAAGTGAGCCTCAGGGTTTTCCAATAGTAATACGGTGCCGGATTCAGCAGAAAGCAGAGCCACTACGAGTGGTAAACAATACGTCAAACCGAAGCCGACATGAGTTGGCCTATAGTAACGCGAAGCCACATCACCTCGCCGTTCAAAACCATAACCTAACAGAGAAACTCCGGCGTCGCGTAGCGGTTTCACATCTATGCGTACACCAGGGCTAAGTTCGCCCAACCATGCCTGAACATGATGAATAAGGCTATCGCCTTTAGCGGCTGGATGGCGCGCAGCAATATTTTCTACGGGTGCCTCGCCATGTTCGATTAGGTAACGAATTGCATATTCACCATAGATACCTAACCCTTTGGTTTGCTCGACATCTTCATATGGATAAGTGAGCCGAGGTCCCCAGCGTTCCGCGCTCAGATACGAAAACCGTAACTGATCAAGAGTAGCCAAATCCTTGCGCTCGAATACGTCTTCTGTAACCAGTCGGTGAGTCTGGGGATGATATTTGAAACGCCACGAATGCGACTGCTGAGACGTTTCACAGGCGATTAGCATCTCGTCAGACTCGGCAAATTCGTATAACAACTCTCGACCGCTACCCTGAGATACGTAGTCGCCATTAGGAAATAATTCAACGTGATCAGTGCTTGGGTCTCGCTGATAATCGATCTGTTTCAAAAGCAAGAGCGCTTGTATTACCGAACTTTTACCCGCACTGTTCAAGCCGGCAAGTAGCGTGACGTTACGAAATGGAATTTCTAAAGTCTTAAATCCTTTGAAATTTTCAAGATGCAGATTTTTCAGCATGCATAACCTCCTGAATCAGATTTTCGATTTTTTTAAACCGTAGCCGTACATTAGAAACGGAGCCTGTAGCCGCTGAAATCGACGATTGAAAATCAAAGTCATGCATCAAAATCTTTGCGAATTTATTCATCAGCTCATCGCGATGTTTCTCAAGGTAATCGATTTCATCGCTCGAAAGTTTTGACAAACTCACTGCCCACACTTCGAAAAGTGCTTTATTGATTGGGCTTAGCCTATATCCGGAACCGTAATATTTTCGAAACGCCCATTTGCCAAAGATCCGCTTCGCAGCATCCATCGTATTTTTGAAGCGTTTGGTTAGGTTCTTAATTTTATTATCCGGCCACGAATTGATTTCATCCATGGTTTGAATTAATAACGCATCGAGATCGCCAGTACTGTATTTATCGGGAGGATTAATATAGAACGCACAAAATCTAAGTACACACTCCCGATCGGCCATGCGCTCGTCGCGAATACTATTACGGGTTGCCTCTTTGAAATTTTTGGATTCAGCCAATTCTTTTAGTAATTGTGTAGCGGCTCCTTGCTTGATAGCATGGCGAATTTCCTGTGCCGATAATGGCAATCCGCCGGTATTAATGCGCTTGAAGATATTAAACATAACCGGCGAAGGAGTACCCGGCTGAATTATGTGAACGGTGACTTCACTTTCTAAGATTCGGCGTTGCATCTGCCGATTAAGATCAACAAATTTTTTACCATTCAGCTTATGAAGAAACTCTAATCCCTGTAACACCAACTCTTTGTCGTGAATGAACTCCTTGAGTGTCGTGATACGTTGCAGGCCGTCAACTACAGACCAGCAATCATGTTGATTCGAAGCGACGTAAAATACAGGTAAGGGAATCCGCAGCAGCAAAGATTCAATGAGGCGCGATTTCCTAGTCAGGTCCCATATACCGGCCCGACGTTGAAAATCAGGCATCAAGTCTATCTCTTCATCACCACCTCGAATCCTTGCCATGATTAAATCGACCGTCATAGGCTTAGTCTTGACATCGATCTTTTCAGGATCGAAGGGCTCAACAATTGCGACGGCGTCATCAGAAGTTTTCTCAACCTCTACTCCAGTACGCTGCTGATCAGAAGTCAATTCTTCCAACAACTCTTGTTCTTGCAAATTTTCTTTATCCATGTAACCCAGATCGCTTTAATCTTTGCCTAACAAATTGCTTATCACCAAAAACTACAAATTCAAAGAATGTTCGGGCAGCAATCACAATATGCTCATTATAAGTGGTTATATCAGGCTGCTGTCAGCGCCCTAATTAGAATTAGCCATGACCTCCGAGCCATGCACCTCAGTCATATCGCAAACCGTTGGCCAGTGCCGCTTCTTTAGCGGATAGCGATTCAGCCCCCTTCCGCCCCCTGAAAACACCAATGCCAGGGTTCGTAACGATAACCCGATGCGTTGCCGGGCGGGTAGGACATGACGAAGCCGAAGCGGTTGGCGTTGGCCTTTAGCCAGGCGAAGGCTGCGGTCAGTTCGAAACCCTGTTGCACCGCCGGTGCATCCGGGCAGGTCAGATCCACGGCGCGGCCGGTGTGGTGTTCGCTGTAGCCGGGCGGCGCCAGCACGGTCAGGATATCAGCAATTGCCGCGCCGGCGTCGAGCTTGGCGCGGATGATCTCGGCCTGGCGTTCCACGCTGCGGTAGGCCGAGATCAGGTAAATCTCGATGCCGTCGGTCGCTGCGGCGGCTTTCATCGCCTGCCAGGCGCGGCCGGCTGCCGGGGCCATTAGAAACTCCCTGCCCTTAGGGTCGACGTCGGCGACGGCCAAGCTTTCTGCCGCAGGATACAGGCGCAAGCCGCGGGCTTCGACCGCTTCGACCGCAATTCCCAGCGCAGCGCAGAGCGCACGCGGATCGCAGCTCGCCGTTTCCGGAGAATGCGTCATGTCCGCACCGGGTTAACAGGGCCATCCGCCGAACCGGCCGGCATTTGACCGAGGTGACTGCGATTTCGCAGCGGCCCTATCAAAGCGATCCAGCAACGGCTCCCGCAGGGTTTGGCCGAACGAGCTGAGCCGCCGAGTCAAGTCTTTAATTCCCATCATTTCCTCAAAACAAGCCGTCGTCGCGGCCCAACTTCCTCTGAAATTAACTGCGTTGTTCCCAAAGGCAGAACAAGCCGTTCTGTTAAAAGCCGATCCAAGCATTCAGCGCGGTTTATGGATATCCAGTTTCCGCATCCGATAGCGCAACGTGCTGGGCTTGACCCGCAAGCGCTGCGCTGCGCCTTGCGGGCCTTCTATGACCCAGCGGGTTTGCTCCAGCACCTGCAGGATATGTTCGCGGGCGACCGCATCCAGACTGGCGTCGCCGAGCTGGAGCGGCGCAACGGAAACGTCCGTCGCACTGCCCGGCAATTGCTCGGCGCCGATCTCCAGCCACGGCCCGTCGGCCAGGATGATGGCGCGCTCGATGATGTTTTCCAGTTCGCGGATGTTGCCGGGCCAGCGGTAGTTCTGCAAACGTCGCATCGATTCGGCGCCGACGCCGTTGATTTTTTTGCCGATTTTCGGCGCGAATTTGCCGATCAGAAAATCGGCCAGCAGCGGAATGTCTTCCAGCCGCTCCCGCAGCGGCGGCGTGGTCAGCGGAAACACGTTCAGCCGGTAGAACAAATCCTCGCGGAAATTTTTGTTCGCCACCTCCTGCAACAAGTCGCGGTTGGTAGCGGTGATGACCCGCACGTCCATTTTGATCGGGGTCTGGCCGCCGACGCGTTCGAATTCGCGTTCCTGGATCACCCGTAATAATTTGACCTGCTTGAGCGGGACGGGGTATGTACCCCGTCCCAAACTTTTCAAGCCAGTTCAAAGATAATGCAAACGTTACGGACGGATTAAATAATCCGTCCAACCCCAATTATCAGAGGTGATTTGATTAACCATGCCCTCCCGACGCGTAGCAACCGAGTTAAACGCCGGCACCTATTACGTCACCTTGACGGTCGCCCGTTGGTATTATTTGTTCGATCGCTTCGAACGCTGGCAAATCCTGGCGGACTCGATCCGTTATTGCCAAGAACATAAAGCCTTGCATCTCAACGGTTACGTGTTCATGTTGAATCATTTGCATTTGATCGTAACCTCCCCGGATGTCGCTGGCTTTTTACGGGATTTCAAACGTTTCACCTCCAAACAACTGAAACAAAACATCGAAACCCACGAGCCGCGCATTTTGCCGTTATTTACCGACGAAGCCGGGCAGTATCAGTTTTGGCAAAATACCAACGCGCCCAAGAAAATTGAAAATCCGGCGTTTTATCGCCAAAAACTCAATTACATCCACGAAAACCCGGTAAGAAAAAATTACGTGGAAAAACCGGAGCATTGGCGCTGGTCATCCGCCAATCCCCATACCCCGGTTAATGTGATGTTTTTATGATGGCCGTACAAGGGATAAAAGCTGAATTCGCCGACAAGCAAACACCATGCTAACTTTTCAACCCTTTTGGGCCCTCGCCACTCGCTATCGTATTGCTACGACTAAAACCCTCTTCATAAACTTCGCAAAAGCGAACGACCGCTCAACGCCAACGACACGCCTCAGCATAGATGGCCGGGTTAACCCGCGTAGGGAGGAAGCCGATACGACTGCTGGGATGCAGGAGGTAGAGCAACGCATGGAGCAGTTGCCGAGGCGTTCCGCCATTTTGGGATCGGTTTACCGAGTTCCGCCGAATGCCCCCGCGTCAGAATAGTTGTCGCCCAGCCACACGTAGTTGCGGGCGCTGCCGTTGCCGGTCTGTTCGTAGATCAAGCGGCCGGCGGTATCGTTTACGTAGCGGGTTTGCCCGGCCCCGTTGGTTTTCAACACCCGCCGCCGGCCGCTGCTTATACCGATGTCTATTCCGCCGGATAGTCCACGGTCGGATCATTTACATTCCAAGCGCAAGGCGCAAGCGGCCTAGAAATTCAACTCCAAGGACAAACAAGCCGACACTCAGTTCTCACCGGCTTCGGATTGCGGCCCATTCGGCATTAATAAGTCTTCCAGAAAAAACGCGGAGAGTTCGATGCGGTTATTCACCCCCGCCTTACGGTAAATCGCCCTAGCCTGGTCTCTTATGGTTCGCTCGCTCGAGTGCCGCAGCTCGGCAATTTGTGCGTGGCTTAACCCCTTCAACATGAACATGCCAACCTCAGCTTCCGCCCGGGTTAACTGCCAACTATCGAATTGCTGCTGAATCTGTTTGGCCAAGCCGACGATCAAGTCCCGATTGGCATCGCGCCAATGCCGAGCTTGCCGATTGGCCAGCTCCAGATCGTGTCTCAGCAAAGCGATCTTCGCTTGTGCAGACAAGCAATACAATCGCCAGAAATAAACGATCCCGGAAAGCGACAGCGACAGTATGCCCAACTCCAGCAGTAAATGCTGCCAGTGCACGCCTTCCCGGTAGTCTCCGACCATATCCAGGGCAATCAACACGCAAATCATCAGACTGATGAGAATCGCCCAAAGGTTGACACGTTTGTTTTCGATCATCGATTGCTCCCAAAATTGAGTCAAAAACCCCCTTATACGTCGGATGACGGATGCAGGAAAAAACGAATTTCCACACTATATGTGCAAGTTTCAAATTGGAGCGCCGCACAGTATGGCAAAAGATTCAAAAAAAGTGAAAGTTTGGGATCCCGTAGTACGAATCGGCCACTGGTTGTTGATACCTGCCGTTTTTACCGCGTATTTCAGTGAAGACGACTTGATGCCACTGCACATCGTGGCGGGCTACGTCGTGAGCACGATCGTCTTGATTCGTTTGATTTGGGGTTTTTGTGGTAGCCGTTACGCTCGGTTTGCGGATTTCGTATATTCACCTGCCGCAATCCTCGCCTATTTGCAACAGATGCTTTCAGGCAAATCTCAGCACTATATCGGCCACAACCCGGCCGGCGGTGCGATGGTCGTCGCTTTGCTGCTAAGCCTTGCCGCAACCTCGCTATCAGGTTTGAAATTGTATGCACTAGAAGAAAACGACGGCCCCTGGGCTTGGGCCGCAGAAATTGCAACATCTAACGGCTCGCCGCAACATCAAATCAAAAGCGGATTAGCCTCACCTTCGGCCAACACCGTTCTTCCCGCTACCGATAAAAAATCCGAAGAATTTTGGGAAGAATTGCACGAGTTGTTTGCGAACCTGACTCTGGCATTGGCCACATTGCATATCACCGCAGTCCTTTATTCGTCCCGGAGAGAAAAACAACAACTAATTACAGCCATGTTGAGTGGGGTTAAGGAAATAGACGACTCCTATAAATGAACCTCCCACACAGATAACCCGCTAGGTGACGAACAATACGCCCACTAACTCGTCTTCAAGAGCGGTTTTCGCTTCACTTCAACCAAGCCTTCATGTAGCTCGAACGGCCGCTTGATAACTTGAATTTTCAACGAGAGGTATCCAATGACGCATACACCCGTTTTTCTTTGTACCAGCAGCATGTTGATCGCTACCGCGGCATTTTCCGTCGCCAGTTTTGCAGCAGACATACAGATCGGTTTTAGCGGCAAGACTTTCGCCTCCAGCGTCGTGCAATGCGCTGCAGACCCTAACGGTAGTGGTGAGCAAGTGCCGAGCGTGCAAGCCGGTTTATTCAACGCCAAGCCTGGTACTAGTGCCGGCGTTTTCGTGAACGGCTCGCGGCTGGCAGTCGTGACTACTGCCAATCCGAGCACCGGCGTAGCTCTCGCCGACGGCAACAACAGCGTGGTCGTGCGCATCAGCAAAAAAACCGCCGACCGATACGCTTTTACCGTACAACCCGGAATGTGCTTGCTTCCCGATACCTCGGGCAACACCTTCAGCAACGACGGCTCATTGGAATACGCGGCCAGCGGCAAGTCATACGCAACGGTCACGCCGGGTTGCGCGCTGAATCCGGCTACCGGCCTTAGCCAGCCTTACGTCAACGTGTTCGATAACGGCACTTATCTTTTGAACGTGTCTATCAACGGCACCCCGTTGACCCAGCTCAACGGCACCACTCGCCCTAAAACCCCGGTATTTTTGAGTGCCGGAACCAACGTCATTTCGTTAGCTAACGCTTATATATCCACCGACTATTTCATCCGCGATGGCGGAAGCGGCAATTGCACCTTGCCTTAAGGAGTCTTTCGGCCGCGCACTGCTGCCGATTGAACCTTTATTACAAATCGAACATTTACACCCGCCAACCCATAAAACATTCAATTGAGGCACATCATGAATAAACTAAATTTCGCCGCCGCGGCACTCAGCGTTTCCGGTTTATTGGGCAGCGCAATTGCCAACGCCAGTACCACCTACGGTACCTTGGGCAACTTCGACGTCTTCAACGATTCCACCAGCAATACCTATTACGGATTCGAAATCGAACTGGAAGGCATAGATCCTTCGGCAATCGCCAACTACAACGGCCAGTACTATACCTTTAGCAATTGGCACTACGGCTCCGGGCAAGTATCCGGCGGCAACGGCATCACCAGCATCCGCTATTTCGACGGCGGCGTACATAGCACCGTGCCGTATACCACAGCCATCACCAATACCGGCGGACACTCTTGTATTACGATTGCGGGCTGTGAGCACTTCGGCTTGGCCCTCAATCAAAACCCGACCGCCTCGCGTTACTATTGGCTGGATCAAAATGGCAATCGCAGCACTCCGGTCAACTTGATTGGCGCACCGATAGTCAACGTCGTGCAACCGCAACCGGCTCCCAACAACCCGGCACCGGTGGTGCAATTCGTGGTCGAAGCACCCGAGGCTCCGGAAGCGGAGCCGAACCAGCATTTTTCCGATGCGGTATGGGTAAAGGTCATGAAAACCGAACTGGATTTGGAACACAAAGCCGATTTGAACGACCTGATGGCCGACAATCCGGACCAGATCGCCGACGAGAACGACCCTAACGCAGTCGAAGTGGAATGGAAGCTGATGCAACGCGATTTGCGTTTGGCTGCCGACGACCCCAAAAACCTGCTCGATAGCGGCGAGCAAGAAGCCGGGGCTGATGCGGAACAAGTATTAAGGACCTACCAATACTTTGCGTTTACCGGCAGTTACGATCCGGAAAGCCACGAAGCATCTTGCGTGGAAATCGGTTCGTGCGAAGACGATCTCGCCAACGATCCGGCCAACATCGAGTTGTATGTCGGCAGGCTGCTAGGCCAACAAATGATCGCCGCCAATTTGGATGGCCCTATCGTCTTTCCGGCTCAAGTACCTGTTCCGGGAGCGGTTTGGTTGTTCGGTACCGCATTACTGGGTTGGTTGAGAGCTATTACTAAACGTTCGGCCTAGATACAAAATCCCCGGCCGATTCCTAGGGATAGGCCGGGGGCAATTCAAGTTCGCTTAGCCACGCTATGCACCGAATAGCCGCCACCGTTTAGACCGTAATTAGCCGGTGCAAAACGACTCCGCGTTACGCAAACGAATGATGAAGGGATGTTACTGATTGCCCGCAAGTTCCAGCGAAAGCGCCTTACAATCGCTAAGAATTAAATGATCGGGATCCACCGATAAGGCAAATGGAGCCACTTTCTTCAACGCGCTTAAACCGAGAATCTGACGCTCGGTGCCTTTGAATACCGCCGCCTCCACGTCGCGCACGATACAGCAGCAGCCGATGTTGAGTTTCGCGATGCGATAAATCGGCACAATCACATCGGACCCGTCGGCCATAACCCCCGAAACTTGTTTGACATAATCCACGTTTCCGCGCTCTTTAAGTAAATCGAGGGTAGCTTCGTTGATTGTTACATAATCGGAACCCGTATCGACCATCAAATCGTTCCCGGCGATTCCGTCAAATTCAACCTGAACATAAAAAGTCGCCGTACCCTTTTTGCTCATAGGCACCGTAGTGGCGAATTGACCCGCTTGGGCAAGAGGCAACCAAAAACACAAGCTAAACAAGGACAACCGGACGATTTGTGCAAACATGGTGATTCCGAAAATAAATTGCGCCACACTTGCAGCTTACCCAGCATATCGCATGCCATTAAAAAATATGTTTAATTACATTATCTTATAAAAAAACCGACTTTAGTCTCCGCACTTGCAAGCACCAAAAAAGAGCGTTATGATGAATAAAATGCACCATATCAATGCAAATCGAACAAACGGCTAGCGGAAAAAGAATTGCGAATTTAATATTGATTCGATATATTAATATCATTCCTTATTCACCTAAGGAATCCATGCGGGGGTTAACTTCATCAATCGACAGGGGTACTACTATCATGAAAAAAACAATTCAAATCACAAGCTTGCTTGCGGCTGTGGCAACGGCTTCAATTTCAACCAGCGCTTTTGCGGAAACCGACAACTGCAATTCCTTCTGGCCGAAACTACCCTACAATTGCGTATTACACCGCGGCAAGGCGCTTCCCGCCGAACGCGCGGACTTTTCCGCATTTGAAACGGGTACTACCAAAACCTCTTCTATCGACAAGGCTCACTACACGCATCGATCCATTTCCAGATACGCGGCAAAACAACTTCGCCCGCAATCGACCGAAGCCGAGAATAGATAATTTCAGCACTGTGTCGGAGTGCCGTAGTTGCCGACAAGCGCGTACTCAATCCTCTCATACAACATCCGACCGAACCCGTTGCTCACAATACCGCAGTCAATGTCGCCGACTTTGATTACCCGCATTTTAACCTTGAGCACCGCCGTCCAACCTGGCTAGAACCTAGCCAGGCACCGCCCGAAAAACAGCAATCGCCTAGCTTGCGGGTAGTAAACCCCGGCAAGAACATCTACGAAGCATACATCTCGGGATTGGCTCGACAGCAACTTAGGGAATGTCTATCTGCTGGGCCGCGCTAATAATGCCGTTGTCTTTTTGCACCGTGACCCAATGTTGGCCGGAAGCAAGTGCATCGGTCAGATAAATTGAAATGGCATTATTTTTCCAAACATCCGCCGCAAGCTCCTCGCCGTCCAACATGACTTTACCCATGATTTTGCCGAAACCAACCCCTTTTATTTTCAGTTGGTCGCCAGCTGACGTTTGTTTCCGGTTTATGCGACTGATCTTCGGCAATACGATGGAGGTTGATTTCAGCTCGATAGGTAAAGCTTCGTCGCTAAATTGATACTGGCCCAGACCTTTAATCATCCCAACCCCTTTGGCAACAAAATACGTCACGGCGACTTGCTGCGAGTTTACCGTCGAGCCGTCGAATACCGGCAGCACGGTGTCTTGAGCCACCTCGACCACATTCGCATACAGCCAATTTCCGACTGGGTATTGGTCATAGTACTGTTTGATCTCCCACCGTTCGGGCGATGCGACACTGGAATCATCCAAGTCCCGGCATTCGGAACTGCCGAACATTTTTGCACAAACGCTTCCCTGAAAATTCAGCGTAACGGGAGCTTGCGCACTGTAAACATAGCCGACTCCCAGGGTATCCAGATCGTTTCTATCCAAAAACCATTCGCTAGGCGGTGAAATTTGCGCAACCAAATCAGCTACGACTTTAGCCGTTACTCCGCCGGCTGCGACCGAAACTTTGAAGTCCGCCGTTTCGTCGCTGATCAAGATTTTTCCTTCGTCGCCCGACAGCAGATTTTCGACGATTTTCATACTGAATCGGCCGCCTGCGGTTCGCGTGCCCAAACGAGCCACTAAATTTCCGCTGATTTTGGCGGTTCTTTGCAAAGTTTTAGGATCTATCGTCAACAACAGATTGCCGAACTTCAAGCGCAGGCTGTCCAAACCTTGCAACTGGCCGCCGGTAATCACGATAGGTAGGCCATTATTGATGATATAAGTCCATTGCAATTTCAGCGGCTTGCCATTGTCCTTGTTCATGGTAACCGGCGAAAAAGAACCGTTGCCGCCCCATTCCGCCCACGCCAAGCCGCCGGCAAGCACCGCGGCCAGCAAAGAAAAAATAATGAATTGACGAATAAAACCTTTCATAGCCAACCTCCTGTTTGCGATAGCAACCGGCAAAAAGTAAAAGCCACACGTCAGCGCCGATAAATTAAACACAACATGTCACCCAGACCGCAACCTTAAGCCATCCTAACGACCATGAAGGCTTGGCAAATGTAAGGTAGTTTGGATAGGGGTCGAACTGACGCCCGCCCGAATTCGCACCTCCGGACAGTCTCCTCGCTTATCTCGCACACACGTCCCAACGTTCCACCTTCAGCCACAGGCACGGCCCGGACATCGTTTCTTTCGCCAAACGTGTTCGATGCGTTTCAGGCTTCGCCATCTCCCAGCAGGCTCGCCGCCGTGTCCCGCCGAATCGCGTTCGTCTCCGATTGCTCTCCACCCCGTTTCGCAACGACGCAGCTATCTTCAGCTACAGGGCCTTGGCATACCCTGACATGGACTTTCACCGTGCGATACGTGCGCGCCTTCACAAGCGCACTGGGCGCGACGTATAGTCGCGATGATGGCCTTGCGAATCGCGGCTATGTGTCGCTCCCACCATAACACTCATAGTAAGTTAAAGCCGTCAGGGAGGTGTTACTAAGGCAAGAGGAGCGGATGCCGGCAATACCGGCATCCGAAAACGGAGAAGAAAAAGGACGGATCGAGCTAACCTGTAGCCGACATAGCCGCCTTTTCCGAACGCACATAGGAGATAGGCGCGTCTTCGTCCGCATCGAACGACACCATTTCCCACGCATCTTTTTGTTCCAACATACGCAGCAGCAACTTGTTGTTTAATGCGTGACCGGATTTGAAGCCCTTATATTCGCCGATCAAGCTATGCCCCAACAAATACAGGTCGCCGATGGCGTCCAAAATTTTGTGTTTGACGAATTCGTCCGCGTAGCGCAAACCGTCCTCGTTCAAAATCTTGTCGTCGCCGACCACGATGGCGTTGTCCAAGCTGCCACCCAAGGCTAAATTGTTCTCGCGCAGAAACTCGAAATCGCGCATAAAACCGAAGGTACGGGCCCGGCTGACTTCCTTGACGAAAGTCGTTGTTGAAAAATCCATTACCGCGGTTTTCAAGTGGTCGCGAAAGGCCGGATGCTCGAAATCGATGGTAAATGTCAGCTTGAAACCGTCGAAAGGTTCGAACGCCGCCCATTTATCGCCGTCTTCCACTCGAACCGGACGCTTGATGCGAATGTATTTTTTCGGTGCGTTCTGCTCGACCACGCCGGCCGATTGCAGCAAAAACACGAACGGCCCGGCGCTGCCGTCCATAATGGGTACTTCAGGAGCGCTCAGATCAACCACAGCGTTATCGATACCCAGGCCGGCCATGGCCGACAGCAAATGTTCGACGGTCGATACTCGGATACCGTCTTGAATCAACGTGGTCGACAACTTGGTTTCGCCGACGTTTTCCGGACGAGCCGCAATCACGACCGGTTGGTCCAAATCGACGCGGCGGAATCGGATTCCGCTGTTCGGCTCGCCCGGATGCAAGGTCAAAAGGATCTTGTCACCTGTATGCAAACCGACGCCGGTGGCTCGGATGGTGTTTTTCAGTGTGCGTTGTTTGATCATGAATAACGGCTATGAGAATGCAACGAAAAAACCGGGAAGTCTACCATAAAGCTCAAGGCAACTTCCCGTGCGAATTTTGATCGTCTAGTCCGCCTGCCGGCGCAAAAATGCCGGTACATCCAAGTAATCCAAATCGCCGTCGGCTCTAGGTTGCGCGCCGAAACGACTCTCTCTTGTAGCGGCTTCCGATCTTTGTTGCCGGATAACGGTCGGCTTTTCCAGCTGGTCGTAATTCACTTCGCCGGCCGCGACTTTTTGCACCAATTTGATAGGCGCATTCGCCCGCATTTTTTCGCCCATGCCGGTAGCGACCACGGTCACCTTGATCTGATTGCCCATATCGGGATTGACCGCCATACCGATTTTGATGTCGGCATCGTCAGAGGCGAACGCATGCATGATACTGCCGATTTCGTCGAATTCGTTCAAGCCCAGATCGCCGCATGACGTTACGTTGACCAGAATACCGCGCGCGCCTTGCAAATTGATGTCTTCCAGCAACGGGCAAGCAATCGCTTTTTCCGCCGCCAAGCGGGCGCGGTTTTCGCCGCTGGCGATACCTGTACCCATAATCGCGCTGCCCATATTGGTCATCACGGTGGTCAAGTCGGCGAAGTCGACATTGATCATGCCGGGATGGGTAATCAGTTCGGTAATACCTTGCACCGCATCCAGCAGCACGTCGTTGGCCACCTTGAACGCCTCTACCAGTGAGCGGTTGTTACCCAAGGTCGGCAACAGTTTTTGATTAGGAATCACGATCAACGAATCGACCAGCTTCTCCAGATCGCGCAAGCCGTTATCGGCCACGCCTTTTTTCTTGGCACCTTCGAATTCGAACGGTTTGGACACTACCGCTACCGTCAACACCCCCATCGATTTAGCTTCTTCGGCGAACACCGTAATCGCACCGGTACCGGTGCCACCACCCATGCCGGCGGTCAAAAACACCATGTCGGCGCCGTCGATGACTTCGCGAATCCGCTCGCGAGTTTCTTCGGCCGCCGCGCGTCCAACCTCGGGACGGGTCCCGGCACCTAAACCTTTAGTCAATTCGGAGCCCAATTGCACGATGGTGTCGACATTCATTTGCCTTAACGCCTGCGCATCGGTATTAGCGCAGATAAATTGCACGCCGTCGATGCCGGTTTCGATCATGTGGTTGACGGCATTGCCGCCGCCTCCACCAACACCGACGACCTTTATCACGGCACTACCTATGTTATCCATCAATTCGTACTTCATTTTCACACCCTCCGAACACACTAGTTGTATTTGCTTAAATTAAAAATTTCCTTGAAACCAATTTTTGATGGTTGCCCACAAATTTCCGCCTTCGTCGTTCAACCCCAAAGCCCGCCCGTGATGATCCTTGCCATAGACCAATAACCCCACCGCGGTGGAATAAATTGGATTTTGCGCCACATCGGTCAACCCGGACACGTGCAGCGGCGTCCCTAAACGAACCGGCATATGGAAAATTTCTTCCGCCAATTCGGTCAGTCCCCGTACTTGCGAACTACCGCCGGTAATCACCATGCCGGCGGCAATCAAATCCTCGTATCCGCTACGGCGCAATTCGGCTTGCACCAGCAGCATCAATTCTTCGTAACGCGGCTCTACGATTTCCGCCAGGTTTTGCGCGGAAATTTTGCGCGGCTCGCGGTCGCCGATACTCGGCACGTTGATCATTTGCTGGGGGTCGGCCATGTCGGTCAACGCGCAGGCGAATTGGCGCTTGATTTCTTCGGCATTTTTGGTCGGCGTGCGTAACGCCACCGCGATGTCGTTGGTGACCTGATCGCCGGCAATAGGAATCACCGCAGTGTGCTTGATCGCGCCTTCCGAATAAATCGCAATGTCCGTAGTGCCGCCGCCGATATCGATCAGGCACACGCCCAAGTCTTTTTCGTCGTCGGTCAAGACAGCCGAGCACGATGCCAACTGCTCCAATACGATGTCATCCACGTCCAAACCGCAACGGCGAATGCACTTGACTATGTTTTGCTCGGCGCTGACGCTGCTGGTCACCATGTGCACCTTGGCTTCCAAACGGATGCCGGACATGCCTATCGGCTCTTTGATGCCCTCCTGCTGGTCTATCACGAACTCCTGCGGCAGGATGTGCAGGATTTTCTGATCCGCCGGTATCGCCACCGCCCGCGCGGAGTCGATCACGCGGTCGATGTCGTGCTGAGTTACTTCCTTTTCCTTGATCGCGACGATACCGTGCGAATTCAGGCTTTTGATGTGGCTGCCGGCAATACCGGCAAATACCGATTTAATCTGGCAACCGGCCATTAACTCGGCTTCTTCCACCGCCCGCTGAATCGAATGCACGGTAGATTCCAAATTAACCACGATGCCTTTTTTCAACCCTTTGGACGGCGCCGTGCCTATGCCGATCACTTCGATCTCATCTCCGCCACGGTATTCTCCGACTATGGCCGCGACTTTCGACGTGCCGATGTCCAGCCCCACAAGTAAATTTCGATCAGTCTTTTTGGCCATGTTATTGCTCTAGTAAGCCTACAGTTTCAATTATGTATTCGTTAAATGCACCGGCAACCGGATGATCAATAAGCGGCATGTGCCACCTGCTTCCAGTCGATCGGCGGCGCGTCCGGCTTCCAGGTCACCGCATAACCGTTGGGATAGCGCGTGTCCACGCTCGCCATCATTCCGACCCGTTCGGCGCCTATCAAGTCGATAGTCCGCAAAAAACGCTGCATGCTCTCCAGCGGCGCCTTGCGTCCCAACTGCATTTCCATGCCGTTAGCCAATTTGATCCGCCACGCCCGCCGTTCGTTAACGTGAAATTCGGCCAATTGCATGGATTTATCCCGCAGCACTAGATAAACGCCCTTCATGATTTCCAATAATTTTTTCTCCTGGCCGGCCGGCCCGGTAATCAACGGCAAATTCTTAAATTCCGCGGTGTCGTCCGGCAGCAAAATATCGCCTTGTTTGTTTAACAAGGCCTTATCGCCCCAGCGGACGATAGGCTTCTCTTCCACGATTTTGATATGCACCGCATCCGGCCACACCCGCTTTACATCCACTTTGGCAACCAACGGCAAACTGCTCAGCGACTCCTGCACGGTATCCATGTCGGCGTGATAAAAGCCGCGCTTCAGTTCCGGAGTCAGAAGTTGCTTTAATTTATCCTTATTGGTGTACTGAAACGCCCCTTCGATCCTGACGTAACGGATAGGCCGGCTGGCGGCGTCGGTCGCGTGCCATTGCCGCCAGCCCAAGCCGAGCAATAAAGCCGCTATCACGGCAAATCCGAATGCTCTTATCAGCCGCATGTATCCGCCACGCTGGTTTCCAATATGCGCCAGACCAGTTGCTCGAAATCGACCCCTAACGCTTTCGCCGCCATCGGCACCAAACTGTGATCCGTCATGCCCGGCACCGTATTGACCTCGATCAACTGCGGCTCACCGTCTTTGTCCAGGAAACAGTCGACTCGCCCCCACCCCTTAACGCCTACCACCTCGCAAGCCGTCAACGCCAACGCTTTGAGGCGTTCTTCGGCTTGCGCGTCCAAACCGCAAGGGCAGTGGTATTGGGTAGTGTCCGCTCGATACTTGGCGTCGAAGTCGTAAAATGTGTGCGGCGTTTCCAGCCGAATCGCCGGCAAGGCCTCGCCGTCCAAAATTCCGACGGTGTATTCCTTGCCCTCTATCCATTGTTCCGCGTACACGTCGCAACCGTATTGACTGGCCAATTGCTGCGCCGCCAGCAATTCGCCGCGGTCATTGGCTTTACTCATGCCGATACTGGAGCCCTCCAACGCCGGCTTGACGATGACTGGAAACCCCAGCGCATCAATGCATGCATCGATGTCGCTTGCGTCTTTCAACACAAACCATTTCGGAGTCGGCAAGCCCATCGCCTGCCAACACAGCTTGGTCCGTAATTTGTCCATGCTCAAGGCGGACGCCAACACGCCCGAGCCGGTATAAGGCAGTTCCAAGGCTTGCAATATCGCTTGCAACACGCCGTCTTCACCGCCGCGGCCGTGCACAATGTTAAATACCCGGTCGAATCCTTGATCTTGCAAAGCCCGGATCGGACTGCCGGTCAGATCGATCGCGACCGCATCGACCCCTTGGGCCTGCAACGCCAGAAAAACCGCTTTGCCGCTGATCAAGGAAATCTCCCGCTCGGCGGCGGTGCCGCCCATCAATACCGCCACTTTGCCGAACTCGGCGGCGTTATGAATTTTCAATGCTTTCATATTTTGTCACCTATCCGGCACACTTCGGTTTGCAAGGCGACGCCGAATTGGTTACGCACCCGATCTTGGATATGTTCGATTAAGGTTTCGATATCCGCGGCGGTCGCATCGCCGCGGTTTTCGATGAAATTCGCGTGTTTTTCCGACACCATCGCCCCACCGACGCTAAAACCTTTCAAACCGCAGGCTTCTATCAAACGCGCGGCAAAATCTCCGGGGGGATTTTTAAACACCGACCCGCAGGTCGGTTTATTGGTCGGTTGGCTGGCATTGCGTTTGTCCAGCAAGGTCTTGATCTGCGTCTGGCTGGCTTGACTATCGCCTGATTGCAGACGCAACTGCGCCGACAAAAACCATTCTTCCGGCAAGCCTCTCACCGAGCGATAAGCCACTTCGAACTCGTCTGTACCGCGCTCCAAAATTTGCCCGTGCCGGTTCACCATCTCGACCCGCTCGACGATACGCCAGGTTTCGCCGCCGAACGCGCCGGCATTCATCGCCAAAGCCCCGCCCATGGTGCCGGGGATGCCTGCCAGAAACTCCGCGCCGGTCAGGCCCAAATCGCTACAAAACCGGGCGACGTGAGCGCAAGGCACGCCGGCCTCGACATACACCCGGCCGGAATCGATTAAGTGCATGTCTTTCAATTTATTGCGGGTATTGATGACCGTACCTTTGACGCCGCCGTCGCGGACCAACAAGTTGCTGCCTAAACCTATCCACACCAAGGGTTCGCCCGCCGGCAGGCTAGCGATGAACCTCACCAAATCGGCTTTGCTGTCCGGGATGTACATCCGACGTGCCGGGCCGCCCACCCGCCAACTGGTGTATTTGGACAAGGGCTCGTCGCTCAGCAGCGTTCCGCGCCAGATTTCGGCCGCCATCATGCCAAAGCCTCCTGTAATTTCGCCGGCAACTCGGCCGCGATCTGGCCTACGTTACCGGCGCCCATTGTCAATATCACATCGTCTTTTTGCACGATGCCGGCCAAAATCTGCGGCAAGTCATCGCGGTGTTGCACAAATACCGGATCGACTTGGCCGCGAACCCGAATCGAACGACTCAAGGCTTTGCCGTCCGCGCCGGTAATCGGCGCCTCTCCGGCGGCATACACGTCCAGCAGGATCAACACGTCGACGCCCGACAACACGTCGACAAAATCTTCGAATAAGTCGCGTGTGCGCGTGTATCGATGCGGCTGAAACACCACCACCTTGCGCCGCTGCGGCCAAGCTTGCGCCAGCGCCTCCAAGGTGGCCGCCAATTCGCGCGGATGATGGCCGTAATCATCGACCAAGGTCAGCATGCCGCCGTCGAAAGCCACATCGCCGTTGATTTGAAAACGCCGGCCCACGCCTTTGAATTCCGCCAAGCTGCGCACTATCGCGTCGTCGTCCACGCCCAAGGCGGTGGCGATGGTGGTAGCCGCCAGCGCATTCAGCATGTTGTGCCAGCCGGGCAGGTTCAGGGTAACCTTTAACGGCGGCAAATCGCCCCAGCGCAACACGGTAAAATGAGTACGCAATCCGTCTTGATGGACGTCAACCGCTCGCACGTCGGCTTTTTCGTCAATGCCGTAGGTTTTGACCGGTTTGGATATGCCCGGCAGAATGTCGCAAACGCCCGTATCGTCTATGCACAACACCGCCAGACCGTAAAACGGCAACTGATGCAGAAATTTGACGAAGGTGTCCTTCAAACGCTCGTAATTGCCGCCGTAGGTTTCCATGTGATCCTGGTCGATGTTGGTCACAATCGCCATCATCGGCTGCAGAAACAAAAACGACGCATCGCTTTCGTCGGCTTCGGCCACCAAATATTTGCCCAATCCCAATTTGGCGTTGGCCCCCACGCTGTTCAAGCGCCCGCCGATCACGAAAGTCGGATCGAAACCGCCCTCGGCCAGCATCATCGTGGTCAAACTGGTGGTAGTGGTTTTGCCGTGGGTACCGGCCACCGCGATGCCGAAGCGAAAACGCATCAACTCCGCCAACATTTCCGCGCGCGGAATCACCGGGATACGGTTTTCGTAGGCGGCGACGACTTCCGGGTTAGTTTTATCGACCGCCGTCGAAGTCACGACCACGTCGACTCCGGCCACGTTTTGTTGGGTATGCCCGAAATGAACAGTTATTCCCAAGGCTTCCAGCCTATCGGTTACCGCGGAAGCCTTGATGTCGGAACCGGACACCGTATAGCCCAAATTCGACAGCACTTCGGCAATCCCGCTCATACCGGTGCCGCCGATTCCGACGAAGTGGATCTTGTCGATATCGCCCAACGTTTGGGTGGGCATGTGCATCAACGGCCGGTTCATCGCGCCGCCTCCTGCACGCAAATATCGGCAACCGCCTGGGTTGCATCGGGTTTGGCCAAACTTTTGGCCGCCCGGCTCATGGCCTGCAAGGAGTTTCTGACCCTGTCGATGGCGTCGCTCAAGCTATGCTCGTTCAATTCCGCTTGATCCAATACGATGGCCGCACCGGCACCGCTCAGGTAACGCGCGTTGGCGGTCTGATGATCGTCGATGGCGTGCGGAAACGGTACGAAAATAGCCGGTAAACCGCAGGCCGCGACTTCGCTCACCGTCATGGCACCGGAACGGCAGATAATCAAATCCGCCCAGCGGTAGACTTGCGGCATATCCTCGAAAAAGGCCGCCACCTCAGCCGCCACACCTAATTGCCGATAACGCTCGGCTACCGCGTCCCGCATTAAATCGCCGGTTTGGTGCTTGACTTCCAAGCGTTCCAGGCCACCCAACACCTCGGGCACGGTTTCGTTCAGCGCTTTGGCCCCCTGGCTACCGCCCAACACCATGATGCGTAACGGACGCGCCTTTGCGAATTTGCGTTCCTCTGCCGGTTGCAAGTCGGCGAATGCTTGCCGCAACGGGTTGCCGGTGCAAATCGCATTGATTTCGGCGGCAAAACTATTCGGAAACGCCTCCAACACTCGGCTGGCCGCCAATTTCACCAACCAGCGGTTAGTAGTGCCGGGGATACGATTTTGTTCGTGCACGACCAAAGGAATATGCAGCCATTTCGCCATCAATCCGCCCGGCCCGGCTACGAACCCGCCCATGCCCAACACCACGTCCGGTTTACGATGTTTCAAAATTCGCCGCGCTTGCAGACAAGCGGTCATCAATCCGGCGAGCGCCGAGGCCTTGGCAACCGGACCTTTACCGCGTATACCTTCTACCGAAAGCCAATCGATCTCGAACTCGCGTTCCGGCACTACCCGGCTTTCCAAGCCTTTGCGGGTTCCCAGCCAGCTGACCTGCCAGCCGCGAGACCGCATTTCTTCCGCAACCGCCAAAGCGGGAAACACATGGCCGCCGGTTCCCCCCGCCATGATTACGATACGACCGCTCATCGCTTTATCCCCTTGACGTTACTTTTTTGAAGTTCGGTGACTTCGAAATGAATGCGAAACAGCACCGCAACCGCGCCGCACATGACGATCATGCTACCGCCGCCATAACTCATCAGCGGCAAGGTCAAACCTTTGGTTGGCAATATGCCCATATTGACGCCCATGTTGACGAAGGCCTGAAAACCGAACCAAATCGCCAAACCGTAGGCCACCAGCGCGGAAAAATATTCGCCGACCTTCTCGGCTT
The DNA here is from genome assembly GCF_008632455.1 of Methylomonas rhizoryzae. Lineage (NCBI taxonomy): Bacteria > Pseudomonadati > Pseudomonadota > Gammaproteobacteria > Methylococcales > Methylococcaceae > Methylomonas > Methylomonas rhizoryzae. The sequence goes on from NZ_CP043929.1 coordinate 3,746,678, forward strand.
GCTCGCCGATAGCGAAACCGCGCAACACCAAGGCGCTAAACAAGGCTATTACCAGCACAACGCCGACCAAGCCCAATTCTTCGCCCAATACCGAGAACAAAAAGTCGGTGTGCGCTTCCGGTAAATAAAACAGTTTTTGCAAGCCGTTACCCAAACCGACGCCGGTCACTTCGCCGCGTCCGAACGAAATCAAGGCCTGCGTCAATTGATAGCCGCTATCGCGGGCGTGTTCCCAGGGCTCCAGGAAGCCGACTACCCGTTCCCAGCGATAAGGCGAGGTGTAAGCCAGGGCCGCCGCCGCGGCCGAAACCAGCACGACCAGCAACACGAACGGCGACAATCGGGCGCCACCTAAAAACATCATGCCCATGGCGATAATCAGTATCACCACCGCCGAGCCGAAATCGGGTTCCATCAACAACAACACGCAAGCCACCGAGAACAGCAACAAGGGCCTGACCAGGCCAAACAGCGATTTACGCACGTGCTCGCCATGTCTGGTGATGTAGCCGGCCATGTAGACGACCGCAATGAATTTCATCACTTCGGAAACCTGAATGCGCAAGCCGAACAGCGATAGCCAACGCACGCTACCGTTAACCCTGACGCCTATGCCAGGCACCAATACCACCAACAACAACAGCAAGCCGGCAATGAACAAGGGCTGACCTATTTTGTGCCAAGTCTTCATCGGCACGTTCATCATAGCGGCCGCAACCACTAAGCCGATCAAGATATGCGCCAACTGCTTAATCGGATAATTCGACAAGTCTTCCGCCACCTTCACGCCCATGTGCATGGAAGAAGAAGCAACCATCACAAAACCCAAGCCCAGCAGGCACAGACAAGCCGTCAACAGGGTTTCATCGACGTGATAGCGTTGTTTTGCCATTAGCCTAACTCCAACACCGCTTCGGCAAACTTGTTACCCCGGTCGGCGTAACTTTTGAATTGATCCAGACTGGCGCAAGCCGGCGACAATAAAACGCTATCGCCAACTTCGGCCAGTGAGGCCGCAATTTTCACGGCCTGCTTGATATCGCCGGCTTGATAAGTCGGTACGCAACCTTGCAAGGCCCGTTCCATCAATAAGGCATCTTTACCCATTACCACTACGGCTTTGGCTTTTTCGCTGACTACCGGCTGCAGCTCGCTCATGTCCGCACCCTTGGCGTCGCCGCCGGCAATCAGGATCACTTTGCGTTCGTAGCCTTGCAGCGCGGCGACGCAGGCGCCGATATTGGTAGCCTTGGAATCGTTGACCCAGCGCACGCCGTGCAGCTCGGCCACTTTTTGCATCCTGTGAGGTAAGCCTTTAAATTTGCGCAAGGCCCGGCACATCGCATTCAGGTCCATGCCGATCGCGTGTCCCAGCGCCAACGCCGCCAATGCATTGGCAATATTATGGCTACCCTCTAAATTCAACTCGTCCGCGGCCATTAATTGTTGCTCTTCCCACATCAGCCAATCGACGGACTCGCAACGGCGCAAATAAAAATCGGCCCGCTCTCTGACCGAGAAGGTCAAACACCGCCGGCTCTGATCGCGCATGGCCGACACCACCGGGTCGTCGGCATTCAACACCATGACGCCGTCACCGCAATATACCCGCTGTTTTTCGGCGGCGTATTCGGCCATGTCGCGGTGGCGATCCAAGTGATCGGCGCTGACATTCAAAACGGTTGCCGCCGCCGCGTTCAGCAAGCGGGTGCGTTCGAGTTGAAAACTGGACAACTCCAGCACATATAAATCGGCTTGTTGTTGCAACAGGTCCAACGCCGGCGTGCCCAAATTCCCCCCGATCGCGGTTTTAAAACCGGCCGCTTGACCCATGTCGCCCAACATGGTCGTTACGGTACTTTTACCGTTGGAGCCCGTGATTGCCAGCACCGGTTTCTCGGTCGCGCAGGCAAACAAATCGATGTCGCTCAGTACGGTCACCCCTGCTTGCACCGCCCTGCAGATCACTTTTTCGTTTAAAGACACGCCGGGGCTGATCAGCATATGGGTAGCGACGTCGAACGCAGCCTGATCGAAACCGCCGGTAAACACCGGTACGTCCGGCATCTGTTCGCGGAAACTTTCGATTTGCGGCGGCTGCCGGCGGCTGTCGACGATGGCGAACTTAATCGGCGTGTGCTGCAGGAACTGAGCGGCGGAGTATCCGGTAGCCCCTAAACCCACGATCAACAGGCGCGCGCTGTCGGCATGCAATCCGAAGTGCGTCGCCAATTTGTCGAGTAACCCACCGGTATCCATCGTTTACCTCAACTTCAAGGTCGCCAATCCGATTAACACCAAGATCACTGAAATAATCCAGAATCTGACGATGATGCGCGGCTCCGGCCAACCTTTCAACTCGTAGTGATGGTGAATCGGCGCCATCAAAAATACCCGTTTCTTCCGCATTTTGTAGGACCCCACCTGGATGATCACCGATACGGTTTCCAAGACGAAAATCCCGCCCATGATCACCAACACAACCTCCTGTCGCACCAAAACAGCCACTACGCCCAATGCGGCGCCCAAGGCCAGCGCACCGACGTCGCCCATGAACACCATGGCCGGATAGGCGTTGAACCACAAAAACCCTAGCCCCGAGCCGACTAAGGCCGCGCAAAATACGATTAATTCGCCGGCCTTGGGTATATGCGGAATATGCAAATATTGGGCAAAATTGGCGTGTCCGGATAAATAGGCGAATATCGCCAACGCCGCGGCTATCATTACGGTCGGCATAATCGCCAAACCGTCCAGACCATCGGTCAGATTGACCGCATTGCTGGCGCCGACGATCACGAAATAGGTCAGCACCACGTACCACCAGCCCATATCCAAATTGACACTTTTGAAGAACGGCACAATGAACTGGGTTTCTGCCGGCACCTGAGCGGTACGAAACAAATAAACCGCCGCGGCGAAGGCTACGACCGATTGCCAAAAATATTTGGCTCGAGCCGAAAGTCCGTCACTATTGCCGAGCAAGACCTTTTTATAGTCGTCGATGAAACCGATCACGCCGTGCGCCAACGTCACCAACAGCACCACCCAGACATAACGGTTACTCAAATCCGCGCACAGCAAGGTGCTGATGGCGATGGCGAACAGAATCATCGTTCCGCCCATCGTCGGCGTGCCGGATTTGGAATAATGAGTTTGCGGGCCGTCGTCGCGCACGCTTTGGCCAATCTTTTTGCGCGTCAGCTTTTCTATCATGAGCGGACCGATCACAAAGGAAATCACCAAGGCGGTCAACACCCCGAGAATGGCGCGAAACGTCAGGTAATGCAAAACCCGAAAGCCGCTATCGAATTGAAGTAAAAAGTCCGCAAGTAACAGTAACATTAGTGTAAATCTACCCGAAAATTGTCTACCAGCGCCGCGACTACGTTTTCCATTTTCTGCGCACGCGAGCCTTTTATTAATATGATTTCGTCACCGCCGGCCGCCGCGGCCAGTGCCTCTATTAAATCGATCTGGCGGTCGAAGAATTGCCCGCCGCCACCAAAAGCCTGCACGGTATGCCGGGCCAATTCTCCGGTAGCGAACAAGCGCTGCACCGGTTTGGCCTGAATGACTTTACCCATCTGCGCGTGCAACGCCGCACTGTCGCTGCCCAACTCTCCGAAAGCCCCCAACGCCAGCCAAACCGGCTTGCCGCAGCTATCCAGCGCGTCCAGGGCCGCTTGCAACGAGGCCGGGTTGGCGTTGTAGGTATCGTCGATGACGATATTGCCGTTTTTACCCGGCAAGGCTTGCATGCGTCCGGTAACGGGTTGCATGGTCTCCAAGCCGCTTTGAATGTCGTCTATCGCAATGCCGAATTGCAGCGCTACCGCGGCGGCGGCCAAGGCGTTTTTGACGTTGTGTTTGCCGGCCAAGGCCAAACGAATTCTGGCTGTACCCGCCGCCCATATCAGATCGAATGCAGTATCGAAACCGTTAGGGCCCAGGCCGCTTGTCACGCCTTGCGCCCGGACGTCGGCCGCGAGGTCGAAACCGAAGCTCACGCTACGCCGGCCGGCCACGCAGTGCTGCAACCAAAAATCGTAAAACGGGTCGTCCCGGTTCAACACGGCCACGCCTTGCGGCCCAAGCGCACGAAGAATCTCGCCTTTGGCCTCGGCTACTCCCCGCACACTGCCGAACCCCTCGATATGCGCCGGTCCCACGTTGGTAATTACGCTGACGTCCGCCTGCGCATAACGACTGGTGTAGGCGATTTCGCCGGGATGGTTTGCGCCCATTTCAATCACGGCAAACCGGTGCTGCGGGTTCAACCGCAGTAAAGTCAGCGGTACGCCGATGTCGTTATTCAAGTTGCCGCGGGTAGAAAGCGTGTCGCCTTGGGTCGCAAATATCGCCGCTATCATTTCCTTGACGGTGGTCTTGCCGTTGCTGCCGGTGACGCCGGCCACTTTGACCGGCAAACCGCGCCGCCAATAGCCGGCGGCTTCGGCCAGTGCCAAGCGGGTATCGCCAACGAGAATCTGCGGCAACGCGCAATCCGCAACGCGTTCCACCAATAATGCCGAGGCGCCCGCCTTAGCCGCATTGGCGGTAAAATCGTGGCCGTCGAAGGCGTGACCGCGTATCGCCAGGTACAAATCGCCCGCGACCAGCGTGCGGGTATCTATGCTGATGCCGCTTATTTCTCGGTCTGCGCCCAAAAGTTGTCCGTTAACCGCAGCGCTGATTTCGCTCAAAAGCAACTTCATAGCGGCGCCCCCCAAGCTTGCAGTGCGGCAACGGCCGCCTCTTGATCGCTGAACGGGATTTTGCGACCTTCGATGTCTTGGTAGTTTTCATGGCCTTTGCCGGCAATCACCACGCAATCTTCGGCTTGTGCCTGCTTGATCGCGGTCGTGATAGCACGATGTCTGTCGTTGATGATGCTGACTTTATCGCTCAAACAACCGGCCAAAATGTCGTTGATGATTTGGTACGCCGGTTCACTGCGCGGATTGTCGTCGGTCAGGATCACTCTATCCGCCAAAACCTCGGCTATCCGGCCCATTTCCGGCCGTTTGCCTTTATCTCTGTCGCCCCCGCAACCGAACACTACCCACAATTTGCCAGAACCTTTGGAAGCCAGCAGCACTTTTTCCAGGGCATCCGGGGTGTGAGCGTAATCGATGATCACCTGCGGCTGACCGGCGGCCCCGAATTTTTCCATCCGTCCGGTCACCGGCCGTAAATGGGCTAAGCGTTCTACCGCTGGTGCAAACGGCCAACCCATCGCCAACAATACGCTCATCACCGTCAACACGTTTTGCAGGTTGAATGCGCCCACTACCGGGGTGTAAGCCGTTTGACTGAGGTTTTGCCAAGTCACGCGAAACCTGATTCCGTCATTCGAATGCACGACCTGGTCTGCCTGCACGCACTCAGTCTGCGGGACGGTCTTGCCGGTAACGCTGAAGCCCCAACGTCGAACGGTCGGGCTCAAAGTCATAGACACCTCTCCACTATTGGGATCGTCCAGGTTAATCACCGCGAACTGCAAGGCCGGGTTGTTGAACAAGCTCAATTTAGCCTGTAAATAACTGTCCATATCGCCGTGATAATCCAGGTGATCCCGACTTAAATTAGTAAAAACCGCGCCGACGAAATCCACGGCGTTGACCCGGCCCTGATGCAATCCGTGCGACGACACTTCCATTGCCACTCGCTTTAAGCCGATAGCCGCCATATCGTGCAGCATGCGCTGCACCGCCAGGGCGTCCGGGGTGGTGTTGACGGTCGGATGTAAATTGCCGATGCGTCCCCAACCTAAGGTGCCTATCACGCCGCAGTCGGCCAAGGCTTGCGCCAAGAGTTGACTGCAGGTGGTCTTGCCGTTGGTACCGGTAATGCCGACGACTTCGAGCCGCCGCGACGGATAGGCGTAAAAGCGCGCGGCGATTTCCCCGAGCAATCGGCCCAATTCATCGACTGCCACCATGGGAACTTCTGCGGATTGCGGACACGCTCCGCCGCTCCCTTCCGGGTCGTAGACGATCGCCGCCGCACCGGCCGCCGCCGCCTGACCGGCATAACTCAAGCCGTGTTGCAAAGCGCCGTTCAACGCAATGAACACCTGCCCGGACTGCAACTGCCGGCTGTCTAAGCACAGACCGCCGACTTCGCAATCGCTGGTTAGGTCGGCAAGCCCTTCGAGTAACACGCTGAGCCTCATTTTCTAGTCAATAACAATGGCATGGTATCCATGCCGTCCGGCTCGACGCCGTAGATGCGTAAAATGCCCGCCATCACCTTGGAAAACACCGGCGCGGCGACCAATCCGCCGTAGTACTGGCCGGTGCTCGGTTCGTCGACCACAATGGCGATAACGAAACGCGGATTGCTGGCCGGCGCCATGCCGACGAACACCGATAAATATTTGTCGTGGGTGTAACCGCCGGAAGCGGAGGTTTTCTTCACGGTACCGGTTTTCCCGGCCACTCGGTATCCTTCCACCCTGGCTTGGTAGGCCGTGCCTTCCTTGCTGATCACGTGTTCCAACATATCCCGCACCTTACGCGCCGTTTCCGGCTTGAACACCCGACGCGCATCCGGGTCTTCGTCGCGTTTCAGCAAAGAGACCGAATGTACGATGCCGTCGTCCGCCAACGCGGTATAAGCCCGCGCCAGCTGTAGTATCGAGGTCGATACGCCGTAGCCGAAGGACAGAATAGCCTGATCGAATTCGTGCCAGCCTTGATAGTCCAACAAGCTGCCGCTGGCTTCGCCGGGAAAGCCCACGCCCGCCGAGGAACCGAAACCTAAGTTACTGTAAACGTTCCAGAAGTATTCGGGCGGCATGCTCATCGCGATTTTGGTGACCGCGATATTGCTGGATTTTTGCAACACCAAAGTCAAATCCATCGTGCCATAGTTGTGAATATCCTTGACCACGTTACGGCCGACGTTATAGATACCGTGCGTTTCTATCAACACATTCGGGTCCACATAACCGCCATCCAAGGCCGCCGCCACCACAAACGGCTTCACCGTCGAACCCGGCTCGAACACGTCCACCATGGCCCGGTTGCGGTAGCGATTGCTGCGTAATTCCTTTCTATTATTGGGATTAAAAGCCGGCTGGCTAACCGAAGCCAACACATCGCCGTTTTTAGCGTCCAACACCACCAACGACGCGGAATGGGCTTTATGCTTGAATAACGTTGTCTGCAATTCCCGATACGCCAAGTATTGAATGCGTTCGTCTATGCTCAGATTCAAATCCCGGCCCGGCACGGCTTCCTGAATGTTTTCCACGTCTTTTATGACGCGGCCTTTACCGTCTTTAATGACTCTTTTGCGCCCCGGTTTGCCGGCTAACAAATATTCGTATCCGTGTTCCAGGCCTTCCTGACCGACATCGTCGATATTGGTGAATCCCAATAAATGGCCGGTGGTGGCGCCGGTCGGGTAATAACGTTTGAACGCGGTTTCGAAATACACGCCGGATATTTCCAAAGCCTTGACCTTATCCGCCAAATCCGGATTGATCTGCCGGCGCAGATAAACGAAGCGCTTACCGGCATTGTTGCTGATGAATGCGTCCAGATCCTTGGTCGGCATGCCCAAGTATTTGGCCATTTGCAATTGTTTATCTCGTTCTTCGGCCTTCAACTGACGCAAATTCACCCAGATGGACTGCACCGGCGCGCTAATCGCCAAAGGTTCGCCGCTTCTATCTTTAATCTGCCCGCGGTAGGCCGGTACTTCGATAATGCCCAAATGCTGCATGTCGCCCTTGTCTTGCAAAAAAGTCCGGTTCAATACTTGCAGATACAAAGCGCGGCCCGCCAGCGCCAACATCGCGCAGGCGATGGCTCCCATGAGCAACCGACGTCTGACTGGGTAGCCCGGCAGGGCTCTATTGTCAGCGGTGTGTGCAACGGCGATTCTCATCTACGGCCTGATGTAAACAATGTCGTTTTGAGCGGGTAAGGTGAGTTGCAGACGTTGTCTGGCTTCTATTTCCACCCGCGTTTCTTCGGTCAAGGTCGACAGCTCCAACAATAAGCGGCCTCTTTCAACCTCGTAATCGTCCAACTGTTTTTCTTTTTTTTGAATTTCGATAAACAAAATGCGCGCTTGATACTTGCTGTAAATGACCGCCAGCGCGGATACCATCAGCATCGCAATCAACATACCCAGAAAAACGTTTTTAACGGCGTCCATTACAATTTCTCGGCAACCCGCATCACTGCGCTACGCGCCCTGGGGTTGGTTTTCAGTTCTTCACTCCCGGCTCGAATCGGGGCGCCGATCTTTTTAAACTGCCCTTTCACAATATCTTGCTCTTTCACCGGTAAGCGGCCTGGATCGGTTTTATTGCCTGATTCGTTTTTAATAAAGCGTTTAACGATACGGTCTTCCAGAGAATGAAATGCAATGACCACCAATCTGCCGCCGTGCGCCAAAAGCGCCGCGCTCTGCGCCAGTATTTGCTGGACTTGCTGTAATTCCTGGTTGATTTCTATGCGTATTGCCTGAAAACTGCGCGTCGCCGGATGTTTGTGCTTTTCCTTGAACGGCACGCAGGCTTCGATTAATGCCACCAACTCGGCGGTGGTGCGAATCGGTTTGTGCTTGCGTTCTTTGACGACGGCAGCGGCAATCCGCCGGGCAAATCGCTCTTCGCCATATTCGAACAACACGCGCACCAACTCTTGCTCTTCGACTTGCGCCAAATAATCGGCCGCCGTCATGCCTTGACTGCTGTCCATACGCATATCCAACGGACCTTCGCGCAAAAAACTAAAACCTCGTTCCGCAGTATCCAGCTGCGGCGAAGAAACGCCCAGATCGAGTAACAAACCGTCTACTCGCCCGGATAAATTCAGACTTTCGGCAATCGCTTTCAGCTCGGCGAAACTAGCGTGATACAAGCTGAAACGCGGATCGCTTCGTAACCGGCATGCTTCGGCGGAGCGAATGGCTTCCGGATCTCTGTCGATTGCCAACAGCCGCCCGGACACCCCGAGTTGCTGCAACACGCCGGCGCTATGCCCGCCGCGGCCAAAGGTACAATCGACGTAAATGCCGTCGGGCTTGATGCGCAGACCGGTCAAAGCCTCTTGATACAATACGGATTGATGCACGTTACCGACCGCTAAAACGACAAGTCTTCCAGATCGCTCAATCCTTCCGTATCGTCACCGTCCATCCATTCCTGTTGCTTTTGCAACCAAGCCACATCGTTCCAAATTTCGAATTTATTTAATTGGCCAACCAAATACAGTTGTTTGTCCATGTTGGCGTACTCGCGCAATTTCTCGGGCAATAACAAACGCCCTTGGGTATCCATTTCGCATTCGCTGGCATGCCCGATCAAGAACCGGCGCAATTTGCCGGCCGCTTTGTTAAGCGTCGGCAGTTTGTTAATGGTTTGTTCCAATTTTTCCCATTCGGGCAAGGGGTATAGCCACAGGCAACCGGGTTCGCCGACGCATTTTTCGTTTACCGCCAGGGTTACGATCATTTGCCGTTCGCAGCATTCATGCAATTCATCGCGGTATCGCGTGGGAATCGCAATACGACCTTTGGCATCCAAACTGATTGAACTTATGCCGCGAAACAAGATCTGCCTCAAAAAATCCGAAATTTTCCCTTTTACGCCACTTTACATCACTTCTACTCCACTATAGTTTTGTCGGGACGGATAGTCAAGAGGAGTTACATTAAAATCTCTCTTTACCTACAATGACTTACAGCACAACACCCAGGCATTGCAACGAATATTTTTTCGCCGCTCAATCTCCATTGGTATCAGTCAGTTAATTCACAAAATTAAGCTGGAATGTCATGGAAAAAGACGGCATCCACTTGAAGCGCCGACTTTTTATAAAAAATAAAAATCAATAATTACAATAAGTTATAAAATATTATCGACTTAATTTTTCGCGCAAAAACCATTTTTATCGCCAACCGGCGGTCAGCAACGGCAAATCGCCGCGAACAATAACGCCTCTGGCGACAGGCGGCTTCGCAGAAGATTTTTAGACAAGCGGAACCCAGTCCGGTGATTGGAACGGATAAGGCAGGAGGACTTGGAAGAATTACTGCGCTAACGAGGAAAGCAAACGGTTATGCACCAAGTTGGAAGTTTTTTCTAAAACATGGGACATCCCGCCACTTCGGGCAATCGGAAAAAAATCGAAACATTATCGCGGCGCCGGCGCTTGCAAGTGCGACCGAGCTTTCGCCGCACGCCGGCCCAATCAAATGGCCGGGCAAAACTCAAATCTGTTCACTAGTCATCCAACGTGGCTCCTCGGCGGGATGGTAGGTTTCGAAGCCGTCCAGCAATTGCGCCGCGGCGCTGGCGACCAGCAAAGCTTGTCGGTGCGGCGGCTTGACGAAGCGTTCCTCGACCACGTGATCCAAAAACGCAATCAGCTTGTCGTAATAGCCCGCCACATTCAACAAACCGAACGGCTTTTGGTGCAAGCCCAGCTGCGCCCAGGTCCAGATTTCGAAAATTTCTTCCAGTGTGCCGATGCCGCCCGGCAAGGCGACGAAGGCGTCGGCCAGCTCGGCCATCATCGCCTTGCGGTCGTGCATGGAGCGGGTCACGTGCAGCTCGGTCAAGTTGCGGTGAGCCACTTCTTTGGATACCAGGGCTTCCGGGATGATGCCGGTGACTTGACCGCCGGCCGCCAGCACCGCGTTGGCCACCGCGCCCATGACGCCCACGTCGGCACCGCCGTAAACCAAGCGAATGCCACGCCCGACCATTTCTTCGGCCAGAGCTTCGGCGGCGGCCAGATAATCGCCGTTACGGCCCGGGCTGGAGCCGCAATAAACACACAGGGATTTGATGCGCATGTTGCCTCCGGCAAATGGTTGAGCGCAGCAGTCTAACACCGCTTATGTGACCACCGCGACCGCATATGCACAGCGAAAAATGTCACTTGCCATCGGCCAGTCCTTCCGCGACACTGCCGGCATCCCATTGTTACCGCTGGTTGCCGCCATGAGCCATCCCGAATTTCCATTGACCGACGAATTGATTTATCTGAACCACGCCGCGGTGGCACCGTGGCCCAAACGTACCGGCGCCGAAGTGATCCGCTTTGCCGAGCAAAATTGCCGTTACGGTTCGCACTATTACCCGCAGTGGCTGGAGAAAGAAACTCAAATTCGCGAGCAATTCCGGCACTTGTTGAACGCGGCCTCGGCCGACGACATCGCCTTGGTCAAAAACACCTCGGAAGCCTTATCCTTCGTGGCCTACGGTTTGGATTGGCAAACCGGCGACAACATCGTCTCCAGCAACGAGGAATTCCCGTCCAACCGCCTGCCCTGGCAATCCTTGGCCGAACGCGGCGTCGAATTTCGCGAAGCCGATTTGCACGCCGCCGCGACGCCGGAAGATGCGTTGTTCGCCCTGGTCGACCAACGCACCAAGCTACTGACCATCAGCTCGATTCAATTCGCCTCCGGTCTGCGCCTGGATTTGAACCGGCTGGGTGCCTTCTGCAAACAGCGCGGCATCCTGTTTTGCGTCGACGCGATCCAGAGTCTGGGCGCGGTGCAATTCGACGTACTCGCCTGCCAGGCCGATTTCGTAATGGCCGACGGCCACAAATGGTTGTTCGGGCCGGAAGGCTTGGGCGTGTTTTATACGACGCCGACGGCGCGCGAGCGTTTGCATTTAACCCAATACGGCTGGCACATGATGAAAGACACTCACAATTATGAAAACCGGCCGTGGGAAATGCACCCGACCGCTCGCCGCTTCGAGGCGGGCAGCCCGAACATGCTGTGCATCCACGCGCTGTCGGCCAGTCTGTCGCTCTTGCTGGAAACCGGCATGGACAAGGTCGAAGCCTTGATCGTGGAGCGCAGCGACTATCTGAAAGCCGCGATCGATGCCGATCCGGCCTTGGAATTATTGTCCGAGCGCCACCCGCCGCTGAAATCCGGCATCGTCACTTTTCGCCATCGCCGCCGCGACAACCACGCCGTGTACCGGCATTTACAGCACTCCGGTGTGGTTTGCGCGTTGCGCGGCGGCGGCATTCGCTTTTCGCCGCACTTTTACAACAATCTGGAGCAACTCGACCGAGCGCTGGCTATCGCCGCCGCGACGCCGTGAAGCAAATGGCGGCGGCACCGCAAGCACGCCGCTTGTTGCCGGCATTGTGGCCGTTTTTACGGCCTTACCGCCGCCGGGTGTTACTGGCCTTTGCCCTGCTGTGTTCGGGCTCGGCGACCCTGCTGTTGGTGCCGTTGGCGTTTCGCGATTTGCTCGACGCCGGTTTCGGCCCAACCCGAGCGCAAAACGGCCTGCTCGGACCCATGAGTTTAAACGGGCACTTCCTGCTGATGTTCGGCTTGGCGGCCTTGTGGGGACTGTTAGTGGCCGGCCGCTATTTTCAAGTCAGCTGGCTGGGCGAACGGATCAGTGCCGATTTGCGCAGCGCGGTCTACGCCCGGGTTTTGCAGCAATCGCCGCAGTTTTTCGAAACCCTGCAAACCGGCGAAGTGCTGTCGCGCTTGAGCGGCGATACCACGCTGGTGCAAACCGTGGTCGGCAGCTCATTGTCGATGGGCTTGCGCAGCCTGTTGCAGTTTACCGGCGGCATGGTCATGCTGGCCGTGACCGATTTCCATCTGTTCGCCTTGAATATCGGCCTGACGGCGCTGTTGATTCTACCTATCGGCCTGCTTAGCCGCCGGGTCAGAACGCTATCGCGCGAATCGCAGGACAAACTGGCCGATGCCGCGGCATTGGCCGGCGAAATCCTCAATGCCGTTCCTACGGTGCAAGCCTATACCCAGGAAGCCGCTGAAAGCGGGCGTTTCGGCGAGCGCGCCGAAATCGGCTTCGCCAGCGCGATACACCGCACCCGTTTTCGCGCCGTGCTGACCGCGCTGGTCATCCTGGCGGTGATGGGTGCAATCATCTTCGTACTGTGGATAGGCGCCCGCCAAGTGCGCGACGGCGCGATGAGCGGCGGCCAGCTCGGTTCGTTCGTGTTGTACGCCCTGATGGTAGCCGGTGCAGTCAGCACCCTGGCGGAAGTATGGGGAGACGTCATGCGCGCGGCCGGCGCGGCCGAACGCTTGCTGGAACTGCTGCATGCCACGCCGGCCATCGTATCTCCGCCGCAACCTCTCCGGTTACCGCAACGCGAACTAGCCGAACTCAAATTCAGCAACGTCGGCTTCGCCTATCCATCTCGGCCGCAATCGGCGGCACTCAGCGACATCGAGCTACAGATAAACGCCGGCGAAAGCGTGGCGCTAGTCGGCCCGTCCGGCGCCGGCAAAACCACCTTGTTTCAACTGTTGCTGCGCTTTTACGACGTCGAGCGCGGCAACATCCGACTCAACGGCGTCGACATTCGCGATTTGGCCTTGACCGAGTTGCGCCGGCAGATCGCCGTTGTGGCGCAAGACGCGGTGATTTTTTCCGCCAACGCCCTGGAAAATATCCGCTACGGCCGCCCCGACGCCGGCGACGATGAAGTGATCGCCGCCGCGCAAGCCGCCCAAGCGGACGAATTCATCCGCCGTCTGCCGGACGGCTACCTGACTTTTCTCGGCGAGCGCGGCACCCGTTTGTCCGGCGGCCAACGCCAGCGCATCGCCATCGCCCGAGCCATTTTAAAGAATGCACCGCTGTTGCTGCTGGACGAAGCCACCAGCGCCCTGGACGCCGAATCGGAAATCCTGGTGCAACAAGGTCTGGCGGCGGCCATGGTCGGCCGCACCACCTTGATCATCGCTCACCGGCTGGCCACGGTACAGCAAGTGGATCGAGTCGTCGTCCTGGAACGCGGTCGCATCGTCGAAACCGGCAGCCCGGAGGCCCTACGCCGGCAAAACGGCTTGTATGCGCGGCTAGCGGCCTTGCAGTTCGGGTTGTAGCCGATCTCGCCAGCCTTCATCCGGGGCGGCCGCTGCCGCCTATCGAACATCCAGGATGCAACGGGTTTCCCTTTGTCGCGAACGCGACAAATAAGTCGAATTATTTTTTTATAATTATCAACGGCTTGTAAGTTGGTGCGATTTATGACTTCCCGATTGGATGAGTCATGCGAAACAAGCAATCATGGCTTTACCCAGCCGATTATTCACTTATCGTTTTTATGTCACAAATCATCCAATTCCCCGTCCTGAACACCCAACAAAAATCGGATATAGATGCGGCCATCGACCAAGCACTGATGCAGGTTCCCAAAAAAGACCGGGAAAAGCTCAGGTTCGAGCTGATCAAAACCATCGACAGCTACGGTGCGTTTTTCACCGAATGGTCCTTAAGCCTGCCCGCCGATAGCGACGAAACGTTTAAAAAGCAAATCTACGATATTGCGCATCAGGAACACGATAGAAAAATCAGAATGCTGAAAGATATTATGCGGCTGAAGATTCAAGTGCTGGTTGCGGAATATCATCAACGCAAGTGATTCGCTCAAGCATCCAGTCCTGCGTTCATCGCTCGCCTCATACTGATATTGAGGCTGGGGGGCGGCCGCCGACTTTCAATTCCGGCTAGCGGCTTAAAGACGTTTGTAACTATTCAGCCACTCCTACCTCTTCATTCGTTTCAGACTATCGCTGCTCCGAGATAAGCCGGAGCGCCTGCTGAATATTTACAGACTTTTTAACAAATTAGCCGTCAATACAAATCGCTAAGCTCCAGGCGTCGCAATTTCGGCGCCAGCTTGGCCGTCGCGGCCACTACGACCAGCGTCATCGCTCCGCCGAACACCACCGACGGCACCAGCCCCAACCAACGGGCAGCCAGACCGGACTCGAACGCGCCCAGCTCGTTGGAGGAACCGATGAAAATGCCGTTAATCGCCGCTACCCGGCCGCGTAGCGTATCCGGGGTAGCCAGCTGCATGATGGTGGAACGCATCACCACCGATACGCCGTCGAAACTGCCGGACAATACCAACAGTCCGGCGCCCATCCAGAAATCGCTGACCAGGGCGAACGCAATCATGCACAGGCCGAAGCCGGCTACCGCTGCCAATAGCCAACGGCCGGCATGATGGTTAATCGGGCGGCGGGCCAGTAGCAAGCCGGTGATCACCGCGCCCACAGCCGGCGCAGCGCGTAAAATGCCTAAACCTTCGGCGCCGTAATGATAAACGTCCTGAATAAAAGCCGGCAGCAAAGCCACCGCACCGCCGAACAACACTGCAAACATGTCCAAGCACTGAGCGCCGAGCACGATTTGGTTGTTGAATACGAAACGCAGTCCTTGGCCGATGCTGGCAAAAATAGGAGCCGCCTCGGCCGGCGGCGGTTGTTTGACGCGCAGCAGCAACAAGGCTAACCCGGCGATCAACGCCAAGCCGGCAGCAACGCCGTATGCTGCGGTTTTGCCGGCCCAGGCCACCAACACCCCGCCCAACGCCGGTCCCACGACCAATCCGAATTGAAACACCGCGCTGCCGACGCCGGCCGCTTTGGCGAAGGCTTCGCGCGGCAACACCAACGCGAACAACGCACTGTAAGTCGGCCCTAAAAAGGCACGGGCCAGGCCGGTGCAAGCAATCGAGCTATATATCCACCACACCGGATTGCCCGGCAGTCTAGCCCCGGCCACCCACACCAAGACTGCCGCATTCAGCGCCAACAACAAGCCGGCGAATATCCCGAACCAGCGCCGCGAATAATGATCGACCGCATAACCGGCAAACAGCGCGCAGCAAAAATATGGAATCACCTCGGCCAAACCGACCAAGCCCAGCGCCAGTGCATCGTGGGTCAATTCGTAAATATGCCAGCCTACCGTCGTGGCCATCACTTGATAAGCGAGCACGATCACGCCGCGGAAAATCAACAGATTGAAAAATGCCGAATGGGCGATGCCGAAAGCCATGCAGGTCCTTGATCAATACCCGGCGAATGCGCCGGCCGCAATTGGTGGAGTATTCTACTCGCTTATGCCCGCCGGGCCGGATAAGACAGGAAACCGGCAAATAGAAATGGGTGAGAACGGCGAATGTTGACGAGCGCAGATGCAAAAAAGCCAGCTTATCCCCGCCTTCAGCCGGTTGAAGGCGGGGATAACAAGCGCGTCAGCCGGTTTTATCGGTGAACCCGGTTCAGCTCGGCGGTGTATTGTCGTCGCTGAGTTTTTCGTTCTCGCGAGCTTTGTCTTCGCGGCTTTCTTTGGCCAGGGTCTTATTGATATAAAACGCTCCGACCAGCAAACCGATGACCAAACCGATTTCCAATATTGTGCGTAACATACTCATCATGGCGGCATTCTCCCGTTGGCTGTACGATAGCCGGCGCTAACTATACCGTAAATTGTACGGCTCACCATCCTTATGGTTTATGTGCAAAATAAACTGGCGCGTCATGGAATCGCGACAAACCGGCCGTCTTTATAGCAAGAGCCCAAACATGAAAATCCTCCATACCTCCGACTGGCATCTAGGCCATACGCTGAAAGGCTTCGAACACCAATGTTTTTTGGATTGGCTGCTGTTGCAGCTACGCGAACAAGACATCGACGCACTGTTGGTAACAGGCGACATTTTTGACAATGCCAACCCTTCCGCCGCCACGCAAAAGCAGTTATACCGGTTGCGGAGGTCGATAGCCTTACGACAAGCATGCAAGCACATTGGCTCAGCGCCAACAGGCTGCTGACGCGCTGAACACAGTCGAAAACCGGCTACCTCTGTTGATCGCCAGCCACGACCAAGCCGCCAAGATGCTCGATCTAGCCAAATTGGCCTGCAGCGAACGGGTGGAGGCACTGCGCGCCCAACTGCAACCGGACGCGGAATGTCCGGTGTGCGGCGCCAAACAACACCCGTTTGCCGAGCACGATCATCCGCTACGCCAAGAGTTGCAAATCTTGGCATCCGAAGTCGAGACCTGCCGGCACAATCGGCAGCAGGCGGAACAGGAGCGTCAGCGCTGGCAGCTGGACATCGCGCAATGCGACAAAACCCTTCAAGCCGGCGACGCCTCGCTGGCGGCATTACATCGGCAAATCGAGCCGCAACGCCACCAGTGGTCGGCAACTGCGGCAGAATTGGCGGCCTTGGACATAGCCGATGAAGGCATGTCGGCGTGGTTAGCCGGCGAAATTCAGGCGACCGAACAAGATTTGCACGCATTGGCCGAGCGTTTGAAAGCCATGAGCGCGGCATTGACGGCACGCGACCGGGCGCGGCAGACACCGGACCGACTCAAATCGGACCAACAGGCCTTGCAACAGCAGTTGGACCAAGCCGCAAGCGACCGGCAAGCAGCGCAGCAGGCATTGCTTAACGCCCGTGAAAAACGGCAGGCGCTAACCCTACAAAACGACAGTCCGTACTGAACGGCCGCTCGGTCGCCGATGTCGAGCGCGAGCTGGCAAATACAATGAACGCGGCCAAAACCGCGCTACAAACTGCCGCGACTGCAGCACAGCATGCCGCCACCCAAACAGCAACGGCGCAGGAAGCGCTCGCCGGACCGAGTGGCAAACCGCCGAATCGGCCGTGTCGCAATGGTTGCAAGCTTTTAACGCCGCCCGGCCCGCACAGCCTGCTTTTAAGCCCGACGATCTACGCCAACACTTGCAACGGGACGCCGCTTGGTTGAGCCGTGAGCGCGACGCCCTACAGCAGTTGGAGCAGGCACTGATGCAGGCGCAAACCGTGCTGGCCGAACGCCGCTGGCAATGCGAGCAGCATTTGCAGACCCGGCGTTCGCTGGAAAGCGGAGAAACCTTGGCATCGCAGCTGGCCGATCTTTCCGAGCGGCTTAACAGCCTGACGCAACGACTGGGCGATTTGCAAATGCAACGCCGGCTGGACGATGAGCGTTTGCAAGCCCTTGGCCGCAAAGTCGGAGTGATTTCGCACGTGCAGGAAATGACCGAGCGGATCGGAATCGGAATAGAAGTCAAACGAGTGGGCAGCGGTTTAAGCCGTATCAAAGTAATTGGACCGGCGGCGAGTCCTAATTGACGGATGACGACGTCGATCGGATAACCGACAATCACCCTCGCGCCGTCTTGTTTTAAGGGATCGTGCAGACCATTGCCCTAATGGCTTGCATCGTAGCCTAGCCACCATTTTGCGGCGCTGTTGGTGTATTATCCCTCAGCTTTGGCGTTTGCAACCTTCAGGATTACACCGATGAATACTGCCGCAACGCATACTTTAGAAAACCGCGACGCCCGCTGGCTGCTAAATATCGCCGCCGACGCCATGCTCATCGTAGATGCCGACGGGCGGATTTTACTGGCCAATCCGGCGGCCGAACGCCTATTCGGATACCAAAACGACGAATTTACAAACCTGCTGATCGAAGATTTGATTCCGGCCCGTTTCCGTAGCGCTCATAGCGAACGGCGCGCCGATTACGCCCGGCAGCCGGAGTCGCGCCGGATGGGCAGCGGTCTGGATTTGTTAGGCTTGCGCAAGGACGGCAGCGAGTTTGCCGCCGACGTCGGCATCAGTCCGGTAGGCAACGGCCAAGTATTGGCTACTATTTACGACGTAACCGCCCGCAAACGCCTGGAAGAAGAGCAAAAGCGCATGATCCACGAGCTGGAAAACGTCAACGAAGAACTAAAAAACTTTGCCTACGTGGTCTCGCACGATTTGAAAGCGCCGTTGCGCGCCATCGGCTCTCTGGCGGACTGGATCGCCGCCGACCAGCACGAACGGCTGGACGCCGAAGGCCAGGAACACCTGCGCTTGCTGATACAGCGGGTCCGCCGTCTGGATGCGTTGATCGACGGCGTATTGCGTTATTCCAGAGTCGGCAGGATTCAGGAAGCGGCCACCCCGGTCGACCTAGACCAATTGCTACACGAAGTCGTCGATTCGCTGGCGCCCCCGGCGCACGTGGCGGTGACGGTCAGCACGCCGCTGCCCGTGCTGCTGACCGAGCGCACCTGCATGCAACAGCTCCTACAAAACCTGCTCTCCAATGCGATTCGCTATCTGGATAAAGCCGAAGGCCGCATAACGGTCGGCTGCCAGGAATGGCCCGACCACTGGCAGCTGAGTGTGGCCGATAACGGTCCCGGTATCGAAGCCCGCCATTTCGAACGCATCTTTCAATTGTTTCAGACCTTGAATCCGCGCGACCGGGTCGAGAGCACCGGGGTGGGGCTGTCCATCGTCAAGAAAATCGTCGAGCAACACGGCGGCCGAGTCTGGCTGGAATCCACGGTCGGCCAAGGCAGTACCTTTTATTTCACGATACCGAAACACACTTAGCAATCCACCGAACCCGGTTTAAACGATGAGAATCAAGAACAATCCTATCCTGCTGATAGAAGACGACAGCGTAGACGCGATGACGGTCAAACGCGCGCTAAAGGAGTTGCGCGTAACCAATCCTTTGCAATGGAAGGAAAACGGCGAAGAAGGTTTGGCTTATTTACAGCAGCCCGGCCACGAGCAACCGTGCCTGATCCTGCTCGATCTCAATATGCCGGTCATGAATGGCATCGAGTTTTTGCAAAACTTCAAAAGTTTGCCGGAATTGCGGCGCATCCCGGTAATTGCCTTGACAACCTCGGACGAACAGGAGGACAAGGTGGAGAGTTTTGAATTAGGCGTGGCGGGCTACATGCGTAAACCGGTGGAATATCAACAATTCGTCGAAATCATCCGTACCATAGACGCCTATTGGACCATCAGCGAGTCGCCGTTATGACAGCGGCACCGTCCAAACCGCAAATACGCCTGCTGTTGGTCGAGGACGATCAAATCGACCGCATGGCCTGCCGGCGCGCCCTGGCGCAACATCAGGATTGCGAATTTGTGTTGTTCGAAGCCGAAACCGGCAACGAGGGCTTGAACTACGCCCGTAACGAATCCATCGATTGCATCTTGCTCGACTACCACTTGCCCGACATCAGCGGCGTCGATTTTCTGGCCGAACTGGCGGAAGATACCGGCGATTTGCCGATGCCGGTAGTCATGTTGACCGGCTCCGATAACGCCATGATAGCGGTGGACGCCTTGAAATCCGGCGCCCGCGACTATGTCGTCAAAGGCGCCGGACCGGACGGCGACGCCCTGCAATGGTTGCCGGCCGTCGTGATGCGGGCGCTGCGCGAACAGCGCGCCATCAGGGAAAAAGTCGAAGCCTCCGAGTTGCTGCGGGAGGCGGAAGCCAAATACCGCTGTTTGGTGGAACAGATGCCGGCGATTACCTATATCGCCTCGCTGGAACAACCGGGCAAGCTACTCTACGTCAGTCCGCAAATCCGGCAACTCGGATATCGGGCCGAAGAATGGCTGGCCGAAGCGGACGGCATATTGAAATGGGTACATAACGACGACCGTCAGGCCACCATAGAAGCCTTCTCGGCCACCTACGAAAGTCATACCCCGCTACATTGCGAATACCGGGTACTCACGCGCGACGGCCGGACCCGCTGGCTGCTGGACGAAGCCAACGTGGTGCGCCCTGAAAATCGCGGTGCCCTGTATCTGCAAGGCTTGTTGATCGACATCACCACCGAAAAGGAAAACGAACAAGAGCTGTTTTATTACCGGCGCCGGCTGGAAGAACTGGTGGCGCAACGCACCGAACAATTGGAAAAGCAAAGCGCGATACTCGAATCGGCCAATGCCCGCATGGACCACGAATTGTGCGAGCGCAAACGGGCGGAAGCGGCCTTGCGCAACAGCGAAGCGCGTTTTCGCCTGTTACTGGAATCGGTCGGCGACGGTATCATCGGCGTCGACGCCGACGGCATCTGCACCTTCGTCAACAAAGCGGCCTTGAACCTGTTGGGCCTTGCCCCGGAACAACTTCTGGATCAACACGTCTGGCGCGCGATACAGCCCGAACTCAGCCCCGCCCAACCGCAATCCTGCGCACACGAGGCTCTGCGCAACGGCCAAACGGCTAAGGAAATCTTGGCACTGCGCCGGCCGGACGGCACAAGCATAAGCGTGGAATGCACCGCTCAGCCGATGCAACCGGACGGCAAAACCGTTGGCGCGGTGTTGGTTTTTCGTAGCGTGGAGTGATTTTAGTTGGGATCGAGCCTGACTCAAGGCTCGAGTAACGATAAACGCTATTTTGATAGTGTAACCGCGCCCGGTAGACAGATTGTCACGCCGAGGTAAAGCACATCCCTAAGCTACGGCCAATATTCAAGGGTTGGGGCCCCTCATTCATGATCTTCTATTGGCAAAACCTGACGATATAAGTCAGCAGAATGACGTCTGCCTTTTGCTGAAAAGCGATCACCATTGGTTCACCGCGCTTTGCAGACCGCATCTTCGTGTAACTGACAAAACTTTGAGTGTTACCCCCACCGGCACCAGAGTTTTTTGAATTAACTTTAACTTTATGCTGCCAATAGCACAATCCCGATAATCCACTTCTGCTTTGGGAAACAGAACGCAAGAAACCTTATCCAATTCGGATGGCACTGTTAAAACATTTCTTCGGCAATATGACACATTAAATCGCTTAGTAAGACAATCAACTGCACTTGGTGCCGATACACAATACAGCTACGACCGTGAAGGTCACGTACTTGAACGCACAAATACGTTAGGACATACCGTAAGTTATGCCTACGATGCAGCATACCGCATTAGCCAATTGACTGATCCAAGTGGAAATTCGACTTATTTTCAATATAACGAGCAGAATTTTATAACCCAGGTTACCGATCCTAAAGGATGGGTAACAAAATACGACTACAATGCACTGGGCGATTTACTTCAAGTGGAATCACCCGACCAGGGAGTTACAGAATATTCTTATGATTTATCGGGAAATCTAAAAACCCGTGTCGACGCAAGAGGCGCAAAACTCGAATATACCTATGATGCATTGGATAGGCCGAAAAAGTTAACCGCCAATAAAGTCGATGGCGTCAAGCCGCGAGAGGTTGTCAGCTGGAAATATGACGAAAATCAAAACGGTACCGGCCGCTTGACTACCATGAGCGACGAGTCCGGCGACACTTCATTTGAATATGATAGTCATGGCCGATTAATCAAAGCTACGCAAGCTAGCAAATACGGCAAAGCCACGCTCACACAATCCGTCAAATATCGCTACGACTCAAACGGTCGCCCGGATCATCTGACTTACCCGTCCGGCACAGTTGTTAGCTATGATTACGATAATCAAGGCCGAATTCATCAGCTGAATATCAACGATAAACCGGTGCTTGAAAACATAGTCTATCAACCATTCGGTCCACCAGTCGCTTGGCTCAGCAACGGGAGACAGTACACTCGCACATTTGATGCGGATGGCGATATAAGTGAATATTCGCTAGGGAATAATGATCGTACTATTGAATACGACCAAGGCAAACGCATTACTGCTTATCTCCATAATGATTCACGGCTCGATCGCAGCTTCGATTACGACGACAATGATAGAATAATTTCGGATACGGCTAATAGCGGCGAAATATTTAACTATGAATATGATGCCAACGGCAATCGCCTTAGTCATTCCATCAACAATTCAAACACTTTATATACAATCAACAACAAAAACAATCGGTTAGTAAATTCTACGGGTGCGATAAAAAAGGCTTACGCTTACGACAAAGCGGGTAATATCCTTTCGGATGGAAATATACTGTATTATTGGGATGCATTCGGGCATTTAGTCGAAACAAAAAACTCTACAACCCATTACGAATATTTTTATAATGGCTTCGGTCAACGTATCATGAAAAATAATGCTGAACTAAGTAATGCACCGTATCGATTTATATACGATAAAGCCGGGCATTTATTGGGGGAATACGACAAGTTCGGCCGTGTAAGACAAGAAACTGTCTGGCTTGGCGATATTCCGGTTGCCGTGATCGATAATGCAAAAATTTACACCATAGATACCGACCACCTAAACACCCCGAGGGTGATTTTAGATAGTTCGAACAAGCCCGTATGGCGCTGGGATAATAGCGACGCGTTTGGATCCATTTTACCGAATAACGATCCGGATAAAGACGGCAAAAAATTCGAATACAACTTACGCTTTCCCGGACAATATTTCGACCAGGAAACCGGGTTATTTTATAACTATTTTAGATACTACGATCCCAAGCTAGGCCGCTATCGACAAAGCGATTTAATTGGTTTAAAAGGGGGCATTAATACTTATACCTATGTTAGCAACAACCCATTACGGTATATCGACCCTCTTGGCTTGACTCAATATGATAACGTTGCAAGGGAGTTAGCAGTCGAATCACAACTTGATCTTAGTTTTCCAGATAGCTATAAAAGTTATGGACCTTAAAAAAACTGATGATGGCGGGGAAATTCTCGGCAACACAATTCCTGGTCTTGGAACGCAACTTGATGACCAATACCTAAAACCTCTTTCAAACTCTAAAGCTGCAGGGCTTCTAGATACGGTCATTCATGAGGCAGTTCACTTCAGTCTTGACCCAAATGATCCGCGTCAAATTGATGGAAATAGAAGTGGCTATCCATACGATCAAGCAAGGGAGCGAACAACTAGAGATTTAATTAAAAAATTCAATAGAATTAGAAAGTTGCCTAATTGTGACAAAATGTGCTGTAAATAGGTGTATGTATGAATTTAATCCAAATATTAAAGGCTTTGTTATCTGTTGTAATTATTTGTAACATAAGCTTTGCTTTTGCTGAATCAAACTCAAAAAGTAAAAAAAGAGTGAGAGGTATCCATAAGCCAATACAGCTTGTAATTGCAGCATCAAATAAAGATGATGATAACTTAGAGCGTGGAATATACTTCTTCAAAATTCATTGCGCCTTAGAGAGTTGTAGCGTTGAACGCATTTCTCTTAATGAATGTGCAAATGACAAAAACGGTAATCTAAGCTTTACACCAGCGGTTTATACTTGGGCTTCATGGGCGGGATTTTTAGAAGCCGATCTCAACGGCAATGTTCTTGATCTAACAATATTTCAAGGAACACACCGTCAATTACCTGCAAAGATGGAGTTGGAATTAGATTTTTCTAATGCACAAGCTGTCCAACTCAAATCTTTCAAAGCAACTGGATTCATTGATTTTAAGAAATGGCCTGATACCGATAACTGGATTGAATACGTTCCGTTGAAAGGAGATCAAACTAAACAGTTAAATTGCCCTGTATTTTTACCAGGAATCTCATCAGAGAAAAAATAACGTTACGACCCAATAGATGCGCCTATGACGGGGTGATCAAAACATATATACCTATATTAGTAACAACCCGTTACGGTATATCGATCCTTACGGTTTAGCTCAGTTCGGATATAGGCCTTTGGGCGATGGAAACAATAGTTTTTTTCCTGGTGATATTCCAAACGGTTCATCTAACCTTCAGAAGGCTCATGAGCAACTATGGTTCGACGACTATCCTAACAGGCTGTTGATTTTATCTCCCCTGTAACCCGCATTGGCTGGTTGAGTCAGATGTGTTGGTAAATCATAAAGTATTGTTCTAAATGATAAAATAGTTCTATCTCCAATATATTGCACTGTCCCCATGCGCGGCGCCGACATTACTCAAGAAGACCTGTTCAGTTACCGAACCCTGGAAAGCCGGATTCCCAAAAAGCATCCGCTACGCAAGCTGCGTCAAGTGGTCGACTTGTTGCTCGCCACGCTAAACGACGAGTTCGACGCGCTCTACGCTCGTCGCGGTCGAGATTCCATTCCGCCGGAACGCTTGTTGCGCGCCAGTTTGTTGCAAGTGCTATTTTCCATCCGTTCGGAACGGCAACTGGTGGAGCATATCGACTTCAACCTCTTGTACCGCTGATTTGTCGGCTTGACGATAGATGACGAGGTGTGGGATCACTCGACCTTCAGCGCCAACCGCGACCGTTTGCTCAACGAACGGATCAGTCGTTTGTTTTTCGAACGGGTACTGGCCTTGGCCGAGTGGAAACAGCTGATCTCTGACGAGCATTTCTCGGTGGACGGCACGCTGATTCAAGCTTGGGCCTCGCACAAAAGTTTCGTCAAAAAAGACGGCTCGACCCCGCCGCCGGAAGACGGCGGCCGCAATCCCACGGTCAACTTCAAGGGCGAGAAACGCAGCAACGAAACCCACGCATCACGCACCGATCCCGATGCCCGGTTGTACAAAAAGAGCGAGGGCGACAAGTCTCAGCTGGCTTTCCTCGGTCATGCCTTGATGGAGAACCGTAATGGCTTGGTCGTCGACGTCGAAGTCACCCAGGCCACCGGCACCGCAGAACGCGAGGAGGCCCATGCCATGGTCAAACGCACGATCCACAAACCGGGCGCGACCTTGGCCGCCGACAAAAATTACGATACGCAGGATTTTGTCGCCAAGTTACGCCAGCGCAAAGTCACGCCGCATGTCGCCAGCAAAGACAAAGGCTCCGCCATTGACGGTCGCACAACCCGGCACGACGGTTACCGTAAAAGTCTCAAAATCCGTAAGCGGATCGAAGAAGTCTTCGGTTGGGCCAAGACAGTCGGCCCGCTACGCCAAACCAAGTTCCGGGGGTTAAAGAAGGTCGCCGCGCAAACGATTTTTACCTTTGCCGCCTATAACCTGACGCGCATGGGTACCATTTTCGGCTGGCGATACAGTACCGCCTAGGCGGTGGTGCGCCTGAAATCCGCCAAAAGGCGGAATTTAACGCCCTTCGGGGCGAATATAACCGGCTAAAACCGGTTTTTGAGGTGTGATCGGGCTTCCAGAAGCCCAACAAAACCAAAAAATGGTTTTGAAGCCGAAGGCATATAGGCAAATTTCAACACCCTGCTAGATGGTTTTTTCATTACTTACCTCCAGATAAGGTATAAAACATAACGTTCGAGGTAACGCGGGGCCGGCAGCGTGCCGCCAAGCCCGCCGGAGGGATGATAGACAAAGCCCGCAGGCGGGCTTGGCAGCACGCCGCTGGGCCTCGCGTTGACCGAGGGGTTAGGTTTCACTTTGGGCCCGGCACTTCGACCACGCTAATAGTTGCCTTGTTTCCGTACCAGTCGACCCGAGACAAGATGAGCTGGTAGTTTGTCTTCTCGTGCGAGTACGACCATGCCGTGCCCGGCTTGACATCGGAGAGTTCGCGCGTTTGCGACCCGGGTAGGGTGAGCATCAGCGTAGCTGTTCTGTCGTTCGTGACGTTGGCAAGTCCAACGGAAGCGAGCGTCTTGCGGTCCATGAAGGTCTCGCCCAGATTGATGGTCTGGCTGACGCTGTATGGTGAGCTGGCAAGACCGCCGGAAGCCTGCATGCCGGAGGAAGTGCTTGCCGCCAGCTGAGCCTTCAGTTGGGCTGCTTCCTCTGCAGCCGTCTTCAATCGCGCTTCGAGGTGCGGAATCGTATTCGGGGTCGCCGTCAGCCACTCTAGGTACTTTCTGTTCTCTTCGCGTAGCCGAGAGAGCTCTACTTCAAGCACCTCTGTCTTCGCCTTGTAGTTTTCGGCTTGAGCCTTGTGCACTGCGACCTTGTTCTCATCGAAGAGGAAGGCGAAGGCCGCCCACACGACGGCTGCCACGACTAGCGTGTGAACAATGATTGATCTTGTGGGGTGATCTTCGAACCAGTTCGCCATAGTGCGCGTTGTGAAACCTAACGCCCGCATTAACCCGCGTGCAAAAGCGACGCGCAGCGAGGCTTTTGCACGTCGGCGTTGAATGCGTTGTTAGGGACTCTTGGGTACAGCATGATTGTTGACCCTAATTTCCGAATGCCATACCGACAATGAGAAGGAATGTGACCGCAAGAAACACAAACCCCATTGCTCTAATCCGGGCCTCGTTTGCGTAAAAGTAGCCACCGCTGATCATGCTTTCGGACCATCCACGCTTACGTCGAAAACGAAGCACGGCACCCGGATTAATCGAACACCACAAGCCATGCGCCGCCATGATCGTGAGAAACACATAAGGGAAGATCGACTTCATTGCTCCTCAAGTCCCTAACGTGGAGCTAACCGGCGCCGGAGCGCGCAGCGCGAAGGGAACCCAAAAAGCGCAGCTTTTTGGGCGTCCGTGTTGAGCGCAGGGTTATGCGTCATTGTGCCAACCTAAGCCAAAGTGGCCTAAATGGCAGCGCGATCACGCTAGCCACTACGAACAGGCCCGGCGCCATGAACAAAAAACCCCAATCACCCTCAACGGCCACTGCCCACAGGGCGCAGAAGAGAAATGAAACGAGGGCCAGAAGGATGAATAGGGAACGGTAAAAACGTGAGCGCGAAAGTTTATTACGACTGTGCAAGTAGCGAGCCACTGTTGGAAATGCAATTGCCGTGAAACAAACCGAATAAAAGACAGCCGCCACCATAACAGCAAAACCCTGTGCTTCACTGGCTTCGATAGCAGTGCCACTGACGCTGAGGATTGCAACAACGAACAGAAACAGCGGGGCAGCCATGACGGCAAGTGTAGTGCCGATAGTGGCCCGGAAATACCGAGGCGGCTGAGAGAGGTAAGTGTCAGGCTGACGCATAACGTGGAGATGAGGGGCGGCCGGAGCCGCAGGCGGAGGGAACCGCAAGCGCCAGCTTGCGGACGTCCCTCTCGATTGCAGGGTTAGACAGCACTCGCGAACAGGAATGGGTACTGATCTTCACAATACTCCTTCAGCATTGCGTAAATTGCTTCGTCGCCATCTTTCGCACTGGAGTGCTGAGTGACGCAAAGATAGTAATTGAGATTCTCATGCTTGGCAAAGATGAGCCACTCCCCGGTCAAATTCTTCTTTTTTGCTCTTTGCTCATACCCACCCATGGTGAATTCGTGGGAGAGCCGCCCTTGCCAGCCATGAATCGTTGGGTTTTTCTCTTCCTCTTCGGCCACCCGTGAACACAACTCGCCAAATTTCGGGGAGGTTTCATAGGCCAGTCCCCAATGATTGACTAGGTTCTGCATTAAAAACCTAGCGTCGAAAAAGTGAGCTTTCCAAAATCCCTGTAACGGCTGATGTTTGAAAGGCTCTTCACCCTTTACGCAACTTCCCGAACGCCCAACCCCCTCCAGAGTCTGGATCACGTCTGTTACGGAGAAGTAGTTGAACGTGCGGTGTTTGCTTATCGAAGTCAGTTGTGCGAGTAAGAGATGGCTAAGACGAGCGCAGTCAACTCTGCACAGTCCCACATTGTCGTCTTGAAAAAGCGCAACGTCTTCTTCCGTGATGTGAAGGCGACGACACAACTCTGAGTAAACGTTCATGCGGTCTAACGCCGAGCTAAGGGGCGCGCAGCGAAGCGGAGCGTCCCTTTGAGCGCCGTGTTATGCGAATTTATCTTTTTCCCCTTGCCCATTCTCTTAGCTGCTGTATTTTGGTTGATGTATCAGTGGTGTTGTAGAAAGAAAACGAGCCAGAGCAAGCAAAAACGAGCCCGTTTGATTCTTTGTTAAGAAATATTACATATTCCCAGCCGGGCCGAAGGCCCAGCATGCAGTTTCCATTGGCGAACGGTAATTCTTTTAGGAAATTTGGAGAAAACTTTTTGCCTTTAAATACTTCCTTTTCTTCGAAAGAGATGCGGGCATATTCACCATGAGCCATATCGATAATGTCAGAATCGGCATTTCCTAATTCACTCACATCCCTAAGTTCTGCGACAGTGATTTTTACATGCGCGACATAGTCGGCCTTGATATATAGGCTTTGCTTGGTTTCACCACCTACACATTTGCAGGCTAAGACAGCTTCCACTGGAAGCACAGTCAAAATAAAAGCTACAAAAATCGAGGGAAAAACTTTAAACATTGTCCTGTAAGCTGTATGCATAACGTTTGACATGAGCTGCATGACCCGGCTTGCCGGGGCATGTCAGCTCGATGGAAGGGTTAGGCGTCACAGCCACGCGCCTGAGGAAAGAGTTGGAAGACGAAGGATGCCTTCTCCCACTCGGGGTCATTCTCCATTCGATAGTTCCATTGCCGCTGCCATGTGCGGCTGTGAAGAAGGGTTTGGAGTTCGGTATGAGCGACCTCTGGATCATGGACTTGGAACATCAGTTCACGCGCCTCATTCCAGGTGCTTCGAGCCAGGAACATTGCGTTCTCAGCTCCTTGTTCGGTTCGCCCCTTGAGAACAACGGATTCGATCTCGTCGCCCAGATCGAACAGGAGTTTGCTCTCCTTTTCCGACGGCATGCCGTTCTCGATTAGTTCCTCGGCTTCTATCGTGATGCAGAGGTGCCAAGGGAAGATCGCTGTGTGCTGGAAGGCGAGCAACGCATCGTTGACCACGATTACCTCGGGAAGCCCGTCTCGCTTGGAGTTGAACAGCGTGTAGTGCGGCTCGGGTAAGTCGATGGTGATTTCGTGGTCCGGCATTTGGTGACGCCTAACGACAAGTATAACCGGCCAAAAAAAGCGGAGCGGAGCGTAGCTTTTTATGGTCCGAGTTTATGCGCTTGTTATGTGTTTTTCTCATCGCTCCACCGCTTTAGTATTTCACCATGCCCAACAATTTTGCCTCCTTCGCGAAGGGTGAATGTTGCACCAGGAATAACATCTTCATATACGTTGTCGGGAAAATACATTAGTGCCATCACTACATGTATTCTTTCATTTACTGGTACAAATTCAACTTCTGGCCCTTCTATGAAAGCGACTCCCTGATACTTTTCAGTCAAAGTTCTAGGATGCTCAGGAGTAACCTCCACAATTGCTTCTCGTTGATTTCGGTCACCTATGACAATATGGGACCGATAAATTCCACCGAAAGCTGCTCCCGATAATGGAGATATTCGTCCACCATCTTCCGTACTCAACATTACTATTTCAGCTTCGATTTTTTCCATGGCTACACATAACGACCAAGCTAACAGGCCGGCGCGGTAGCGCCGGTCATGTTGAGCGACTGGTTAGCGCTAGGTGCAAGCCAGCCATAGAATATGGTGCGGAGAGGAGGAATCGAACCTCCTGCGTTCTCTCTCGGCAAGTAGCACAAATTCATGAACGTAAATCTCTCGCTTGGGTTGGAATTTTCTCTCACCAGAGACTCCGCAGGAACGCAATTCCGCACCAAACACATGCCATTACTTGAGTAAAGATAGCGAATGAGTTTTCCATAATTACCTCCACAAAGGTTGAGATTACACCAAAGACAGAAGCGAAGACTTCCAACCCAAACGAGATTGCAACGTGCACTTCAATGTGTACTTGTATATCCAAGCCTGAAATGTTGGTAACGATATCATAAGGCGCTAACGCTTCGCATCACCGGCAGCAAAAAGCAGAGCGACGAGGAACGAGGAGCGCCGCTTTTTGCTGTCCGAGTGCATGCGATTGTTAGGGCTTTGCATGCACTTTGCCATAAACCTCAAGCCTTTCCGCTTCGGACTTACAGGAATCGAAGCGTTCAAACAGACCGAACGCATATAGCCTTTCATTCATTGTCATTCCGCCGATGCCGTGAATTGCATCATCTCTGAACGAAGACCAGAGCCTATATGCCTTTGAATGTTCCGCCTCTTTCGATATCCAGACGTTGCCAAAGAAGCGCTCGACCATATTTTCGAGCACCTCGGCATTTCGATCATCGCCTTTCCATTCCTCAATGTATTTTGCGAGATCTCGGACGGCCTTCTCGTCAGAAACAGCGCACAGTTCGTTCGCAAGTTCATCGAGGGTCATTTCAAGCCCTAACTAGTAATTAGATAGTTTCCGTATATCTACCGGAAATAATTTCCTAACCGATAATTCATTGAGCAGCATATGATTTTCCCTTCTGTATATCATCAACGATAGGCGACAATGATTGGTAACGACGCATTTGCTACCATTGAATCAAATTAGGCGATAGACAGCAACGGGTCAACGGACTTAGTCATAAATTCATCAAGCCCTAAAGCTTGAGATGCACCGGCAGGCGCGGTTCGCTTTGGATGTCGATCTGTACGGCGGTCAACAGCAACTGAAAACCCAGTACGATGGGCAACACCGCCAACATCACCGTTCCGGCGCTGGAAAATACTCCGGCTGCGCTGTTGTGGTACCACTGCCAGGCGCCGAAACCGCTGCCGGCCAACGACAAGACGCTCCCGGCCAGAAACATCACCGACGCCGCATTGAAACCGCGCAAAAAATAACTGTAAAACAATCGCTTGAAAAAACGGTTCAAATACAAACCGGAAAATTCCCAAACGACTCGCCGCACCGACAAATTGCTGATCTCGTCGGCGTACACCGCCTGCATCGGCACGTCTTCCACCACCGCCCGCATGATATTCAAACGAAACAGCAAATCGGATTCGAAAAAAAACCGTTTGGATAACTTGTCCAGCGGCAGTTCGGCGGCGATTTTGGCGTGCATGGCCACATAACCGTTGGTCGGGTCCATGACGCTCCAATAGCCGGTGGACATTTTGCTGACGAAGGACAATACGGTATTGCCGAATAAGCGCAGCTTGGGCATGCTCTCCAGATATTCCAGCTTGTAAAAACGGTTGCCCTTGCAATAATCGGCCCGGCGCAGCCGGATCGGTTCGACGAATTTGCCGATCAAGCCCGGATCCATTTGCCCGTCGCCGTCTATCTTGACGATGATGTCCGCTCCGTCCGCCAGCGCCGCCCGAATCCCGGTCACCACCGCCCCGCCTACCCCTTGGTTTTGTTCGTGCCGCAGCACCTTTATCCTGGGATCGATGCACACCTGCTCGACTCTGTCGCCGGTATGCTGCGGACAGGCATCGTCGACGACGTAGATTGCAGCCACTTGTACGTCGATGCGCCCCAACACCGACAACACGGCATCCCCGGTCCGGTAACAAGGAATAACGACTGCGATCCGCATTCAAGCACTCCCGATCACGATAATGCCGGCGACGATCAGCAGCGAACCGATCAGTAGTTGCAGATGCCACGCTTCGCCGAACAGATAATGCGCCGCCACCGGCACGATGACGAAAGCCAGAGCGGTGAACGGATATGCCCGGCTCAGCGGTACCTGGGTCAACACCCACACCCATGCCATCGTCGTCAGCGCATACAGCGCCAGCCCGGCCAGCAGATAAGCGTTAGTCAACGCCTGAATCAAACGTTCCCAAAATCCCGCACCGCTAATTTGCAGAGCACCTTGTTTGAACAGCACTTGCCCGGCGGCCAGGGCCAAAGTCACGCTCAAACACATCAAAGCGGCGGAAGCCTTCATGGCAGCCACTTGGCTTTTGCCGCGACCAGCAAGCGGGCCGCTCCCGCCGCGGCCAGTCCGTAGGCGATCGGATACACCGGAAACGCATAACGCGGCAGCGGCGCCAATACACTGTGCAGGGCCGTGAAATAAGCCAGCAAGGCGACGCAAACCAGCGCTGCCGGGTCATTGGCGCAAATACTAGGTCGCGCGCGCCAATCCGCCAGATACCCAACGCATGCCAATCCGCCCAAGGCAATCAACAACGGATGAATCGCCATCATCATGTTCAAGGTAAAGGCCGGCAACGGCTGTCGGGTATACACCGACGACGCCACCTCATAGACATAAGGGCCACCGGCCCCGGCCACTTCTTCCGCTTGCCAATACTGCCACGGCTTGCCGAACAGATACCAACTCGCGTAACGCCACGGCTGTTGCAAGGCCCGCGCCCAGATCACCGACGCCGCGTTGGCCAAACTTTTAGTCATCGCCTCGTATTGCGGGTCTTCCCGATACGGATAACCGCGTAATTCCGGGGTTTTGAAGGTCAAATCCGGGTAGCCGCCCAGCGCGAAAGCCGCCGCCGCCAGATTGACCTCGTCGGGTTGGCGATTGTCCGACTGCCAGATTTGCCAAGGCGCCCAGACCGAAACCAGCGCCACCAGGAGCGCCGCATGCCGTTTAACCTGCTGCTTCGACAGCAACGATGCCAAGCACAACAGCGGCGGAAACAACAAAATAGCCGGCCTGACCAAAGCCGCGCAGGCGAACATCGCTCCGCTCAGGGCGAACCAGAGCCAATGCCGTTTATCCCAGCCTAACAGGTAAACGGTCACCGACAAAACAATCAGAAAGCCGGACAGGGTTTCGGTCAGCACGTAGCCGCTGCCGATAATCAACTGCGGCGAAATTGCCACCCACAACGCGCCCAAAAATGCCGCCCAAACGTGGGTCAAGCGCAACACCAGATGAAAAGTCAGCAGTACGGTCAGACTGGATAGCAAGGCTTGAATCAACAGCACCGTGCTGTAAAACTGCGGAATCTCGCCGGTCAAACGCAACACGGCCGCCAAAAACAGGGGGTATCCCGGGGAAATATAAGTGGACGGAGTGAACGGGGCCTGTTCCGCCAACGAATAACTATGGTTGAAGGCCAAATTCAAGGCCAGACGCAGGTACTTGCCGGCGTCGGCCCGGAACGGGAAATCGATTTCCATCGAATACACGTAACTGATGCGTAAAATCAACGCGCACACGAACAGCAGAACGCTTATGGCGGCAGTGGGTACTTTATTCTCAGTCATAGTCATCGGGTTGAGCACGACGAACGAATTCGGTGCAGTTCGTTAAAAAAAGCCGCGAAGGCTTCGCGATTGTGGCTCTGCGGCTTGGTTGCCGCGCAAAACCTGAATAACTGTAGCCCAGTATTCGAACGACGTAATTCAGCCCCGATGACCAGCGGCAACGTTTGAAACCTCAGCGGCAGTTGGCCCGGCACCATGCTGCAAGGTTATGATGTCGGACGGGCCGATTGGGAGAACGACTATGTGTGGACGTTTCGATTTAACCGCAAATGCGCAAACCATCGTCGAACATTTCTTATTGCAGCGTACCCCGAAATACCAACCCAGCTACAACATCACGCCGGGCCGCAAAATATTGAACATCGTCCAGTTGGAGGACGGCTCGCGCAAATCGGTGAATCTGTTCTGGGGCTTGGTACCTTCGTGGGCCAAAGACAAGAAAAACAGCGGCCATTTGATCAATGCCCGCATGGAATCGGTACGGGAAAAACCCTCGTTTCGCGCTGCCTTCAGACACAGGCGCTGCCTGATACCGGCCACCGGATTCTACGAATGGCACCAACAGGACGCCGCCAAACAGGCTTACCACATCCACAAAGCGGACCACGGTGTATTGGCGTTCGCCGGCTTATGGGAACAATGGCAGCAACAAACCGAAACCCTGTATTCCTGCACCATCATCACCATGGCCGCCACGGGCTGTATGACCGAGATCCACCAACGCATGCCGGCCATCCTGAACCCCGCCGACTACGGTATCTGGCTGGATAAAGCCACCCCGCCGGATACCGCTTTCGCGTTATTGAACGCCGGCATCTACCCCGACCTGCAAGCCACCGCGGTAAGCAACTGGGTCAACAATCCGCAGCACGACGATCCGCGCTGTTTGCAGACGCAATCGGCCACTTGAGGTCGTATCGCTGGGGGGATAATTCGCTCATGCCTTAACCCATCGGTCGAACTAATCGGCCGCTCCGAACCCGCCCCCGCCCGGGGTTTCGATCAGGATGGCGTCGCCGGCCTCAACAGCAAGCTGCGCGCAAGCCGGCAGGATGTCTTCGCTGCCGTCCTTGTGCAACAAGCGGTTACGGCCGATTTGACCGGGACTGCCCCCAGCCAGGCCGAACGGCGGCAGGCGGCGATGGCTGGACAGGATGCCGACCGACATCGCTTGCAGAAATTCGATATGCCGGAGCGTGCCGCAGCCGCCACGATAGCGCCCGGCCCCGCCGCTGCCGTCGCGTACCGAGAATTCGTGCAACAACACCGGAAAACGTTGTTCCAGAATTTCCGGGTCGGTGATGCGCGAATTGGTCATGTGGGTATGCACCGCATCCGCCCCGGCAAAACCGTTGCCGGCCCCGGCTCCGCCGCAGATGGTCTCGTAATATTGGTAATCCCGGTTGCCGAACGTCAGATTGTTCATCGTGCCTTGCGAGCCGGCCAGCACCCCCAACGCGCCGTACAAGGCGTCCACCACGTATTGCGAGGTCTCGACGTTGCCGGCCACCACCGCGGCGGGGTAGCGCGGATTCAGCAAACAGCCCTCGGGGATAACGATGGTTAAGGGTTTCAAACAGCCGGCGTTGAGCGGAATGTCGTCTTGCAACAAGGTGCGGAACACGTACATCACCGCGGCTTGACACACTGCGGCGGGGGCATTGAAGTTGCCGTCCAGTTGCGGCGAGGTGCCGCTGAAATCGATTTCCGCTTGGCTGCGCCGCCGGTCCACCGTGATGCGCACCGCGATCCGCCCGCCTTGGTCCATGGGATATTCGAAATAGCCGTCCGCCAGACCGGGCAACAAACGGCGCACGCAAGCCTCGGCGTGATCTTGCACGTGCCGCATGTACGCGGCTACCACCGGCAAGGAATACTGTGCGACCAAGGCCAGTAATTCGTTGGCACCTTTGTGGTTGGCGGCGATTTGCGCCTGCAAATCGGCGATGTTTTGCTGCGGATTGCGAGCCGGATACGGGTGATCTTGCAGCCATTGCACAACCGCCCGCTCCAGAAACTGCCCGGCTTGCACGATTTTCAAGCCGGCGCTGAGCACGCCTTCTTCGCTGATGTGGCGACTGGCGGCCGGCATCGAGCCCGGGGAAATGCCGCCGACGTCGGCATGGTGACCGCGCGACGCAACCAGAAACAACAGCCGGTCGCCTGGTGGGTCGAATACCGGACTGACCACGGTAATATCCGGCAAATGCGTGCCGCCGGCGTAGGGCGAATTAAGCAAATAGGCGTCGCCCGCTTGCATGACCAGGTCGACCCGGGCCAACAGGGCGGCAACGGCGGCGCCCATCGAACCCAAGTGCACCGGGATATGCGGCGCGTTGGCAATCAATTGCCCGGTGGGGTCGAACACGGCACAGGAAAAATCCAGCCGCTCCTTGATGTTGACCGAATGCGCGGTGTTTTGCAGCACAAAGCCCATTTGTTCGGCGACCGAGACAAAGCGCTTGTTGAAAATTTCCAGCCAAACCGGGTCCGCAGCCGCGCCGGGCATCGCCGCCTCGATGCCGATTTCGCGGCGCTGCAACAACAAATCGGCATTTGCCGCGACTTGCGCTTGCCAACCGGGCTCGACCACTATGGTAGAGGTCGATTCCAGCACGATGGCCGGGCCGTCCAGCACCGCTCCGCTCGGCAAGGCTTCCCGCCGGTAAATCGGCGTTTCCCGCCAGGCGCCGCGGCTGAACATGCGGTCGATCCTTTCGGCGCGCACCGGTCCGGCGGCAGCCTGAAAGCCGCAATCCAGGTCCGGCGCGTCGCCGGCGCTGCATTCCAGATACACAGCCGACAACAGCAGCGGCCGGTCCGCGTAGCAAAAACCGAATTGCTGCCGATAGGCGGCCGCGAAACGCTCGGTCAGCTGGCCCGGTTGGTCGGCGTCCAGTGCCAGCGAGGTATCCGTGCCTTGATAGCGCACGACCAATTGGCGGCGGCTGCGAATCGTCGGCGCGGCTACACCTTGCGCGCTCAATTCCGCGGCCGCTTGCGCCAGTAGTTCGCCCCACCATTCGTCAAGCTCGGCGGCGCTGACGCCGTCCAAATGCCGCTCCACACCACGTTGCCGCAACACCCGAAATTGCGCCAAGCCCATGCCGTAAGCCGACAACACCCCCGCCAAAGGATGCAGCAACACTGTGCGCATGCCCAATTGCTCGGCCAGCAGACAAGCGTGTTGAGCGCCGGCCGCCCCGTAGCAGCACAAGGCGTAGTCGGCCAAGTGGTAACCTTTTTGTACCGAGATTTGCTTGATCGCTTCGGCCATGTTTTCGATCGCGACCGCCAAAAAACCGGCGGCGACTTGTTCCGGGCTGCGCGGCTCGCCGCAGGCCTGGCCTATGCGCTGCGCCAGCTCGGCAAATAGGACGCGCACCCGCTGCAGGTCCGGTCCTTGATCGCCGCGCGGGCCGAATACGGCCGGAAAACCCGGTAATTTGCCCAGTAGCAAATTGGCGTCGGTCACGGTCAGCGGTCCGCCGCGCCGATAACAGGCCGGACCGGGATCGGCACCGGCCGAATCAGGCCCAACCCGGTAGCGGAAGCCGTCGAAATGCAAGACCGAGCCGCCGCCGGCCGCCACGGTGTGGATCGCCATCATCGGCGTGCGAATTCTGACCCCGGCCACTTCGGTGTCGAAACTGCGCTCCAACTCGCCGGCGTAATGTGCGACGTCGGTCGAGGTTCCGCCCATGTCGAACGCGATGATTTTAGCCAGCCCGGCCCGTTCCGCCACCGCCGCCGCCCCGACGATGCCGCCGGCCGGCCCGGACAAAATACAGTCCTTGCCTTGAAATAAATCGGCTGCAACCAAGCCGCCGTTGGATTGCATGAACAACAAACGGCTGGAACGGCCGCCGTTGGTCAAGCCGCTGGTCACTTGCTCGACGTAGCGGCGCAAAATCGGCGACAGGTAAGCGTCGACCACAGCGGTATCGGCCCGGCCGACCAGTCTGGGCAGCGGGCTGACCCGATGAGACAGGGAAATTTGGCGGTAACCGATTTCGGCGGCGAGTTCGGCCAGTTGCACTTCGTGCGACGGATAGCGCCATGCGTGCATCAGGGCGATTGCGACGGCCCGATAGCCCTGCGCGAATAACTCGGCTAACTGCCGGCGCGCCCGAGCCGAATCGAAGGGGCGTATTTCCCGGCCGTCGGCGCCGATTCTGGCGCCGATTTCCACTACGGCGCGATACAGTTGCTCCGGCCGGCGGATGTGCAGCGCGAATATGTCCGGCCGGTTTTGGTAGCCGATGCGCAAACAATCCTTAAAACCCTGGTTCACCACCAGAACCAAGGGCTCGCCTTTGCGCTCCAGCAAGGCGTTGGTACCGACCGTGGTACCCATTTTCACGCTGCCGATATGCGGGGCCAATGCGGCGCTCGGCGGCAGCTGCAAAATGTCGCGTATGCCTTGCAAGGCCGCGTCTCGATAACGCTCGGGATTTTCGGACAACAATTTGCGGCAGAGCAAGCGCCCGTCCGGCGCGCGCGCGACGATGTCGGTAAAAGTGCCGCCTCTGTCGATCCAGAACTGCCAACCCGACATTGTTCCGCCCGAACCTAGGCTCGCGCGCCAAAACCCTAGCGCACTTGGTCGTTTATCACCACCGTAACCGCATTGCGCTGCTCGCCCTTGACGGCAACGCTGCCGATAGGCTCGCCGGCCTGCGGCATGGCATTGCCGCTACGGCTGACGCGGGCGGTAACCTGCAAATCCTCGAACGTCGACACCGTCATGTTGGGCATCATCGCCATACTGTCGTCCAAGGTAATTTTCAGCGGCAAATCCTTGACTTGCCGCTTGACCGCGGCCAGCGGCATTTTCGGTCCGTTGGCGGCCTTGACGTAAATCATCACGCTGTCGCCATCGTTGACCAAGGGCTGGTAACGCGGATCCAGGCTGACTTCGACGTTGACGCTGCTGCCGGCCTTGGCGGCAACAGCGGCGGTTGGTGCGGCCGGAGCCGGCGTCGCGCCGATTTCCGCTTCGCGTCCGGCCCGCTTCAACGCGGTATCTATTAGTTGCTGTACTTCCTGATAATCTTTATCGCCGGGCTGATAGCGTTGCTGCAGTTTGCGCCAAATCGCGATAGCCGGGTCGTACCGGCCGGCTTCGGCCTTACTCAGGCCAAGCAACCACATGCCCATCTCGTTATCGGGTTTCAGCTGCAAGGCGCGTTCGATCAACTGATTAGGCTCGCCCTGCAAGCTGCCGTTATTGGTCATCGCCGCGGCGTCGGCCAATTGCAACATCAAATCGGGGTTATCCGGCTGCAAGGCCAAGGCTTTACGCAATGCGCCCACTGCGTCCGGGTAGCGCTTCATCGCTTTGTACGAACGGCCCAACATGATCCAGCCTTGCAAATCGTTCGGCTGCTTCTCCAAACGCTGCGCCAGGCCGTTGACCATTTGCTCGATTTGTTCCTCGCGGCTGAGCTCGGTTTGCACCGGCCGGGCCGCGTTCGGGTCGAAGGCGCGAAAATCGCCCAATTGCGCGTACAGCGCCAACGCGGCGACCGGTACGGCAAATGCCAGAGGCAGCGCCAACCAACGTCCGTTGCCGCCCGGTTGAGCCAGCGAACCGCCGTCGTGTAGGTCGTGGAACAAGCCCACTTCCAATTCGTGCTTGGCGGTGGAGAACTGGATTTGGCTGATATTGCCGGCCGCCAATTCGGCCTTCAGTTCCTTCAACTTGGTTTGCGCCAACTGAATGTTGGTTTCGTCGTCGGTCTGACGCACCACGGTTTTACTCAGCAACATCGGCACGACAATGAAACCCAAGGCCATCAACAGCAAAATCAGCGCATACAATCCAAATTCGAACATGGCTTACTCTTTATCCAATAAATTGCGGATTTCCGCTAGATCGTGTTCCTTGACGTCTTGCACCGACTGGCGACCGCCGCGCAATACCCGCCAAAATGCGAACAAACCCAGCAACACCGCCAGCAGCGGCCCCAGCCACAGCAACAGGGTTTTGAATTTGAACGGCGGCCGGTACAGCACGAAATCGCCGTAACGGTCGGTCATATAGCCGATGATTTCCTGGTCGCTTTGACCTTTGTTCAACAGCTCGTACACCTTGTCCCGCAAGTCTTGCGCCAGCTCCGCGTGCGAATCGGCGATGTTCTGGTTTTGGCACACCAAACAACGCAATTGTTCGGTCAGGTTTTGGTAACGCTGCTCCAATAAAGGATCCTGAAATTCAAACACCTTGGTTTCGGCCGCGGCGGCCGAAACCACCAGCACCAAGATTAAGCCTAAACGTTTCATTGGCCGGTCTCCGCGTTCAATTGCTGTATCAACGGTATCAAGCGCTGTTGCAAGGACGGCATGTCCACCGGTCCGATGTGCTTATGCCGTACCACGCCTTTTTTGTCGATGACGAAAGTTTCCGGCACCCCGTATACGCC
This sequence comes from Methylomonas rhizoryzae, assembly GCF_008632455.1. Taxonomy (NCBI): domain Bacteria; kingdom Pseudomonadati; phylum Pseudomonadota; class Gammaproteobacteria; order Methylococcales; family Methylococcaceae; genus Methylomonas; species Methylomonas rhizoryzae. The sequence continues at coordinate 3,786,436 of NZ_CP043929.1, forward strand.
CCAGTCCAGGCCGACTTTGCCTTCGCGGTCCATCACGCTCAAGTGGTAAGGATTGCCCAACTTGGCCAGCCATTGGCGGGCGTCGGTCGGCTCGTCTTTGTAGTTAAGGCCTACGATGGGCAGCAAGCCGGTTTTGGCGAATTCGTTCAATACCGCATGCTCCTCCCGGCAGGATACGCACCAGGACGCCCAGACGTTCAACAGCCAGACTTTGCCCAACATGTCGGCCGGCTTGAAACTTTGCCCGGGCTGATGCAGTTGCGCTACCTCGAACGCCGGGGCCGGCTTGCCGATCAGCGGCGAAGGCACTTCGCGCGGATTCAAACTCAGACCTATGCCTAAAAACACCACCAACACCGCAAAGATGGCCAACGGCAACCAATTTCGCATTTATCCCCCTTTATGCCCGGCTAGGTAATGCGGCGCCGGCCGCTTTACTGCGTTTCACCCGCGCTTCGTTGCGGTAGCGTTTGTCCATCACCGCCAACAAGCCGCCGCCGGCCATAAACAAGCCGCCCAGCCAAATCCAGCGCACGAACGGTTTGTAATACACCCGCACCGCCCAAGCGCCGTCTTTGCCCAAAGGCTCGCCCAAGGCCACGAACAAATCGCGGCTCAAGCCTACGTCGATTCCGGCTTCGGTCATCGGCATGCCTTGGGCGCGGTAAACCCGTTTTTGCGGATACAATTCGGCCACACTTTCGCCCTCTCGGCTGACGCTGACGTGGCCTTGGCTGGCGTCGTAGTTGACCCCGGCGGTTTTCTTGACCCCGTGGAACAAAAAGTCGAAGCCGGCCAAGTGCAACGTTTCGCCCGGCGCCAAACGCACGTCTTTTTCTTGCGAATAAATCGAGGTCAAGCTGATGCCGACGATGAACACGGCAATGCCGAAATGGGCGACGGTCATCGCCCAGATGCTCAGGGAAATGTCGCGCAAGGCCTGCCATTTATCGTCTTTGCTGCGCAAGCGCAAATGGATGCCGTACACCGCAGTGGCCGCCACCCATACCGCCAAGGTCAAGGCGATTAAAGCCCCCCAGCTGAATGCCTGCGGCAATAAGGCCAGCAGCACGCCGGCCACCAAGCTGCATAGCAAAGGCCAACGCAGCAATTCGTACAAGCGCGGCAGGTTGTCCTGCCGCCAGCGCATCAACGAACCGACCCCGACCAAGGCCGCCAGCGGCGCGGTCAGCGGGATGAATACGCTATTGAAATACGGCGGTCCGACCGAAATTTTGCCCAGGCCCAGGGCATCTATGATCAAGGGGTATAAAGTGCCCAGCAAAATGGTCACCGCCGCCGATACCAGCAACACATTGTTGACCAACAGCATGGCATCGCGCGACAGTAGTTCGAAGCTGGTTTCGCTATGAATTTGCGGGCCGCGCAAGGCAAACAGCAGCAAGGAGCCGCCGACCACCACGCCCAGAAACGCCAGTACGAATATCCCGCGGGTCGGATCGGCCGCGAAGGCATGTACCGAGGTCAACACCCCGGAACGGACCAAAAAGGTACCGAGCAGGCTCAACGAAAAAGCGAATACCGCCAACAAGATGGTCCAGTTCTTGAACAAGCCGCGTTTTTCGGTTACCGCCAAGGAATGCACCAGCGCGGTACCGACCAGCCACGGCATGAAAGACGCGTTTTCCACCGGATCCCAAAACCACCAGCCGCCCCAGCCCAGTTCGTAATAGGCCCACCAGCTGCCCAAGGTAATGCCCAAGGTCAAAAACAGCCAGGCGGTGGTAGTCCAGGGCCGGGTCCAGCGCGCCCAGGCGGTATCCAGCTTGCCGTTCATCAGCGCGGCGATGGCAAACGCGAACGCCACCGAAAAGCCGACGTAGCCCATGTACAACATCGGCGGATGGATGGCCATGCCGGGGTCTTGCAGCAAGGGGTTCAAGTCGCGGCCTTCGGGAGGAATCGGGAACACACGCAAGAACGGATTGGACGTCAGCAGAATGAACAGCAGGAAACCCACCGCCACCCCGCCCATCACCGACAGTACCCGCGCGGTCAAATCGATGGGCAAGCTTTTGCTCAACAAGGCCACCGCCATGGTCCACAGCGACAGGATCAGGATCCACAGCAGCAGCGAACCTTCGTGCGAGCCCCAGACGCCGGAAATCAGATACATGTAAGGCAACTGGGAGTTGGAGTTTTCCGCCACGTAGGCGACGGAGAAATCGTGGGTAATGAAGGCGTGGGTCAAGCAGAAATAGGCGATGAATACAAACAGAAATTGGCCTACCGCCAGCGGCCTGGCCAAGGCTATCCAGGCACCGACGCCGCGCTTGACGCCAACCAAAGGCACCACGGCCAGCACCGTAGCCAGCACCAAACCTAAAATCAGGGAAAAATGTCCGACTTCCGGGGTAATCATGGCTGCACCTCTTGCGGTTTGGCGGCGACTTTCAGGCTTCCCGCCACTTCCGGCGGCATGTAATTCTCGTCGTGCTTGGCCAACACTTCCTGGGCGACGAACACCCCGGCAGGGTTGAGTTTGCCGTTGGCGACTATGCCCTGACCTTCGCGGAACAAATCCGGCAATATCCCGGTGTATTCCACCGGCACTTCCTTGGCCATGTCGGTCAATACGAATTTAACCGTCAAGCCGTCGCCGGGACGCTGCACGCTACCCTTGACCACCATGCCGCCCAGGCGGAACAAATGGTCTTGCGGGGCTTTGCCGTCCACCACTTCGGTCGGCGAAAAAAAGAACATCAGATTCTCGTTGAAGGCACGCAAGCCGAACCAGGCTGCGGTACCGACACCGGCAATCATCAGAAAAATCAAACCCAGCCGATTACGGCGGTGCGGTTTCATATTGATCATGACGGAGACCTCTTAGTCATGCGCTGCCGCTTGAGCAGCAAACCGCGCACTATTTGTTTGTGTTGCCGTAAAGGCTTCAACACCCCGAACAACAGCACCGCCGCAGCGATGCCGTAGGACGTCCACACGTAAAAGGCGTAACCGCCCATGTACAGAAATTCGCTCATCGTTGTTCCAATATTTCGTCCACCCAGCGGTTGCTCTGCTCGCGCAACAGCAACTCGTTGCGGCAGCGTATCAATAACGCAATGGCGTAATAGACTTTGAAAGCCACGGCCATAGCCAAAAGCGGAATCAACATGTCGACGTGAATGGACGGTTTGTCGAATTTGGTCACGGTCGGCCCTTGATGCAAGGTATTCCACCATTCCACCGAATAGTGAATGATGGGGATGTTGACGACGCCGACCAAGGCCAGAATCGCCACCGCGCGGGACGCGGCCCGTTTGTCTTCGATAGCGCCGTACAAGCCTATCACGCCCAAGTACAAAAACAGCAGGATCAACTCCGAGGTCAGCCGGGCGTCCCACACCCACCAAGCGCCCCACATCGGCTTGCCCCACAAAGAGCCGGTCGCCAAGGCCAAAAACGTAAAACCGGCGCCTATCGGCGCGCTGCTGATCGCCACGATTTCCGCCAGCTTGATCCGCCAAACCAAGGCAATCGCGCCGCTGACCGCCATCACCATGTAAATGAACAAGGACATCCAGGCCGCCGGCACGTGTACGTAAATGATGCGAAAGCTATCGCCCTGTTGGTAATCCGCCGGCGCCAACACCAAACCGCCGTACAGGCCGTAAGCCAACAATCCCAGCAATAACGCGCTCAGCCACGGCAGCATCCGGCCGCTAATAGCGTAGAAATAAGGCGGGGAAGAGAATTTATGCAAAAATCGCATGATCATAAAATTCGACCGATGGTTTTTTATCAATTAAGAATCGCTGACGGCTAAGCCAAACTCATTTTCAACGCGGCGGCAGTTGGCCACGGGGTCAATGTCAAGGCCCCGACCAACAACGCGGCCATCATGTACAGCTGACCGCTGACCGGAAATCCGGCCATTGCCGCATCTACCGCACCGCTGGCGAAAATCAGCACCGGCACGTACAAGGGCAATACCAATATCGCCAATAGTACCCCGCCTTTGCGCAAGCCGACCGTCAGGGCAACGGCAATCGCGCCGATCAGGCTCAACACCGGCGTTCCCAGCAACAAGGTAAACAACAAAATGCCGATCACGTCGCCCTGCAATCCGAACATCACCGCCAACAACGGCGCCATTAGCGACAACGGCGCCCCGGACAACAGCCAATGCGCGGTTACCTTGGCCAGCACCAGCAGCGACAAGGGATGCGGAGTCATCACCAATAACTCCAAGCTGCCGTCTTCGAAATCCGATTTGAACAAGGTATCCAGAGACAGTAGCGACGCCAACAAGGCCGCCACCCAAATCACTCCGGGGGCAATGCGTTTCAGCAAAGCCATTTCGGCGCCGACACCCAACGGGAACAGCGTCACTACCAATACAAAGAATGCCAAAGGGTTCAACAACTCGGCCCGATGCCGGTAAGCCAATAATAAATCGCGGTGCACTACCGCCGAAAAAGCCGCGAAACTGGAAACGGTATTCATGATTGCAGTTCGATGGTTTGCAGCATACTGGCCGGCAACGCTACGTCGTGATGCGAAGTCAACACCGCGATGCCGCCTTGCTGCGCGTGCTGTTCGATGTAGCCCTCGAACAAGCGGATACTAGCTCTATCCAACGACGTAAAAGGTTCGTCCAAAATCCACAGACGTTTGCGGGTACACAGCAAGCGGGCCAAGGCCAAACGCCGGCGCTGACCGGCGGATAAATAGCGCAACGGCGTGTCCTGATAACCCTGTAAACCCACTTTGGCCAGACTATCGTCTATGCCTAAAGTCGGCACCGCCAGTTTTTGTGCAAAGCGCAAATTCTCGGTCACGCTCAAATCTTCTTTATTGCCGTTCATATGCCCGACATAGGCCACGTCTTGATAAAACTGCGCCGCAAGTTGCAACACATCCACGCCTTCCCACAGCAATTCGCCGTCGTCGGGCGCACGCAAACCGGTCAAAATTCGCAACAGCGAGGTTTTGCCGCTGCCGTTCGGACCTTCGATCAATAAAACCTGACCGGCGCCGACGCTAAAATTCAGTTCGGAAAACAACACGCGCTCGTCGCGCACGCAGGCTAAATCGCGCGCTTCGAGCAAGGGAATGGACGTCATTGAAACTACGAAAAATGGATTGCGACAAACCGGCGAAAACCCTTGGGCCACCCGCTAAAAGTCCGGCATTGTACTGCAAATACCGCTTGTTACGGGAATTAAGCCCGGTTGGCCTGTTATTACTTGCCTGCCTCGGCCGGCTGGCTTTTACCGCCCGAAATTTTGTCGATTTTGGCTTGGCTCTTCAATTGTTCGACGTGTTTTTGAAATTTTTCCATGCGCAAAAACGCCAACAATCGGTCTTTAATGGATTCAAACGGCGGAAACTCTTGTTGTTTGGAATCTTCCCGCAATATCACATGCCAGCCGAACTGGCTTTTAACCGGCTGCGCGCTGGTTTCGCCATTCTTGAGCTGTTCGACGGCCGCAGAAAATTCCGGCACCGTTTCTCCGGGCGAAATCCAGCCCAAATCGCCGCCGCTTTCCTGACTGCCCTTATCGGTGGACAGTTTTTTGGCCAATTTTTCGAAACTTTCGCCTTTGTTCAGCTTGCCGATAGCGGCCTGGGCGGCTTTTTCGCTATCCAGCAAGATGTGCCTGACCTTGTATTGCATCGGCGCGTCGGTTTCGCGCTTCTTCTGCTCGTAGGCTTGGCGCAGCTCGTCGTCGCTGATGTTGACCGATTTTACGAAATACTCGGACGCCACCTGCGAATAAGCAACGCGCAAAGCGCTGTCCAATTTGTCCCGTAACTCCGGGTCGGCAGGCAAGGGTTGGCTCACGAATTCTTGGCGTATCAACTCCCGGCCGATTTGCTCTTCCAATAATTTGGCTTCGACTTCGGGACCGGAGCCGTTGCGATGACCCGCCGGGCTTAAACCGGATTTAGCGATGCCGCAGCCGTTAACGATTGCCGCATAACGTTCGGGATTGGCCGACGTCGCCAGACAAGCACCGCCGGCTTTGCCGTCTTCGGAAGCGACCTTGTGAGTATCGCTGGCGCAAGCCGCTAAAGCCACGCTCGCGGCGACGAGTAACGACCGCTGAATTTTTGCTGTAGTCATGAAATTTCAATGTAAGTAATAGGCGGAAAAGAAAAACGTCCTGTAGAACCGGCGACGTGCTCGGGTAATTTAAGCACGGATCGCGCCAGTATAAACTCCTTTTTTGTTTCAAAGCATTATCAAACCGGGCGACACAACAGCCCCGCTTAACTATGTCATATCACGCAGTTTCTCGCTCCAGCCGCGGCAATTGCCGCAATGCGTTTAGCCGCCGAACAATTGGTGATCTATCAAATCGCACAAACAATGCGAAATCAATAAATGCACTTCTTGAATTCGGGCGGTAGAACCGGACGGCACCCGAATTTCGATATCCGCTTCGTTCAGCAAGCCGGCCAAAGCGCCGCCGTCCTTGCCGCTCAGCGCAATCACCGTCATATCGCGCTCGTGCGCCGCTTTAACGGCTTTCAAAATATTGCCGGAATTGCCGCTGGTGGTATAGGCCAACAAAATGTCGCCGGCTTGACCCAAGGCCCGCAATTGCTTGGCGAAAATGTCGTCGTAATGGTAATCGTTGGCGATCGAGGTGATGGTCGAGGTATCGGTACTCAAGGCTATCGCCGGCAATCCCGGCCGCTCGCGCTCGAAACGATTCAACATTTCCGAGGAAAAATGCTGGGCATCGCCGGCGGAGCCGCCGTTGCCGCAAGTCAGCACTTTTTTATCGTTGACCAAGGCTTCGACGATTTTTTGCGAGGCGAATTCGATCAACTCGCACAAACTCGCCATCGCATCTTGCTTGGTTTGGATACTGTCGGAAAAATGATTGATGATGCGATCTTGTAGACTCATAGATTCAGGTTTGAAATGCGTTTTTAATCCACTGGATGCGGCCGTCACCGGATATCGCCACGACATCGAAGCGTATGGCGGCCTGATCCAGGCGGTTGATTATGACATAGTGCTGGGTAGCCGCGACGATGCGGGCCTGTTTTTGTCGGGTCACGCTGGCCAAGGCGCCGCCGAAATCGTCGGATTGGCGAAACCGGACCTCCACCACTACCAAGGCCGAGCCGTCGCGCATCACCAAATCCAGCTCGCCGAATTTGCAACGAAAATTGCTGCATTCCAAACGCAGCCCATGACGGGTTAGATAGTGCTCCGCTTGCCGCTCGGCCTGCTCGCCCTTGCCCAGATGCGCGGCTTTGGAACGGCCGAACATCAATCCGCGTACCCGTTGGGCACCGGCACGCCGCCGGTGAATTGCGCGCACACCAAGGTGCGAGTAACCCGGTTTTCGGCATTCAACCCCAGTTTTCCGGTTGCCCCGGCATAGGGCTGTACCGCCAATTGCGGCAAAAGGTTTAACAGATAATATGCATCCACTCCTAACGCGGCCAATCGGTCCAGACCGTCCGGCAGACCTTGCAAATGACTTTGCAAGCTAGCGCGGCTCACCGGGCCTTGATAATAGTTATCGAACAGCCAAGGGATGTCGCAAAAATCGAAAGCCCCCAATTCGGCGTCTTTGCCCGGGTCCGGCCTGCCACTGTAAATAGTGGGCATTGCATACACCGTAAAACCGCCGGCTTGACGGTATTTGAGCTGCACCGCCAATTCGCGGGCCGCGTCGGCGTTGGCGCTCAATAACAGCGCCTCGACGCCTTGCGGCGCTCCGGGATGGTTTACCGTCTCCAGCAAACGCTCCAATACCGCGCCTATATCGTGTAGGCGCGGATCGTAACTCTGCATGCCGGCGACCGTGCCGCCTTGCGCTTGCCAAGCCGCGGTCAGGTAATTGCCGACACGCTGGCCCTGACCGGTATTCGGCACCAGAATCAGCACCCGCTGCTTTCCGTCGCGGCGGGCCTTGCGCGCTACGGCTTGCGCTTCGTCTATCGGACTCAAGCCGAATTGATACAAATTGTCGTGCTGCAAATTATCGACATGATTCAAGGCCAACACCGGAACGCTAAGCTCCGCATTAGCGGCCAGGGTTTCGATTTGCTCTTTGACTAACGGCCCCACCACGTGCTTGGCGCCGTCCGTCACCGCTTGCCGATAGAGCTGCACCACGTCCTCTTGTCCACTGTCGTAAAACTTTAACGGCACTGCGGTGGCACCGCCGACAATTTCGGCCCGGTAAGCCGCCAGCATGCCTTCTTTAATCGCTTTGCCGGCCGGCGCGTAAGGCCCCGAGGTCGGCAACAATACCGCAATGGCCGGAATGGCGACCGGCGCAAGCGGTTCATGGCCGCTGGCGGAATCGGCCGGCGTTACCGTCGGCGGGCTAGTCAGATACGCTTGCAAGAATTCGGCGTTAGCCGCATGGCCCGGATAATCCGCGCGCCACTGATTAATCGCCGCAGCACTATCCGTGCCGGTTTGCCGACTTAACTTTAAAATTTTGGCCAGCGCCATCCAGCCCTGCAATTCGGCCGACAATTCCGACGCAACGGCCGCCTCGTCGTCCGGCAAGCTAGCCAGGGTTTCGACGATAGCGCGCACGTTATCCTGCTGCTGTTTAGGCTCGCGCAACAAATTGCCCAACCGAATGCGGCTGCTGACCGCTTGCAGCACGTTGCCGGTCAATGAATAGCCGAAAGCCAGCGACCGGTAGTAGGAAATCCTATCGGCCTCCTCCAGCAAAAGCGGCCTTACCGTTTTCAAGCGATACAGGGCTTGCTCCGCGTCGCCCATGCTCAAATCGATTTGCGCCGCCAACACGGTGTATTTGCCGCGCTGTTCAGGGGACAATTCGGCTTGGCGCAATAAATCCAGCTGTTTTTGCGCCGCGTCGATGTCGCCTGCTTGCAGCAAGGCGTCGGCGTTCAGCAGCCGTTCGAACGCCTGTCCGTCCGCCAAACCGTAACTTTTAACCGGAGCATCCGGCTGCGACAGCCTTGGTGCGGCAGGCTTGGCTTTAAGCTCGAACTGCGCGCGGTTATCCGCCGGCCCGGTCGAACAGGCCGTCACGGCCAATCCGGCGAAAATCCACCATCGGCCGAATCGGCGAGGCATAATGCTGGGCTTACGACAAACACGCATGGCGACGGGAGCAAAAATTCGATGAGCGGGAAATTATACGTGGTTGCCACGCCGATAGGGAATTTGGCCGATTTCAGCCTGAGAGCCGTAGAAACCTTGAAACAGGTGGACTTGATCGCCGCCGAGGATACCCGCCACGCCAAACAACTCCTGCAACATTACGGGATCAACAAACCGTTGCAGTCTCTGCACCAGCATAACGAGGCGCAGATTTCCCAGGGCCTGGTCGATAAAATGCTGGCCGGTCTGACGATTGGCTTGGTTTCCGACGCCGGCACGCCGTTGATCAGCGACCCCGGCCTGCCGTTGGTGCAACAAGCCCATAAAGCCGGCATCAGTGTATCGCCGTTACCCGGCGCATGCGCATTAATCGCCGCGCTGTCGGCCTCGGGCATGCCGGTAAGCCGATTCAGCTTCGAAGGTTTTTTGCCGCGCACCGCCTCGGCCAGACAACAATTCTTCAGCGACAAATTGCGCGACGCCTCTACCTGGGCCTTTTACGAATCCTGCCACCGCATCCAAGCCTGTTTGGAAGACATGGCGGCGATTTTTCCTGCCGAACACGAAATAGCCCTGGCCCGTGAAATCACCAAGTTGCACGAAACTCTGATCAAAGCACCGCTAGCCGAAGTGTTGCGCCAAGTGCAGCAAGACGACAACATGCGTAAAGGCGAATTCGTGGTCATCGTCGCCGGCAACTCGATAGACGCGGACCGGGATGATTCGAGCGCCGAAGCCTTGCGCATCCTGAAGCTGTTGCTCAAGGAATGCTCGATCAAAACCGCAGTGGCACTGGCGACGGAAATTACCGGACAGCGCAAAAAAATGCTGTATCAGACCGCTCTGGCGCTGCAGGCCGGACAAGACCTTCCTTGAGATAAGCGCTTAAATTACCTATGCTTAGCGCCTAGCTTATCGCAGGAGAAAGACATGCGCGTCGCGGACGTAATGACCAGTAAAGTGTTTACCGTAGACCCTAACGATTTGATAGACAGGGTATTCTTTTTGATCCATTACGAAAAAATTCGTCATTTGCCGGTTCTGGAAAAAGGCAAATTGATCGGCATCGTTTCGGATAGAGACCTCTACAAAGCCCTGGGTCCCAAAAGCAATTCCAACGTGGTGCAGACTAATAAGGACAACAGCCAACTGCACGTGGTGTCGCAAAAAGTCGCGCACATCATGCACCGAGGCGTTTATACGGTAACGCCCGCCACCCGGCTGTCCGAAGCCGCGCACCTAATGGCGGAAAACCGCATCGGTTCGTTGCCGGTAGTGGAAGGCGAAAAACTGATAGGCATCGTTACCACCACCGATATTTTGCGCATTTTCGCTAAAACCGAACGGGAGCGGGAAGCGAGAGAACAACAAACCTAAACTTTGCGTCATCCGGAATCACTAAAGCCGTCAGCCCGATCAGGCTAGGACCAAGTAGAAAACAAACCTTTTTCCTCGAATGGCTTGAGGCCTTGCCGTTTTTGGCTTTGTCGCTTTTATGGGCATTCCTGCAGGCAATGTCGGATAGGGCCATGGAGTTACCCCCCAGTTACCACTGGATTTCAATGTATCCCGTTGAACGCTATTGAACAATAAAAAACCCGCTAAGCCTTACAGCTTGCGGGTTTCAGGTACTTCGTTGAACTGTGTTGAATCCACTAATGGAGGCTGCGACCGGAATCGAACCGGTGTAGACGGCTTTGCAGGCCGGTGCATAACCACTTTGCTACGCAGCCGTTATCCAAACAAAAAAGCCGCGAGTTCACGCGGCTTTACAAATCTGGAGCGGGAAACGAGACTCGAACTCGCGACCCCAACCTTGGCAAGGTTGTGCTCTACCAACTGAGCTATTCCCGCTTGGAATTTTTGTCATTATACGTGATATTTTTTGCCTGTCAACTCCCATTTGTGACCGCTCTCCGGAGGCAATCGCGCACAAATGCGGTGAAAACAAATTCAAGTTAAGGTATCGACTTTATCTTTTTGATATTCAAAGAGTACCTTATCACGGACCTCTATTCTCCAGCATTTTACCACCCTCGCCGGTCCTCGCGTCGACCTCCTGCCCTCTGTAAAAACATCTGCCGCAAAATAAAGTCGGCATCAAGGCAAAACACAGGCGAACCTAAAGAAACACTGACCTTCGGCCAAGCTCCCCTTCCGCATTCAAATGGGATTGAACCGGTCAGGAAAAGATTACCGGCGCGGATAAAAAATGAACAAACGTCAGATTCGCATGCTGGCAAAACGTCGAACACCTATAATGAATGACTGATAAATATTACAAACGATAGAGGGAAGCAATGTTCAAACGTCAATTCGGCTTCGTTATACCCTTGCTGCTATGCAGTTCCGCTTGGGCACAATCGACAGGACATATCGGCCATGGCGGCGGTAGCGGCGACCAAGCTTGCATTAAAGCCAAAGTCAGCCGGCAAACGCCGGAAAACATGACTCAAGTCTCTCCCGGTTCGGAGTTTTCGTTTTTCGCCTCCGGCAGCAATGGTCCTAACCACATTCATGTGCAGATCAAGAATCAAACCATCCCGCTCAGCGTTGAAGACAAGGAAACGTTTTATTTGGTGAAAGGCAAACTGCCGGAAGACATCAAAAACACCGTTGTGCGAATTTCTGTTTCACTCAAAGCCAAATTCAGCAAATGCGACGCGGAAAGCGGCTGGTTGTTAAAAGTGGGCGAATAACTTTGACGCGCTGCCGATTGCGGCGGCGCTTCCATCGTTGCGGCATCGACAGCGGCAAGGTCGTTACGCTCCCTCCCCTCGCCGTTTTTCAAGCTTAGATCGGCGATGCCACCGCACAAAAAAAGCAGCAACCTCGACCGAACTCGCGAGAATAGGCTTGTCATATTTCTGTCATCGCGCTCCCCTAGAATTTCAGACGAAGGTCGGGCCGGCCGCTTGGCCTTATACCCTTTCGCCTGGAAATTATGAATAAATTACAGTACCGCACTATTTGGATTTCCGATCTGCATATCGGCTCCACCCAATGTCAAGCCGATACTCTGCTGGACTTTCTGAAGCACAACGACAGCCACAAGTTGTATTTGGTCGGCGACATTATCGACTTTTGGGCCTTGTCCAAAAAAATGTACTGGCCTGGAAGCCACAACACCGTCATCCAGAAAATCCTGCGCAAAGCCCGGCATGGCACCCAAGTGATCTACATACCGGGCAATCACGACGAAAACGTGCGCGATTACACCGATTACGTGTTCGGCGACATTTTGATTAAACAATCGGATATTCACACTACCGCCCAAGGCCGGCGCTTTTTGGTGGTGCACGGCGACGAATACGACACTATCGCCCAACACCATCGCTGGATGGCGAAATTGGGCAGCATAGGCTACGACTGGCTGATTCAAATCAATCGCTTCGTGCGCTCGTTCAGGCGGATTTTCGGCGTGCAATCGCACTTTTCGCTGGCGGCCTATATCAAATTCAAGGTCAAAAATGTCGTGCAATTCATGTCGGACTACGAAGAGAGCATCGTCAAGACCTTGAAAAAAGAAGGCGTAGACGGCGTAATCTGCGGGCATATTCACCACGCGGAAATCAAACAAATCGAAGGCTTTATGTACGTTAATACCGGCGATTTCGTGGAAAGCTGCACCGCGATCGTCGAACACCACGACGGCCGGCTGGAGCTGATCAAATGGCATCCTTTGTCGCTAGCGGAGCATAACGACCGGGAAGATACCCTGATAGAAGTTGGCTGAAACCCGCCATTCCAAAAAGCCGCAATATCTCAGGTTGGCGTAGCGAAAATCGCTCTTTCCCATTGCCTGGAAATCCGTTTTAATCCCCGCTCATTTGCCTGCGCCGATTCGCCTTTGCGCCCTTGCCTTCATGTCCACTGTTTTCAGTTTTCCGCCTATCGCCGCCCCTGACGCCCGAGTGCTGATTTTGGGCAGCATGCCGGGCCTGGCCTCCTTACAAGCCGGCCAATATTACGCCCATCCACGCAACCAGTTTTGGGCCATACTCGCCGCCTTATTAGACCGCGAGTCGTGGCAGGATTATGCCGAAAAGCGACTGGCACTGTTAGACGCGCACATCGCCTTGTGGGACGTGCTGCAATCCTGCCGGCGTCCCGGCAGTTTGGATGCCGACATCGCCAAACCCAGCATGGTCGTGAACGATTTTGCCGGCTTTTTAACCGAACACCCGCAAATACGGCACGTCTTTTTTAACGGTGCCACGGCGGAGCAAACCTTTCGCCGCGCCGTGTTACCGGCTTTATCATTGACAGAGTTGTGCTTGCAGCGCCTGCCCTCCACCAGTCCGGCCCACGCGGCATTGAATTTTCAGCAGAAACTCCAACAATGGCAAACGGTAACCGCCGCCTTGCAAATACCGGGCGATACGAGTGCGGCTCGAAATCGGCCTTAATCAAAATGCCGTTCGTTGCCGGCTTCAGCTACGGTAAACTATCGGCCAACCAAGACCGAACTGCGTTTATCCGATACGAACCAAAGTCTCCCGTGTTTAACGCTTGTCAATTTCTCGCTTAATGTCCAGATATCGCCGTTCCCGATACCGCAGTCTTGCGACAGCTCCTCGCAACACCTGGGTTAAGGCGCTACGGCGCGGTCTGGCTTACGGTCTGCTCGGTTTTACGCTCAGTTCGGCCGCCGCTGTCGGCATACTCGCTGCCGTACCGCCGCCGACCACGGCTTTTATGCTGCAACGCCATGTAGACGATTGGCTGCAAAACAGCCGTTTTCGCCCTATCGAGCAGCAGTGGTGCGCCAGCCGGCAGATTTCCCGGCACGCGTTCGCCGCAGTCATCGCATCGGAGGATCAAAAGTTTTACCGGCATTCCGGTTTCGATACCGACGCAATCCGCCAGGCCTATCAGGTGTATCAACGTGGCGGCAAGCTACGCGGCGCCAGCACCATCAGCCAACAAGTGGCGAAAAACTTGTTTTTGACCCCGGCCCGCAATGCCGCACGCAAAGCGTTGGAAGTGTGGTTTACCGTGCTGATAGAAACGATTTGGAGCAAGGCCAGAATTTTGGAAGTGTATTTGAATGTCGCCGAATTCGGCGACCACTTATTCGGCATAGAAGCGGCCAGTCGCGCCTATTTCGGCATTCCCGCCCGCCAGTTGTCCCGCAGCCAGGCGGCCCTGCTAGCCGCCACCCTACCTAATCCGCTAAAACTGCGTGCGGACAATCCCAGCCGCTATCTACTGCATAGGCGCGATTGGATACTCAGACAGATGACGCTGGCTAACTCCTAGTCGGAAAAATCTACGCGGCAGGCTATCGGGACAAGCGTCGCCCCCACCCCACGCTAATGTTAACGACGGGGATGGCGAGATACCTTCAAGACCGTCAGGATGCCTTTGCTGTCATAGTTGGGAATTAACATAAGCTTAGGGAACGGGGCATTCGGCAGCGACAGCACCTATTCAACCCCGGAGCCTAGCGTTTTTAAAGGTAATGCAGCTAATTCGGCTACTGATGCGTTGCGTTTTATTTTAGAATTTCCGGGATTTAGAAGACATTACTAGGGGCGTATGCGTGCAAACAGAATCATGGTCGATTGAAGAATCCAAACAACTTTACGCCGTCGATCAATGGGGTGGTGGGTATTTCTCTATCAACCGGCAAGGCCACGTTTGCGTTAAGCCGCGTTTGGCAACGGAACAAACCATCGATTTATTCGAAGTCGCCCAAGCGTTGCGCGGGCGCGGCTTGAATTTTCCGGTGCTGGTACGCTTTACCGACATCTTGCGCGACCGGATAGTGCAGTTGCAGCAAGCTTTCGACCTAGCGCGCGACAAATACCGCTACAACGGCAATTACACCCCGGTCTACCCGATTAAAGTCAACCAACAAGGCAACGTGGTGCAAAGCATCGTGTCGGCCGATAACATAGGCCTGGAAGCCGGCAGCAAACCGGAATTGTTGGCAATACTGGGCCTGATCAAACCGGGCGGCACCATCGTCTGCAACGGCTATAAAGACCGGCTTTATATCCGGATGGCCTTGATGGGGCAATTGATGGGTTTGTCGGTCTTCATCGTCATCGAGAAACCCTCGGAGCTGGGGCTGATCGTCGAAGAAGCCGCCAAGTTGCAGGTTCGGCCTTTGATCGGGATGCGGGTTAGGCTTTCCACCATTAGCGCCGGCAAATGGCAAAACAGCGGCGGCGAGAAATCCAAATTCGGCTTGCATGCCAGCGAAGTCTTGCAGCTGATAGAACAACTGGGGCAAATGAACCTGCTAGATTGCCTGCAATTGATGCACTTTCACATGGGGTCGCAAATCGCCAATATTCACGACATCAAATTGGCGTTGAAAGAAGCCGGTCAATTTTACGTGCAGTTACGCAGCCTGGGCGCAAACATCAATACGGTCGACGCCGGCGGCGGTCTGGGCGTGGATTACGACGGCAGCGGTTCGCGGCGCGAGTGCTCGATGAACTACAGCATGGCCGAATACGCCGACAACATCGTGCATGCGTTTGCCGAAATCAGCCGCCAACACCATCTACCCGAACCGCACATCATTACCGAGTCCGGCCGGGCGATTACCGCCCACCATGCAGTGCTGATCACCAATGTTACCGAAGTGGAAAGTTTGCAAAGCGATACGGAACAGCACAGCTTTAACGCAACCAACCTCGCCGAGGCCTACCACAACGCCCAATTCGATATTGCCCAAGCCCGCGCGCAATTCGTACAAGGCGATTTATCGTTATCGCAACTGGCCGAAGCCGAAAAACACTACGTAAGCTTATGCCGGCAGATACAAGGCCGCCTAAATACGGAAAACCATCAACACCGCGAGATTCTGCAAGAATTGGACGAAAAACTGGCGGATAAGGTATTCTGCAATTTCTCGTTGTTTCAATCCATGCCGGACATTTGGGGCATAGAGCAAATTTTCCCCATCCTGCCGATTCAGCGCTTGCAGCAACGTCCGTCGCGCCGCACCGTACTGCAGGATTTGACGTGCGACTCGGACGGCCGCATCGATCAATACGTAGATCGGCACAACGTCAGCCACACCCTGCCCTTGCACGCAATCGACGACGAACAGGACTATTTGATCGGTTTTTTCATGTTGGGCGCTTATCAGGAAATATTGGGCGACATGCACAATTTGTTCGGCGACACCCATTCGATCAATATCGAACTGGCAGACAACGGCTATCGCTTCGGCGACTTTATGGCCGGGGAAGACGTTAGCGAGCTGCTCGATTACGTGCACATCGACACCGAAGCACTCAAATCGGCTTACCGACAGCGTTTAGCGAGTTCGAAACTCCCTCAAGCGCAGCAACAACTATTCGAACAAGAGCTTTTAGCCGGATTGAACGCCTATACTTATTTGGAAAAATAAGCAGGCGCACACGGGTTTCAGTGCAAACCGACCTTTTAGCAACGGAGAATACATGAAAGTAGGCTTCATCGGCCTAGGCGCCATGGGCCAAGGCATGGCAAAAAACTTGGCCAAAGGCGGCTATTTACAAGCGGTATATAACCGCACCTGTTCCAAAGCGCACGAACTGGCTACCGAATTGACGGTTACGGCTTACGACTCGGTGCAAAGTCTGGCCGAACAAAGCGACGTGATTTTCATCTGCGTATCGGCCGATAACGATGTGATGGATGTAATCGACGCCATCGCCGCCACCATCAAGCCGGGTAGCGTGGTAATCGATACCTCCACTGTCGGCAGTAATACCGCGGTTCGAGCAGCTGCCGCTCTGGCCGGCAAACAAGCGCATTTTTTAGACGCCCCGGTATCGGGCGGCGTCGAAGGCGCCAACAAAGGCAGCTTGGCGATGATGATAGGCGGCGACCCCGCTGTGCTGGCGCGGGTACGTCCTATACTCGAATGCATGACCGCTAGAATCGAACACTTAGGGCCGACCGGCTCCGGGCAAGCGTGCAAGGCCGTCAACCAAGTCATGTGCGCCGGCATCAATCAAGCGGTTACCGAAGCCTTGAGCTTCGCCCAAGCGCAAGGCCTGGACCTGGATAAAGTGATAGACGTGGTCTGCGGCGGTGCGGCCGGCAATTGGTTTTTGCAACATCGCGGCAAAACCATGACCCAAGGCCTGTTCAAGCCCGGCTTCAAGCTGGCTTTGCATCACAAGGATTTGTTGATCTGCCGGGAGATAGCCGCACAAACCGGAACAGCCATTCCTCTGACCGAACGGACCGTATCGGAATACGCACAGCTGATGCAACAAGGCTACGGCGACGAAGACATTTCCGCCTTATATCGAATAAAACGCAAACCCTGAACATAAACGAGGATAAAACATGAGAATCACAGTTTTCGGTAGCGGTTACGTAGGTCTGGTGACCGGCGCCTGCCTGGCCGATGTCGGCAATCAAGTCATGTGCATGGATGTCGATCAAAACAAGATAGACAAACTGAAACAAGGCATTATTCCAATCTACGAACCCGGCTTGGAAGAGATGATCAAGGACAATATGGCCGCCGACCGCTTGCATTTTACGACCGACGTAAAAGAAGCCGTCGATTTCGGCTTGTTCCAATTCATCGCAGTAGGAACCCCTCCGGACGAAGACGGTTCCGCTGACTTGCGCTATGTATTGGCCGTTGCCCGTAGCGTCGCCGAAAACATGCAGGACTACAAAATCGTGGTCGACAAATCCACCGTGCCGGTCGGTACCGCCGACAAGGTCAGGCAAACCATGCTGGACGTCTTGGCGGAACGTGGCGAAAGCGTGGAATTCGACGTGGTATCCAACCCGGAATTTTTAAAGGAAGGCTCGGCACTGGACGATTTTATGAAGCCTGACCGCATCGTCATCGGCACAGACAACCCGCGCACCGCAGAGCTGTTAAAAGCCTTGTACGCGCCGTTCAACCGCAGCAGGGAACGAGTCATCAACATGGACATCCGTTCCGCCGAATTGACCAAATATGCAGCCAACGCAATGCTGGCGACCAAAATCAGCTTTATGAACGAGCTCGCCAACCTGGCAGAACGTTTAGGCGCCGACATCGAGAGCGTGCGCCACGGCATAGGCTCCGACAGCCGCATCGGCTATAGCTTCATCTATCCTGGCTGCGGCTACGGCGGCTCGTGTTTTCCTAAAGACGTCAAAGCCTTGGAACGCACCGCTAAAGAAATGGGTTATCACGCCGAATTGCTGAACGCGGTCGAAAACGTCAACGACCGGCAAAAACACCGTTTGTTCGAAAAAATCAGCGCCCGCTATCCCGAAGGGATTAAAGGTAAAACATTTGCACTTTGGGGCTTGGCCTTCAAACCTAATACCGACGACATGCGCGAAGCACCTAGCCGGGTTTTGCTGGAAGCTTTAATCGCCGCCGGTGCCTCGGTCAAGGCCTACGATCCGGAAGCGCTGCACGAGGCTAAGCGTATTTACGGCGACAACCCCGGATTGATTTATTGCGAAGCACAAATAGATACACTGAACGACGCCGACGCCTTAGTCATCGTGACCGAATGGAAACAATTCCGCAGCCCGGATTTCGACAAACTTGGCGGCCTGTTACGCGATAAAGTCATCTTCGACGGCCGTAACATGTACGAGCCCAAGATCCTGAAACATCACGGCTTGGAATACTTCTCGATAGGCCGTTAATCCTCAGTTCGGTTTTCGTGCCCGATCGAACTGATCTTGGCACGAAAACCCGCCATCACCCAAGCATCATCCTTCAGCGGCTTGCTTGTCGCCAAAGCCGATCCCGTTAAATTAACGAAAGCGCGCATCCGACGCCGGCCGCCCGGATAAAGGCAAGAACTGATGCGAAATTTAATTTTGCAGGCACAATCGGGTCGATTGCGGAAAATACGGCCGGCTGGACAAGCTGAAATCAATTACTCAACCGGCACAAAGTAGAAATTTAGATCGAAACAATAAACCAGCGCAGCTTTTTATTATGCTGAAATCCGAGCGGAATTGCGCGTTACCGCACCATACGTCAGTAAAGCCAATATCAACAAGGGTAAGATGCCCGGCTCGGGAACGTTACCGGTTCCGGTGACCGGAGCCAGATTGGCGAGAAACTCAATACCCAAAGGCAGTATCGAGCCGTCATCGAAAGGCACCAGAATTTCCAGTAAATAAGCAGTCGGGTCGCTAATCAGCGGAAAGAACCCGAATGCATCGATGCCGTTGGGATTCAACGCCGCTTGACTGAATAGGGTTACGCCACCCGCGACAGCCGGCAATTCGTAATAGAAACCGATGACGTTGCTTGCCGCCGAAAAGGTAGATGTCACATTCAAGCCGGTATCCAGCACGACGCCGTAATCCAACAGCACGATGGCCGCTTGCGGGTTTGAGAACGTATTGTGGGTATCCGGCCCCCAGAGCGCAATTCTGTTAGCTGCGATGGTAGGATCCGTATCGACGAAATAAAACCCGAACACAGACTGCGAGAAGAGCAAAGAGCCGATGTCTAAAGCCTCCATGCCTAAAAAGACATTCAACGATACCGGCTTAAACATTTCCGCCCCGCTGTCGTCATAAAATACGTTCGGATCGGGGTTGAAAAACGCTGCCTGCACGCTGCGCAAAGGCAGCATCAGCGCGACAACGAAGAAAAATAGTGATAAGAAAAAGCGTTGTTGCATGATGTTTCGCCTCTGCGCTGGCAGTATAAAATGGGTTTACCCGTTAAAAAGCACCGACTAAATCGTAGCTGAAATCTTGCCGGATCCTATTGCCCGCTGGTACAGATAAACTCGCACTATCGGCCTCATCAGGCCTTTGTTGATAGGATTTTCGAAGGAAACTATTCGATCGTGACGGGAATTTTGCCTATTTTCGTTTGCCATTCCCTTGGCGCTCTAGCGTGTATGGATACGCCGCGGCAATCGACGGCAACGGTGACCGGCATGTCTTCCACGACAAACTCGTGTATGGCTTCCATGCCCAAGTCGGCAAAAGCGACTACCCGCGCTTGCTTGATAGCCTTGGATACCAAATACGCCGCGCCGCCAACGGCGATCAAATAAACCGCCTTGTGCTTTTTAATCGCCGCCACGGCTTTGGATCCACGCTCGGCCTTACCTATCATCCCTAACAATCCGGTCTTCTCCAATACCTTTTCGGTGAATGCGTCCATCCTCGTCGCTGTCGTCGGTCCGGCCGGACCGACGACTTCGCCCGGAACCGGATCGACCGGGCCGACGTAATAAATGAATTTGTTGGCCAATTCCACGCCGGCCGGCAGACTCTGCCCGTTGTTCAACAATTCCACGATGCGTTTGTGCGCGGCATCGCGACCGGTCAACAAGGTTCCGCTCAATAACAAGGTCTCTCCGGGCTGCCAAGATTCCAGATCTTCTTTACGTAATCCATCCAAATTCACTCGCCGTGCGTTGGACACGGTTTGCACGATTTGCGGCCAATCGGCCAAATTTGGCGTCGTCAATTGCGCAGGCCCCGAACCGTCCAACACGAAGTGCGCGTGACGGGTCGCGGCACAATTCGGTATCACGGCAACCGGCTTGTTCGCGGCATGAGTAGGATAATCCAGAATTTTAACGTCCAGCACGGTGGTCAAGCCTCCCAAGCCTTGTGCACCTATGCCTAATGCGTTCACCTTGTCGTATAGTTCCAAGCGGAGCTGTTCCAGCGCATTTTGCGGCCCGCGCGCCAACAACTCTTGAATATCAATAGCCTGCATACAGGCCTGTTTGGCCAACAGCATAGCTTTTTCCGCCGTGCCGCCTATGCCGATTCCCAAAATCCCCGGCGGGCACCAACCGGCCCCCATGGTTGGTACCACACTCAACACCCAATCGACAATGCTGTCGGCCGGATTCAACATGGCAAACTTGGCTTTCGCCTCCGAGCCCCCGCCCTTGGCCGCTAATTCCACTTCCACCGTATTGCCCTTAACGACCTCCATATGCACTACGGCCGGCGTATTGTCTTTGGTATTGATGCGTTTTCCGGCGGGGTCGGCCAAGATTGACGCTCTTAACACGTTATCCGGCTGTAGATAAGCCCGGCGCACGCCTTCGTTGACCATGTCCGTTACGCTCAGCGTAGCCTCCCAGCGCACGTCCATGCCTATCTTTAAAAATACCGTCACGATACCGGTATCCTGGCAGATTGGCCGTTTGCCTTCCGCGCACATTCTGGAGTTAATCAAAATCTGTTCCATGGCGTCCTTGGCTGCAGGACTTTGTTCTTTTACATAAGCCTCGTTTAGCGCCTTGATAAAATCCGCCGGATGGTAATAGGAAATGAATTGCAAGGCATCGGCTATGCTGCTGATGAAGTCTTCTTGGAGAATCGGATTCATGGCAAATAGAGATTAAAGTTCGCGAGCGAAAACTCGCTCAAACCAAATCGAAAGAATCGGCGGTCAACGAGGCGGGAGTAAAACTACTACCGTCCAACACGCCCACTTTAGCGATTAGTACCGATTTGGAATTACTAATGGCGTCGTAATACAGTTTACCGGTTTTGGTATCGTAAACCAGAAACGAATCGCTATCGACGTCGGCGCGGGTGCGGCCATAGCCGCTGATAAAGTTAATGGTAACGCCGTCATCTACATTGGAATCCAATCCTTCGAAGGTGGACGAATCCAGCATAATGCTGTCCGAACTGGAAAAGTCGGTAATCAAATCCCAATTACTTTTGCTAGGTTCTTTATCGAAAAAGAATATATCCGAACCGTCGCCCCCGGTCAGCCTGTCCCGACCCAATCCGCCGATAATGATGTCGTCGCCGGCACCGCCGTCGATTTTGTTTGCTCCGTCGTTGCCTTCCAAACGGTTGTCGGCGCTGCTGCCGATCAACTTGAAACCTTGCCTACCGGTCAGTGTGACGTTTTCGATACTCTCCAGGCCTAAAATCGGGTTCTTCGCCGGATTGCTCAAATCGATGCTAGACGCCACCTGCAAGGTATCGATACCCGCCGTATCGTAAATGGTCAGTTTTTTGCCTATGGCAATATAGGTATCGTTGCCGGCGCCACCGGCCAAAATATCGCGGCCACCTTTGATATTGCCTCCTGTCAACGTATCGTTGTTTTCTGTCCCCTCTAAAGTTTTAACCTCTGTTGTTTCCGTATCTACCTCATTTACACCGGTAATCCCGCTTCCCCCGCCACCAATACTGCCTACCAACGTTTTCACGCGATCGGTGAACTCCAATTTCTCCACGCCGATGACAGTATATTCGCCGTCCACGCTGGTCACGGTATAAACGCCGTCGGCGCCGGTAACGGTATAGTCTTTTAACGCTCGACTGAGCTTGATCACGTCGCTACCCTCTCCGCCGACAAATACATCGTTACCCAAACCGGCGATGAAAATATCGTTACCGTCTCCACCGATCAAGGTATCGTCACCGTTACCGCCGTCCAGCGTGTCGTTCCCGGCACCGCCGCGTAGCGTGTCGTCGCCGTCGCCACCTGTCAGAGTATCGTTACCGGCCGCACCATCGATTTCCACACCGTCGCTGCCGCTAATCGCAATCACGTCGTCGGCCACCGTACCGGCGAAAGATTGACCGACCGCGTTGCCGTCGGCGTCGTAACGTTGCATGACGATTTCGGTCAATTTGTCGCCGTCCTGAAACACCCCTTGCTGATTACCGTCTTGATACTGCGCTTCCCAGGATACGACGAAGCCGCCGTCGCTCAAACCTATCACGGTGGGTTGTTGCTGCGAATCGTGAGTGGTGGTATTGACTTGGAATTCCGAGCCGACTTTGTTGCCGCCGGCGTCGAAGCGTTGGCCGTACACGCCCCAGTAACTTTCGTCCTGCAGCATGGATTGCCAGACAACCACGAAACCGCCGTCGCTTAACGCGGCGACTGCGGGTTGGGATTGTTCGTAGGTAGTGTAGGAATTAACTTTAATTTCGGCAGTAGTCGCAAAACCGCTTGCATCGTACAGCCTTGCGTAAATACTACCGTCATGCACATCCAATGGATTGTCTTTGACAGGGTACGGATCACCCGGCGCCTGCCATACCACGACAATCGAACCTCCTGAAAGTTGAGTTGCTGTCGGTAGTTTCTCCTTGCTCGCAAGCTCGTTATGCCGAGGATCACCAACATCCGATTCAGTCGTTTCTGCAGTTGAGTTAATAGTATCTACGTAACTATTTTCCGTGCCGGAAATTGGGTCATCATCTTTATCCAGAAAATTGTAAAGAAATTGCTGAAATTGATCATCGGAATCGTACAACTTAGCGAAGATTAACATCTGCTCGGTATCGACTCTGGTCGCTTCATAACCCACTATATAACTGCCGTCCTGCAAAGCCGTTACAAACGGATCCCCGCCACCGGAATCACTAACTTTCGTCTCCCATCCTAAAGCGTTGCCTTTTTTGTCGAAATGCTGGCTAAACACGCCCGCTTGATTGGGATCTTCACCCATGGAGTTTCCGTTGTGTAACGAATCACCCTGATTTGCTGAAGTCCAAGCCACCACAAAACTGTCGTCTTCCAGGACGGCAATCGCCGGCTGGGTTTGATTGTCGGTTAAGGTATCGTTAGCGTGGAAAATTTCCGAAGTGGCCTTACCGTCAGCATCGAACAATTGCACGTTTATTCCGGTTCCGTCAGCATCGTCGCCGGTCCAGGCCAGCACCATACTGCCATTGGAAAACAGAGCGGGTACCACGTCGGAAGCGCCTTCCAAAATTCGGGTTTCGGCGCCGTCCGGATTTCCGTCGTTGTCGAATTTGCGAAAATAATAGCCGTCGCTGCCTTGCCAAAAATTGATAAAACCGCCCAGCGGATTAACTAATAAGGTGGTACCGGTCTGGGCGTCATCGGTTTCGACATTTGCCAACACTTCCTGCGATAGGGAAATCTGTTTGTCATCCCCCAAAAACCGGATTTTTTCGACGCCCACCAGCGTATCCGTGCCTTCGTCGCCATTGGCCGTATTGTTGTCCTTAACGGTCAACACCCCGCCGCTATAACTGAAGGTATATTCGGTGGAACTGCCGTTCAAAACCACAACATCCTTGCCAGCTCCACCCTCAAAACTATCGTTGCCGTTAGTGCCGGTTAAAATATCGTTACCGCTCGTACCAATAGTTGCCATGTCGTTTTGCCTCTTAAATCTTTAATGCGAAAAATAGCCGGTCGTCGCTAATATATTGTTTCATCAATAAAATCGACAATCCTAACCCAGGAAATTGCGCTTATAAGCCGGGCTTTAAATTCCGGCGCACGCCTTTGTCGGTCACATCAAACGCTAGTAACCGACTCAGCTTCGGCGCTGCCGGGGCAAACTATAGCCTATCTCAGCCGCTTAGCCTGCCGTTAGGCTCGGTAAGTGCGGGCTGCGGCACATACCGAAACCGAAAAGACCACAAAAAAGGCGTTGTCCGCCGGCGGACAACGCCTTGATGTTGGGATTAAACGCAAAATCGCCGCTTTAAACGATCGGCCTTCGGCCTAGGGCTTTGCGGATTAAGTAATGACCGTAGGCTCAGTCATGCCCGTGCGTTGTTTGACTTGGCACAGTTGCTCGGCGATGTCCACCAACTCGGCCAACGCCTCTTGGGCATTTTGATCCAACCTGGCTATGTCGCGCTCGTAACGCTCCAAGTAAATGCGTAAAGTAGCACCTACGGTGCCGGTGCCGGACAAGCGAAACACGATGCGCGAGCCGTTTTCGAAACCGATGCGTATGCCCTGGTTACGGCTGACGCTTTGGTCCACGGGATCGGTGTAACAAAATTCGTCGGCGTACTTAACCGTATATTCGCCCCAGGTGCGGCCGGGCAATTCGGCCAACTGTGCGCGTAGATGTTCGACGATGCCGTCGGCGATTTCAGAATCCACGGCTTCGTAATCGTGGCGGCAGTAAATATCCCGCCCGTATTTTTGCCAATGTTCATGCACGATGTCGGCGACCGGTTGACGTTTGCGGGCAATCAGGTTCAGCCAAAACAACACGGCCCATAGCCCGTCTTTCTCCCGAACGTGGTTGGAGCCGGAACCGAAACTCTCTTCGCCACATAAGGTGATTTTGTCCGCATCCAGCAAATTGCCGAAAAACTTCCAACCGGTCGGCGTTTCGTAGCAAGGCAAACCCAACGCGTCAGCCACTCTATCGACCGCCTGACTGGTGGGCATGGAGCGGGCCACGCCGCTAATCCCTTTGGCATAAGCCGGTACCAATCCGGCATTGGCAGCCATAATGGCCAAACTGTCGCTAGGCGTGACGAAACAATGCGCCCCCATGATCATATTGCGGTCGCCGTCGCCGTCCGATGCCGCGCCGAATACGGGCGGACGCTCGCCGAACATAATCTCCGCCAGTTCGTGGGCATGCACCAGGTTAGGGTCGGGATGGCCGCCGCCGAAATCCTCCAGCGGAACGGCGTTAATCACCGAGCCGGGCGCGGCGCCCAATACCTCTTCCAATATCTGTTTGGCGTATGGGCCTGTGATCGCGTGCATCGCATCGAAACGCAGGGTTATCAAACCGGCCGCTATGCTTTGCTTGATCAACTCGAAATCGAAGATTTGCGCCATCAACTCGGCATAATCGCTTACCGGATCGATGATGCGTATGCGTAATGCGCCGATGCGAAACTCGCCCAACGTATCAAGGTCGACATCCGTCATGTCGGCAATTCGGTAACTATCGATAGTCTTGGTGTTGTGATAAAAGGCGTCGGTGTATTTCTCCGGTGCCGGTCCGCCGTTGCCAACGTTGTATTTGATGCCGAAGTCTTCGTCCGGACCGCCCGGATTGTGGCTTGCTGACAACACAATGCCGCCGAATGCCTGATATTTGCGGATGACATTCGATGCGGCCGGGGTAGACAGCAAACCGCCTCGGCCTATGATCAGCTCGCCGAAACCGGCTGCCGCGGCCATTTTAATAATGATTTGAATCGCCTGCCGGTTGTAGTAACGCCCGTCACCGCCCAATACTAGAATTTTTCCCTGAAAATCATCTAAACTATTGAAAATAGACTGGACAAAGTTTTCCAGATAGCCTGGTGTCCGAAAAACTTTCACTTTCTTCCGTAAACCCGAGGTACCGGGTTTTTGGTCATCGTAGGGCGTGGTGTTATGGGTTATTATTTGCATGTTTTACCCTGTAGTGCTGCAAGTAGAGTTCCTTAAATTACACTAAAATACTGATTATTTGTAGGTCGTTATGAGACGAAAATCGATGCTAACCGCTTTACTGCTTAGCCTTGCTTCCACTCAATCCAGCAACGCCGATCCGGACGTATGGCTGCTGATCGACACGCAAACTCGCAACTTGGAAATCAAAAAAGGCGAAGATACTTTAGAAACCCTGGAACACGTGGTAATAGGCCGTAAAGGTGCCGGCCTTAAAGAACAGCGCGGCGACGATGTCACCCCGTTAGGAAATTTTCGTATCGGCTGGATAAACGACAAAAGCTCGTTTCGCAAATTCTTCGGCTTGACCTATCCTAACCCTGAGCACGCCGAACACGCATTGAGCAATGGCCGCATAGACCCGGCCACTTACGATGCAATCCGCCAAGCCTATGACAGAGGAAACATTCCGCCGCAAAACACGCCGCTCGGCGGGCAAATTGGAATTCACGGCTTAGGCAGCGGCAGCCTGAGCGTTCATGAGGTGTTTGACTGGACTCACGGCTGTATCGCTTTGACCAACGATCAGATTGACAAACTGAGTCAATATGTGGAAAAAGGCACGCCAGTTACCGTGAAATAATGTTGGTAAATTCCAAACAAATGTTGGAAAATTACCACCGTATGTTCTTTTTTGTTTTTTAAACCACAATCAAGGGGAAAACCATGATGAAAGCTGTAAAACTGACTGCACTTGCTGCTGTTGCTGTTTTGGCCACCGGTTGCGCAACCAACGGCGACATCGAAAACTTGCAAGCTCAAATCGATACTCTGAAACCGCAAGTTGCTGCTGCTTCTGCTGACGCTGCGTCTGCCAAAGCTGCCGCTGCCGAAGCTGCTGCCAAAGCTGCCGCTGCCGAAGCTGCTGCTAACCGCGCTGCTCAATACGCTCAAGACACCAACAGCAAATTGGACCGTATGTTCAAAAAATCACAACACAAATAAGCAACACCGTTGTTGTAAAAAAGCCCGTGAACCGCAAGGTCACGGGCTTTTTGCTTTTAGGCGCGCCGTTATTTAGTTTAGGCAAGCCCGGCACCAACAGTTTTCACCCTTGCCAACCGATTTCCCTTCTAAAAATCGGCCCGGGAGCGGCGAAATGCCTCTCTCGGGCGAACTTTGAAAAAAGTCAATGCGCCGCCGGAATAGACGCCTGCTGCGCAGCCGCAGGCCGTTCGTAAATCGCTATCGGAATTCCCGACGGTTTACTCAAAGCCGACTTCAACACCGCTCCCTTGATAACCGGCATTTGGCCGTTGTTGGCTTGTTGCAATAAATTCAAAGCCGTTTCCACCCGCTGCTCGAAACTGGTCGGCATTTCTTCCATTTCCGGATAAACCTGAATATAGAGGGTATCGTGGTACCAACCGACTTTGATCGGCTGATTGACCAAATTTACCGTGGTACCGACTTTTACCGCCGGGAAAAACTGCTCGATGTCGGCAGGATACATGCGCATACATCCGTGGCTGACGCGCATGCCTATGCCGTTAACCTTATTCGTGCTATGAATTAAATAACCCGGAATCCCTAAACGGAAAGCGTATAGGCCCAAGGGATTATCCGGACCGGGCGGATAGTAGGGATCCAGCACGTCGCCGTCCGCCAAATGCTCGGCGATAATGGAGGGCGGCGGCGTCCAAGACGGATTTTCCGTTTTGCCGGCAATTTGCGTATGCCCCAATGGCGTTTTCCAATCCACCCGACCTATACCTACCGCATAGGTGACTACGTGGCTGGCATCCGGAAAATAGTAAATCCGCATTTCCGGCAAATTCACCACTATCCCCTGCCGCGGCGCGTTAGGCAATATAAAACTGCTCGGAATCCGCACCGGCGTTCCTGTCCCCGGCAACCAGCGGTCGACCGTCGGGTTCGCCAACACGATTTCATCCTGCCCTAAATTATGCGCTACCGCTATATCGATCAAGGTATCTTCGTACCTTGCATTAACGTATTTGGCATTGTAAGGCGGACTGCCGATAATACTGTCACCGGGTCTATCCGGCGCCGGCAAGGTCAATGCGTTTGCCCGAACGCAACAAAGCGCGATTAGCAGAGCAAATCCAAAACGTTTCATTAAGGCTTATCCTCGGCAGAAAATAATTCAAGTAGACGCGGAATGAATCGGCCCAGTTCCGCGCTCATAATGGAAAAGTCGGCATCAAAACGTTCGGCGTCGTCGAAAGCCTCGATCTCATCGCTTTGCTCTTGAATCAAATCTAAAAACTTTAAACGCTTAACGGCCAAACTCTCGTCCAATACGAACGACAGTCTATCATCCCAACTTAACGCCAACTTAATCGTCTGCTTGCCGCTGTCGAGGTGATTTTTGATTTCCGGCAAACTCAGATCGTGGCGCTTACAACGGATAATACCGCCTTCCTCTTCCGGCGAACGCAGTTCGCATTCGTCTTCTATTTGCAGATCGGCCGGCGTCGCTTGAGTCGTCAGCCACACCGTCATCATGCCCGACGGCTTTAGGCCGGCCCCAATCGGTACTACCGGCAAAGAACCTAGGCATTTGCGCATGTTGCTCAGCAAGTCCTCGGCTTTTTTGGCCGACGCCGCGTCCACAATCAGCCAGCCGCCGCGACTGTCGATATACGCATAGGTTTTTTTGGAAAACGAAAACGCTCGGGGCAGCAGGTCGAAAATCAGTTCGTCTTTTAAGCGGCTGCGCTCCTTAGCCGGCAGCTTGCGCGCCTCCCTCTCTTCGATTTCATCGATGCGCTCCGCCAACATCTCGTTGATCACCGTGGCGGGTACGACCTTTTCCTCTTTTTTGGCGCAAACCATCATACAGCCGTTCGCGGCATGCACCAACGCCTCCGCCGATTTACCGAGAGGCGAAGTCCAGCCGAAACTGTATTGATCATGGCCGCCGCACGGCTTAAACGGCTGTTGCGCCAGTTTTTGTTGCAACTCGTCGGGAGTGAGAGAAAACGGCTCGGTAAACCGGTAAACCGCCAGATTTTTAAACCACATGAAATGACTCGTCAAAAAGGACGGGATTATCGCAAATTTCCGTTGACCTTAGAACGGCGACCGTTGCTCCGGGCAAGTTTTTCGGCCTTTCCGATGCGCGATTCATAAAGCGCGGTCAACCGCAAGTTAGGCCGGTTTGGGGCCTTACACAATTTCAGCTTATTCGTAGCGGAAAACAGTAAAAAGACGTGGTGTAAGTCGGGTTCGGATACCGTCACAAATAACGTCCCGAAATTGAGAGAGCACGCTTTATTAAAGGCTATCGGTTTTTGAGTCGCTAGTGCGACGGTTTGATTTAACCTCGGTTCCCGCACCGCCAACGGCGCACGCAGTGCGAGGACCTGGAAGGCCCGAGTCAGCCGACACCCGACAGCCGCACGAATCCTGCGCGACTAAGGATTTGAACGGGGTTTTCCGAAGGGGCTCCTGCCCCTCGGAAAACGTGCGGCATCTTTGCCGCACCCCTCGCGGGCTATGCACTCGGTACGTCCATGTACCTCGCCGCGGGTGCTGCGCATGCAAATCCTTCGGTGCTCAGCGCGGCAAACGGGATTTGGGTCTAGGCATCCATAAGGCTTGAGAAAATAGGGAAGTTGTTATTAGCGAAATCCTTAGCAAAGCCGGATTTGATCATTTTCGCTTCAGGATTGCCGGAAGCCTAGCCCATCGGCGTGGCTTATCGCTCGAACATCCACGACCGGGCAACGGCCGCCCAACTCGCCGCGCCATCGCAGACGGCGAGTTAGACGCAAACCGTTTACCTAACGCTCATGAAAAAGCGGCATCACCCCAGCAAATAAAAGTTTTTCGGGAGCGACGCCCTCGTCGCGATGAGGGCGTCGCTCCCACTATGACTTTCAGAGTAACGTAGCGGAACGCTCAACGCTTATGTCTACGCATTCTCAATCCACCCAGCAAACCGCCGGCAAACAACCAACCGGCTGCCGGCAGCGGTACGGCGGCGATTTGCTGCAGTTCCAACACGCTGCCGTTCAAATCCGCATCGGTAAAGCCGAAGACAAAAAATTGATTCTGTCCGGCGTAATCCGGCAGAAAATCGTTATCGTTGGCGATATACAAGGTGTGATACAAAGTCCCGTTGCCGTCGACCACATCTTCACCGAACGCCGCGCCCTCCAATTTGGACGGAATTTGCGAATTGCTGAAACCGGCGTCGTTAAGCGCAGTCTTGATGTCCAAAAACAGCGACTTTTCCACGGCGTGCGCCAATAGCTCCGTCTCGCCGAAGATACTGCTCACATCGTCCGCGCCGTCCAAGTCCACCATATACAGGCGCTTGACCGCTGCATTACTGCCGTCGCCCAAGCCTTTGCCGTCGCGCTCCAGCACTAAGAACTCGTGGTCGTTGACGGCCAAAATTTCGCTGCTGTTGTAGCCCTTGCCTTTATCGGCCAAGTAGTTGTCGTAAGCGTATTCGTGAGTAGCGCCGGTTTCGATGTCTATCGTGACGATACGGTTAACCCGCGCGCCGTCGCCACCGTCTTGCAATAACGCGCTTTGCTCGAAGCCGACCAAGGTTTTGCCGTCCGGAGTAATCGCCAAGCCTTCCATACCTTTGTTGGTCACCCGCCCGATGCTATTGCCGGCGATTTCCGCGGAGGCCATGGACGACAAATCGCTTATCGCAAAGCTGTCCGGCAGCGTGAAGGTTTTGGTACGCTCGCCGGTCGCGCGGTCAAATTCGTATACGTACGGGCCGTATTCGTCGGAGATGTAAACCTTGGTACCGTCGTTAGATACCCGTACACCTTCCGGGTCCAGACGACCGTTATTCGGATTGGTGGATAAGCCGGCGGCGAAATTATCGGATCGGCCGCTGAAATAATACTGGCTGGCGGTGTTGATGCTGGGGGTGACCGCGCCGTAATTCAGCGGCGTAGAACTGCTGAGCAAGGTGGTATCGGTCAGCGTCGGCGTCAGGGTGAACGGCAAGGGGCCGGAAGCTGACGGAGTCAACGCCATGCTGACGGTTTGGAAGCGAGCGATGTAAGACGTGGTGTCGTCCACGGCGCTGTTCCATGCAGTGGCGTTAGGACCTCTGTCGGGCAGAGCCAAAAACGTATGGTTGCCGGCATAAGCCAAGCCCGAGCCGATACCGCCCAACACGTTCGCGGCATCGACGCCGTTTTCCAACGTACCGCTCAAACCGGATAAATCCTCAGTGCCGGTTAACGAACCCACCGCCAACAACATCGGCGCCGCCTGCGCCGCGCCGGCGCCCGCGAGTGCCAACAACACCCCTTGCAATAAAATTTTGTTCATGACCGAATCGCAATTAAAAGCCTAACCATGGCCACCGGATTCGTCTAAATACTTACGGCAGCCGCCGAATTGCCTGCTCGTTGGCAAGCAATGGCGGATAGCCTAATGTCGGTTTGTTACAACATCGTTACTGAAGTGCGGTTCGCTAAGGTTAACCCAGCTCGAAATTGTCTGCGCTCAAGCCGGTAACCGAACCCAGGGTCACCAACAGCACCGGCTCGGTCTCGCCGCTGCCGTCGGCGTCGTAATAGAGTTTGTGGGTAGCTTGATTGAACAAAACCCGGTCGTCCGCATCGATCGTGCCGGCGGAAATCTCTTTGAACTGATCGGCCGACAGACTGCCGGTACCGGTGATGGCGGAAAAAATCGCACTGCTCAAAAAAATCGTATCTTCGGAAACGCTGAAATCGCTGATAGTATCGTGATTGTCGAAGCCAATTGCGCTGGTGAATCGGAATACGTCCAATCCGGCACCGCCGGTCATAGCGTCATTACCCAAGCCGCCATCCAAACTATCGTTACCGGAACCGCCTTGCAGAGTATCGCCGCCACTGTCCCCAAGCAAGGTGTCGTTACCGTTTTGTCCCTGCAAATTGTCGTCGCCTGCGCCGCCGTCCAGCACATCGTCGCCATCGCCGCCGTACAACGTATCTTCGCCGGCCAAACCGTTCAACGTATCGTCGCTGGCGTAACCGCTGATAGCGTTATTGCTGTCGTTACCGGTTAAAACCGTGGCTTTAACGGTATTGACACCCCATACCGTGCCGTCCGCGAAGCGGATTTCCTCCACTTGATAGCCGCCGGCCGCGTCGTTGCTAAAATAGTTGTTGATCGTCAGCCGGTCGCCGGTGCCGTTGATGCTGAGCACCAGATTGTTACTGCTGCGTGCCAGCGTGACGTCGCTGGTGCCCACGCCTTCGCCCAATTGCACGCTGTCGGTTTTGTTCGCGGTGGTGTCGTAATCGCTGATGATGTCCTGGCCGGAACCGATGCCGAACAAATAGGTGTCGCTGCCGGCATCACCTTCCAGCGTGTCGTTACCGGCGCCACCGTCTAAGGTGTCATCGCCGGCTTGGCCGTATAAGACGTCGTCGTCGCTGCCGCCTTGCAGCACGTCGTCGCCGTCGCCGCCGTACAACGTGTCTTCGCCGCTACCGCCGTCCAGGTTATCGTCCCCGTCCTGGCCGCTCAGGGTGTCGTTGCCGTCCAAACCGTTCAACGTATCGTCGCTGGCGTAACCGCTGATAGCGTTATTGCTGTCGTTACCGGTTAAGACCCTGGCTTTAACGATATTGACGCCCCATACCGTGCCGTCCGCGAAGCGGATTTCCTCCACTTGATAGCCGCCGGCCGCGTCGTTGTTAAAGTAGTTGTTGATCGTCAGCCGGTCGCCGGTACCGTTGATGCTGAGCACCAGATTGTTACTGCTGCGTACCAGCATGACGTCTCCGGTGCCTACGCCTTCGCCCAATTGCACGCTGTCGGTTTTGTTGGCGGTGGTGTCGTAATCGCTGATGATGTCCTGGCCGGAACCGATGCCGAACAAATAGGTGTCGCTGCCGGCATCACCTTCCAGCGTGTCGTTACCGGCGCCACCGTCTAAGGTGTCGTCGCCGGCTTGGCCGTATAAGATGTCGTCGTCGCTACCGCCTTGCAGCACGTCGTCGCCGTCGCCGCCGTACAACGTGTCTTCGCCGCTACCGCCGTCCAGGTTATCGTCCCCGTCCTGGCCGCTCAGGGTGTCGTTGCCGCCCAAACCGCTCAAACTGTCGTCGCTGGCGTACCCGGTTAAGGTGTTGTTGCCTTCGGTTCCGGTCAGCACCTTGGTTCTGACGGTATTGACGCCCCATACCGTGCCGTCCGCGAAACGGATTTCCTCCACTTGATAGCCGCCGGCCGCATCGTTGTAAAAGTAGTTGTTGATCGTCAGCTTGTCGCCGGTACCGTTGATACTGAGAATCAAGTTGTTGCTGCTGCGAACCAGCGTAACGTCTCCGGTGCTCACGCCCTCGCCTAACAGCACGCTGTCGGTTTTGTTGGCGGTGGTGTCGTAGTCGCTGATGGTATCCTGACCGGAGCCTATGCCGAATAGATAAGTGTCGCTGCCGGCGTCGCCTTCCAGGGTGTCGTTGCCGGCGCCGCCGTCCAAGGTATCGTCGCCGGCTTGACCGTAAAGCGTGTCGTCGCCAATTCCGCCTTGCAGGGTATCGTCGCCGTTACCGCCGTACAAGGTATCGTCGTCATCGCCGCCGTCCAGATTGTCGTCGCCGTCCTGACCGTACAGGTTATCGTTACCGTCCAAACCGCTCAAGCTGTCGTCAGTGGCATACCCTGTTAATGTATTGTTCGCAGTATTGCCGGTTAAAACTCTATTTTTAACGGTAGCAAGATCCCAAATCGTACCGTCGGCGAAACCGATTTGCTCTACTTGGTACCCCCCGGCCGCATCGTTATAAAAATAGCTATTGATCGTCAAGCTATCGCCGCTGGCTTTTAAGCTCAATATCAAATCGCTTCCGTTACGAGTCAACGTTACGTCGCTAACCGAAATGCCGTCACCTAATTCAACGCTGTCGGTTTTGTTGGCGGTGGTGTCATAGTCGCTGATGATGTCCTGACCGGAACCGACACCGAATAGATAGGTGTCGCTGCCGGCATCGCCTTGAAGATTGTCGTT
Source organism: Methylomonas rhizoryzae (assembly GCF_008632455.1). Taxonomy (NCBI): domain Bacteria; kingdom Pseudomonadati; phylum Pseudomonadota; class Gammaproteobacteria; order Methylococcales; family Methylococcaceae; genus Methylomonas; species Methylomonas rhizoryzae. The sequence goes on from NZ_CP043929.1 coordinate 3,820,576, forward strand.
GCCGGCGCCCCCGTCCAGAGTGTCGTCGCCGTCCTGACCGTATAGCGTGTCGTCGCCGGCACCGCCTAGGAGATTATCGCTTCCGCCCGCCCCGCTTAAGGTATCATCCCCGCCGCCCCCGATCAGCGTATCGTCGCCGGAAAAACCGCTCAGTGTATTGTTACTATCGTTACCGTTCAGCACCATGCTTTTTACGGTATCCACATTCCACACGGTGCCGTCGTCGAAGCGAATTTCTTCGATTTGGTAACCTCCCGCAGCATCGTTGTAGAAGTAGTTATTAACGGTCAGCGTATTGTCGGTATCGGCTATCGCCAGCACTAAGTGATTTCCGTTCTTGGTCACTATGACGTCATCCGGTGTGACGCCCATACCGAATTGCACTGCGTCCAGCTTACCGACTGCCGTATCGTACGAACTGATGGTGTCATGCCCTGACGCGGTGCTAAACCAGTAAATGTCGTTACCGCTGCCGCCGTCCAGCGTATCGTCGCCGATACCGCCATCCAGCACGTCGTTACCGTCCCGGCCCGATAGATAATCGTCTCCGCCAGAGCCCATCAGCATATCGTTACCGTTTGTTCCAGTGATGGAGCGAGCCGGCAAAGGGGTGGCATTGAAGATGTTCTGCATCAATGTCGCCGTGTCCCAAATCGTACCGTCGGCGAATTTGATGTTCTCAACCACGTACGGCGAGCTGGCGTCTTGATAAAAGTAATAACTGACTCGAAGCGAATTGCCCGTCCCCAGCGAGGTAATCAGCAGATCGTTACCCTGGCGCTCGAACAATAGATTTTCGGGTTGTAAGCCTTGCCCCAGTTCTATGGTATCCGGATTCGTTCCTAATACGTCGGCGTCGTAGTTATTGATGACATCGTTTCCGGAATGAGCGCCGAACAAATAGGTATCCGCGCCTGCACCGCCAACCAAGCTATCGTCGCCCTCGCCGCCGTCCAGAACATCGCTGCCGTCGCCACCGTTGAGACTATCGTTTCCGCTACCGCCGTCTAACGTGTCGTTTCCTTGTTCGCCGTACAGGGTATCGTCTCCCAGTCCACCTTGTAAATCGTCGTTATCGGCTCCGCCATACAAAACGTCGTCGCCGCTACCGCCGTTCAAGGTATCGTCCCCGGCTTGTCCGTTTAAACGGTCGCTACCGTCCAATCCGTTTAAAGCGTCATCCGACGCATACCCGGTTAAGGAGTTGTTGCCGGCGTTGCCGGTCAATACCCGCGTTTTTACGGTGTTCAAGTCCCACACGGTACCGTCGGCAAAGCGGATTTCTTCGATCTGATAGCCGCCGGCGGCGTCGTTATAGAAAAAGCTGTTGACCGTCAGATTGTCTCCGGTACCGTTCAGGCTGAGGATCAAATTGTTGCCGCTACGGGTGAGCGTGACCTCGGACGTGGCAATACCCGTAGCCAATTCGATGGCGTCAACCTTGCCTACGGTAGTATCGTGGTCGCTGACGGTGTCTTGACCTGAGCCGATGCCGAAGCGATAGATGTCGCTGCCGGCGTCGCCTTCCAGCGTGTCATTGCCGGTACCGCCATCCAGTATGTCGTCGCCGGCTTGACCGTATAAGTAATCGTCGCCAGCGCCGCCCATCAAGGTATCGTCGTCGTCACCACCGTAGAGTTGGTCGTCGCTCGCACCGCCATTTAACGTGTCGTCTCCGGCTTCGCCGTATAGGCGATCACTGCCGTCCAGACCGCTCAAAGCATCGTCCGTGGCATAACCGGTTAAGGTATTGTTGCCGGCATTGCCGGTCAACACCCGAGTTTTGACCGTGTTCAAGTCCCAAACGCTACCGTCGGCAAAGCGGATTTCTTCGATCTGATAGCCGCCGGCGGCGTCGTTGTAGAACAAGCTGTTGACCGTCAAACTGTCGCCGGTTCCGTTCAGACTGAGGATCAGATGATTACTGCTACGGGTCAGCGTGACGTCGGAGGTGGTGATACCGTCACCCAATTCGATGGCATCCACTTTCCCCACGGTCGTATCGTGGTCGCTGACGGTGTCTTGACCGGAGCCGATGCCGAAGCGATAGATGTCGCTGCCGGCGTCGCCTTCCAGCGTGTCGTTGCCGGTTCCGCCGTCCAGTATGTCGTCCCCGGCTTGGCCGTATAACCTGTCGTCGCCAGCGCCGCCGTTCAGGGTGTCGTCGTCGTCACCGCCGTACAAATCATCGTCGCCGCTGCCGCCGTTCAAAGTGTCGTCGCCGGCCTCGCCGTATAAGCGGTCAGCGCCGTCCAGACCGCTCAGCGTATCGTCGGTGGCATACCCGGTTAAGGTGTTGTTGCCGGCGTTGCCGGTCAATACCCGCGTTTTTACGGTGTTCAAGTCCCACAAGGTACCGTCGGCAAAGCGGATTTCTTCGATTTGATAGCCGCCGGCGGCGTCATTGTAGAAAAAGCTGTTGACCGTCAGACTGTCGCCGGTTCCCTTCAGACTGAGGATCAGATTATTACTGCTACGGGTCAGCGTGACATCGGAGGTGGTGATACCGTCACCCAATCCGATGGCGTCAACCTTGCCCACGGTAGTGTCGTGGTCGCTGATGGTGTCTTGACCCGAGCCGATACCGAAGCGATAGATGTCGCTGCCGGCGTCGCCTTCCAGCGTGTCGTTGCCGGCACCGCCGTCCAGTATGTCGTCACCGGCTTGGCCATACAGCCTGTCGTCGCCGGCGCCGCCGTTCAGGGTGTCGTCGTCGCCGCCGCCGTACAAATCGTCGTCGCCGCTACCGCCGTTCAAGCTGTCGTCGCCGGCCTCGCCGTATAAGCGGTCAGCGCCGTCCAGACCGCTCAGCGTATCGTCGGTGGCATAACCGGTTAAGGTGTTGTTGCCGGCATTGCCGGTCAATACCCGCGTTTTTACGGTGTTCAAGTCCCACACGCTACCGTCGGCAAAGCGGATTTCTTCGATCTGATAGCCGCCGGCGGCGTCGTTGTAGAACAAGCTGTTGACCGTCAGACTGTCGCCGGTTCCGTTCAGACTGAGGATCAGATTATTACTGCTACGGGTCAGCGTCACATCGGAGGTGGTGATACCGTCACCCAATTCGATGGCATCCACTTTCCCCACGGTAGTGTCGTGGTCGCTGACGGTATCTTGACCGGAGCCGATGCCGAAGCGATAGATGTCGCTGCCGGCGTCGCCTTCCAGCGTGTCGTTGCCGGTTCCGCCGTCCAGTATGTCGTCCCCGGCTTGGCCGTATAACCTGTCGTCGCCGGCGCCGCCGTTCAGGGTGTCGTCGTCGTCACCGCCATATAACGTATCTTCACCGTCGCCGCCCACCAGCATATCGGCGCTGGAAAAACCGGTCAGCGTATTACTTCCGGGATCGCCGGTCAGCGACATGCTCTTGACCGTGTCAACGTCCCACACGGTGCCGTCGGCAAAGTGGATTTCCTCGACCTGATAGCCGCCAGCCGCCTCGTTGTAGAAATAATTGCTGATGCGTATCGTGTCGTCGGTACCGATGATGCCCAACAATAAATCGTTGCTTTCCCGCCTCAGCCCGATGTCAGCCACGGCAACCCCGGCATCGAATGTTAATACATCCAGCTTACCGGCAGTGGTTTCATAGCTATTAATCGTATCTTGTCCGCCATTGCGCCCGAACAGATAGGTATCGTTGCCGTTACCGCCGTTCAGGGTATCGTTCCCCCGGCCGCCATCCAACACATCGTTCCCGTTACCGCCGTTCAACGTATCGTTGCCTTCCAGTCCGTTTAAGGTATCGGCATCGGTAGTTCCGTTGAGGGTTTCACCCGCGCTGGTTCCATTGATGGTGGCCATATTACTCTCCGTAAATACTTGTTTATTAACGTATCGATAGAATAGAATTTTAGTTATTCAACAACGAATATACTAATAACAAATAAGTTTTAATATTTTCGCCTTTAAACGAAATAACTATAGAGCTTACAGTTTAAATCAAATATTCCATCGAATTACAATCGCGTGCTTTCATGAATTGAGCCAGGCAGATCCAATAAAAACCTGATATCTTTCCATGAAAATAATTTCGCGTTAATTACAAAAGCCGGTTCACTGTTTCCTGCCGTATAAACATATAATCCCATAGTCGGCCCCAATCGATGTGTATAATCGGGGCTTTTCAATTCCATTTTACATATAGCACTCAACCGGACCTGATTACTGCCAACAATACGTCGATAAATTAATTTATCTTTGGTAACCAATATCCGAAAACGTCGAATTATTAAAAAACTAAAAAACTCGCCTAATAATCCTATCCATAATCCGGGAAACAGCCAGTTACCTTGTTTTATCGCTACGGCCAAACCTAAAAGTCCAGGTATCGCCCAAATTACAGCAAATACCACGTAACTCGCTTTGGCCGGCTTAATTAATTTAATATTGTCCGACCTCATCCGTAACTACATTCGCATAACGGTTACGGACAATCACAGGGTTTGGCATCGCTATAACCCGGAACCAACGGTTCTGCAAAAGTCCCTGCCATGGAGCCTGCTGCAACTCCGGGCACTACTGCAGTGTCCACCGCTCGACCGCCGAACATTTTCAATGCCGTTCTGGTAGATACATTAGAAATCTGGCCGTTGGAGAACTTGGTTGCCATTTGCTTATAAACCGCATTCCAACTTCCTCGGCCGGCAGTAACCCCTGGAACTCTGACACCGGGAATCAAACCAGTCGCTGCCCCGACCCCCGTATCAGCAGCAAACGACACAAAATTGAAACCGCACTGTTTCCCGGTGAGATTTTTCAATCCCTGCTTGGTCGCATTGGTCACGGCTCCGCCGATTGCACCAGCAGCTATTGGCCCGGTATACAACAAGGCTTCCCCGAATGCAGCCCCGCCAATGGCCGAACCGGCGTAATCCTCCCAACCGCTCATTTGCCCGCTTAGCAAATCCGAGAATCCTTGCCCGATCAAGCCGGCCAACGCCCCACCACCCGCAAAAATTGCATCGTCGACACCTGCCCAAAGCCCCAATGAGTCGCGGAAAACAATCGGGTTGTTGTAAACATACCCATATACGTTGCTGTCGAACCCAGCGAACAATACAGGATCTTTGGCTAGCCAACGCCCGTAACTCGGATCGTAATCTCGAGCGCCGAACCTCACCAATGCGGTGTCTTTATCGTATAGACCACCGGCAAAACCAAAGGGTTGAAAGCCCGGATTGGTATCTTTGGTAACCTTTCCGTACTCGTCGTATTCCAACTCCTGCGCTACGTTGCCGGTAGCAATATCTATCACCATCCGAGGACTACCCAAATGATCTTTGACGAAACGATAAGTCGCACCGCCTTTTGTCATGTAATCGGGAGTATTTACCCCGAATGCGTAGACAAACCGACTAACTATATTCCCGTTCGCATCCAGCTCGGCAATCGGTTTTAACGGGTCTTGCCACAAATAAGCTTGGGTGAGAACACCGTCTACTTTCTTACCGATTCTACGATTCTGACCGTCGGTCAAATATTCGATCTTTGCACCGCCGGCTAGATCGACCTGTTTCAAGTTACCTAACACATCGTAGGTATAGCTAGTCACCGCCGTTCCGACCGTTTTGCTGGACAGCTCGCCATTCGGGGAATAGGTGTACGAGGCACCGGCATAGCTCAATAAACGGTCTTGGTCGTCATAAGTCCCGGTGGCAACCGTACCGCCTAGCTTGCTGCTGGTCCTGTTTCCATTACTGTCATAGGTGTAGGCAGACACTTCGACAGCGTCTTTTTTTACACTTACCAAGCGCCCAGCAGTATCGTAGCTGTAGTCAAAGGTATGCGTAACGACGCCGACAGTCTCTTTTTTCTGCGTAATCCTGCCCAACTTATCGCGGGTATATTCCTGCGCGAGCAACGGAGTGTTCCCGAATTTTGCCTCGTAATTCGCCAACTCGCCAAATTCGTTGAATCCGTAGTTATCGACGACATCGCCTAACGCTGTACCGGAAAGCAAACCGTTTTGGCTACTACGATTCAATTCCATTTGGCCGACTTGGATCAGCAAACCGTCTTTGTCGTAAGCGTATTCAACTGAATTTGCTCCGTTCACAGACACGTTCGCCAAACGGAAATTATTGTCGTAACCGTATTCGACAGTACCGGCAACATTTCCCGAAGAAGCCACATTAGTAACTAGCGCCCCTTGGTAACCGTATTCCAACTTACCGTTATCCGGCGCCAAGATACTCGTCAACTGTCCGGTGGTGGTAGCGAAAGTAAAGCGGAAGCTGCCTGTCGGCACCGTCAATGTCGACAAACGACCTGCAGCGTCGTAGGCATAGTCCACTGTTTTACCGTCCGGTCTAGTAATTTTGGTTAGCTGTCTATCCAAGTTAAACGCATAAACGGTACTTTCATCCCCATCGCCTAAATCCGGCGGCGTATATTCGTCGTTCAAGTCAACGTTTGTGTAACTAAAGACATGTGCCGGCCTGCCAGGAGGCGTTAATGCCGTCAAATTGCCGTTTTCGTCGTATTCAAATTGCACATCTCTACCATCGGGCAGCGTTTGTTTGACGACTCTACCAACGACATCGTAGGAGTAGCTCACCTTACGGGCTAATGGATCCGTGATGGACGCCAAATAGCCGTCGTCGTTATACGTGTAAACAACTTTGCGCTCCGCATCGTCACTGCCCTGAGAAACCGCCGCTAAGCGCCCAAAATCATCGTAAGCGTACGAAACCGGCAACAAACCGGTCAGTTGCGACTCAACGGTACGCCCCAAGGCATCGACCAACACTTTGGCTTGACGATTCTCCGCACTGGTAGTGGCAAAGGTTTTGTTCGCCACCGTATAAGTGCTGGTAAAAACGTTGCCGTTGACCGTCAACTTATCGATCATACTGGTTAGGCTTAACGGATTATTGGCGTCACTCAATACCACGCTACGTTCGGTCGACATCGTCGACGTAAGTCCGCCCGTGCTTACGGTTGCGCTCTTGACAATGGGAACCTGCATAGCAAAGCGCGGATCAGGACCCTGCAATACGCTGGATATCGTACCGTCTGCCGTCGAAGTTATTACGGTACCGTCGGCCGAATTAACAGTCTGCATTTCGGTACCGTCCGAACTGATAATATTTCGTACTTGCTCGCCAGTATCCGAATTTTCCAACTTATAAGTGGTGCTCCGGTTCATGGCCGTGGTACGCACTACCGTGAAGCCATTATCCAACTCGGTCCTCGCTAAGGTTTGACTACCGCCAGCGGCATTTTGATCTTTCAACAAGCGACCTTTATCGTCATAGCTCATGGTCGAGGTAAATCCGCGCGGATTGGTAAATTCGGTCAACAAACCGCCGTTGCCGTAAGCCATTTGATAATTTTCCTCAGCCGGGTTGCTGACTTTGGCCAAATAACCGTTGCTGTCGTACGACAAGCTGGTTTTTTGCCCGAACGGCGCGGTAATGGAAACTACGTTACCGGCACTGTTGCGCTCCAGACTGGTGACGTTGCCGTTGGCGTCGGCCACCGAAATCAAGCGGCCGGCGCTGTCGTAGCCCATACTCAGTAAGACGGAAGCGCTCAAAGCGTCTAGTGTCGATAAATGTCGGCCAAAAGCATCGAACCGGTACAGCACGGAACCGTCGGAGGAAGCAACGTAGATATCGCTGTTGGTGAAACCGTCCAAACTTTGCGAAATGCGCCGTACCCTATGATTTTGATTGTCCGACACATACAATCTGCCGTCGGCGCCTACTGCCATGCCGCCCGGGTAATTGACCACTGCCTGCGCCGCAGGGCCGTTGTCGCCGGCAAACCCGCGCTGGCCGTTGCCGACGATGGTGGAAATCAGCCCGTCCGGGCTGATACGGCGGATACGGTCGTTACCGGAATCGGACACGAACAAGCTGCCGTCGCGGCCCAGGGCGATGTTGCTGGGGTAATACAAACGGGCTTGTTTGGCCTGACCGCCGTCGCCGCTGAATCCGGCGGTGGAGCCGGCGAAAGTGGAAATTACGCCGTCCGGGCTGATCCGGCGAATCCGATGGTTACCGGAATCGGCCACGTAAATGACGCCGTTGCCGGTAATCGCCATACCTTCCGGATAAGCCACCTTGGCTTGCAGGGCTGAGCCACCATCACCGCCGAAGCCTGCTTGACCGTTGCCGACGATGGTGGAAATCAAGCCGTCGGTACCGACTTGGCGGATTCTGTGGTTGGCCACATCCGAGAAATACAAGTTGCCGTCCTGGGCGACCACCAAGCTTTTCGGATAACTGATCTTCGCCTCGGTCGCCGGACCGTTATCGCCGGAAAAGCCCGGCGTGCCGGTGCCAACTACCGTACTGATCACGCCGTTAGGAGCAATTCGGCGAATGCGCGAGTTGCCGGAATCGGCCACGTACAAACTGCCGTCCAACGCAAACGCCAGACTTTCCGGTTTGTTCAATTGCGCTTGGGCGGCTTGGCCGCCGTCGCCGCTAAAGCCCGGCGTGGTACCGGCAAACGTGCTGATGCTGCCGTCGGTGGCAATGCGGCGAATCCGGCCGTTCTCGGTATCGGCTACGTAAACGCTGCCGTCCGGATGCACGGCAATGCCGGCCGGGCTGTTCAAGCGTGCTTGTTTGGCCTGACCGCCGTCGCCGGCCAATCCGGCGCTACCGGTTCCGGCCAGTGTGGAAATCAGTGACTGGAAGGTTTGTTTGGAGCCGGCCCGATTGCCGTTGCCCAAATACAGCACCTTGCCGTTGGGGTCGTAAACGTGTACCCCGCTCAAGGACCAGCCGCCCATACCTTGCGATTGATAATCCCAGGCGCCGATCTCAACTTCCATTTCCTGCCAAATCCGCACTTCGTTACGGGCGCGGCTGCCTTCCAACGGCACGCCGGTGAAGCGCGCGAAAGCCGCTTGCAATTCCGCCGGCGTCGAGTAAACCGGATCGTAGGCAAAACCGATACGAATTTTAGCTTTTTGCGCCCCGCTCAACTTACGCCCGTAGCCATCTTTTCCGTCCCAGGTGAAGGTATATTTCTGGTTAGGTTTACCTTCGGCGCTGTGTTCGAATTTACGTCCGGCCAGATATATTTCCAGATCGATACGTTTCAAAGACGCCGGCACCGTCGCCCCACTGAGCGGAATGTTCAAGGTGTTGGCTTGCTGCCGGCCGGGCACCCGGTCGCTGGCGTATTGCAAACTCATTGTGGTACCCGTCAAGGGAATGCTCTCACCCAAAATTTGGTTTTCGCATTCGATAATAGAACCACCGGTTTTACACGGGTCGTCCGGCTTATCGCCGTCCGGGTTGTCCGGCGGCGGATTCTGCGGCTGCTCGGCGTCGTCCGGCATCCGGTACGGCCAGTTGCAGTCCCAGGTGGACAAATGAGTCACCTGCACCCGCCACAACGAGCGATTGCCGTCCGGATACAGGTTTGCCAGTTTTTGCCGTTCGGCGTCTGTGATGTTCAAGGCCGCCAGGGTCGCCGCATCGTCGGCTTGCTGATCGCCGTCGGTATCTAAATTGGCTTTACCGTCGGTAATAGTCAGAATCTTGATGACTTTGCCGTTCTGCGACGGCACCCAAACGCCTTTATCCTTGTTGTAATAACCGACCGGGACGATGCTGCCGACCGGGAAATCCAGGAAGTTGTCGATGTAAAACGGCACCGGACTGTCGAACATCACGTCCTTGCCGTCGATTTTGACGTCGGCTTCGTCGGCCTTCATCTCGAACGCATAGGTGTAAGCACTGGTGGCCGGTAACGCGCCCGGCATCGAGGCCTCGCCGTTGTCGCCGGCGGTGTATTCAGTCAAGCGCAGATTCAGCGAATTGACGGTTTGGGTACTGCCGTCTTCGTTGAATATATGCGCTTGGGTGCCTTGCGGAATCATCAAGGTCGCCTGCCGGGTCCCGTCTTTATCGGACACGGCGCTGCTTTGCGCGACTTGAATTGCCTCTTCCGTATCGGTCAAATCCACGCTGCTGACTTTGTTGTCTTGGGCGACCAAGGTAACGTCTTCCACCGTCACCCCGGTTTGCCAGGGTACGTCGACGCTGCGCTGGCCCGGCAGATAGCCGGTTTTAACGTAGGTCAGCGCCAATGCGCCGCCGCCGTTAACCGCCATGTCGAAGCGGCCGTCGCTACGGCTTTGGGTTTGGCCCAATTCGGCGTGGTCCAGAATCGAAATCGTCACGCCTTCCAGCGCTTCTCCCGCCTTGTTCAACACCCTGCCACTAATCACCGCCGCGCGGGTGGCTGCGATGGCGTTATCCTCGACGCCGGTTTGGACCGGATTGTCGCCGCTGTATAAAAACTGGCTGGTTTGGAAGGTGTTGCTGGCCACCACGGTTTCCACTTTGGTGGCAACGGTGTCCGGATTCGGCGGCAAACCGGCGTCCGGCCCCAACGAAATCGTCAGTTCCACGCTATTGCCGGTCACGGAAACGCTGTCCGCTGCCGGCGTTTGATTGATGACCAAGCCGTCCGCCACGCTGTCGCTGTGTTCGAACGTTTCGGTACCGACCAACAAACCCAGATCGGTCAATTGGCTTTCCGCCGCGGCGCGGGTTTGTCCGACCAGATTCGGCACGGTCACCACCGCACCGCCGGTCGCGGTTATCCGCGCCGTGGCCGGATCGCTGTCCGCCAAACCGTCGTTGACGATCAATTGCGCGATGTAATCGCCCGGCAAATCCGGCACAAAGCGGGCAACCGCCGCCGACGCGTCGTCGAAACCGGTCGCGCTGCTGTCGGGCTGATGGGTGAACGACCAGCGGTAAGCCGGCGTCGAGTTTTGTCCGAACTGGCTGTCCTCTCCGCTCAGTTCTACGCTATCGCCTATGGTGGCGTTTTGTTGTTGCGGATCGATGACCGCGGTCGGCCTGAGCGACCCGGTAGTGATTTCGACGATGTCCGGTTTGCTGCTGCCGTAGGTATTGCTGACCGTCAGCTGTATCCGATAGGTGCCGGGCTTGCTCAGTTTCAAGCTAGGAGTAGCCGATCTGTCGTTTTTCAACCGATCGCGGCTGCCGTTAGGTTGGCTGAGCAGTTTCCATTGGTAACTGAGCGCTACCCCTGTGGACGCGCTGCCGTCCAAGGTCACCGTGGACTTGACGGCGTGGGCCTGATCGACGCCGGCGTTGGCCACAGGCCTGGGATCGCCTGTGGTAATCACCACGGTATCGGCGGCGCTGTCGGCGTGGCCGTCGTTGACCGACAGCGTCAAACGGTAATCGCCGTCAAGATCGATGGGACCTAGGGTAGGGTTAAACAGGGCAACGTCGGATAACGCAGCCGCGCTGTTGGCAGGTTTTTGCGCCAGGGTCCAGCTATAGCTGAGCATATCGCCGTCGCGGTCGCTGGATTGCGACCCATCCAAACTAACCTGAACGTCGGCTCCCGCCGCTACTTGCTGATCGCTGCCGGCGTTGGCTACCGGTGCGTAGTTCCAGGAGAATTGGGTCAGAAAATCTTTGGATTTGAATTTCACCGAACGCGGGTAGCGCACCGTGATTCTGTCGTTGCTGATAGCTTTTTCGCCTGGCGCCAAATCGGTAAAGCTCAGGCTGTTGCCGTCAGGAAAAGTCAGGCGGCTGTCCGCGACATTCACGGTCACGCTTTGCAGGTCGTTCGCTTCCAAATTGACCAATTTGGCGGTATAGATTTCCTCAACTTCGTTCGACGCTTTCAACAGCTTGCGTTTGACGCGCAGCCAGCGTAGCACTTGAACTTTTGGTTCGATCAGCTCGAAGTCCGGACCTGATAGCGTCCAAACCAGCGCTTTCAATTTGGGCGGTTTTTTGCTGCGCAGTTTGAAGGTATTGCTGCTGGCGACTTGGCCGCCGGCGTTAACCGCAGGGAAAGTCAGACTGCCGGTCAGCATGGTCACGTTGGCCGGCGGACTGCTGAGGACGGCGCTCGCTTCGCTCAAATCCACGACGCTCTGATTGAGCAAATAGGCCCGATACTCGTATTCGGTTTCGTTGCCGGATTTGGTCTTGGTCAGCAATTGATATTTGGCCAAGCTCAATTGCCCCGAGAATAAGGTTTCGGCGGCGACGGAATTTGCGTGGTGACAGGTCAATAAAATCAGACACAACAGCTGCAGCCCGATTCGGTAACACAATGCCCAACGCACTGCAATCCGGCCTTGAACGAGTTTCCTCATGTATCCTCCAAACATCTCGATTAGTTCCGCTGCTTGTCAAAAAAACCATAACCCATCAGCTACCGCGCTAGTATCACCGAATTGAAACCGGTATAACAGGATAGTTACAGTGTGCGGTAATTCGCAAAATGGCCGCAAAGTACGAAATTTGACCGGTACGCGTCAAGTGCATTTTTGAAAAAGACTCGGTAAGACTGCCCACAAGGCTAGCATCCATTACAGTCTGCAAGACTAGTAACCCAACCTATTCATTACACCATACGGCGACTGTACGACGCTTGCTTTTTGCCGATGCGTTGGTGGCCCTGTGCCCGAGCCGGGCGCATACCGGTGAGACACGAGCGGACCGGTTGCGCGACTCGGGTCGCTGCTACCGGAATGACTATGGATCCGGGCTTTGAATGCTCGGACCGTCCGAACTGAGCTTGCCGAAGCAGCGCCGGCCGTTCGTCAGGCTCACGGCGAACGGCTGCTAAATCCTCACAGGCCCGAATCAATAAATAGTTTCAAATAAAAAAGGGACGCGGCTGCGTCCCTTTGCCGATTGATCCGGCTTAGCGTTCCGAGCCCATGCCGCCGGATTCGGCGGCAACTCCGGAAACTACCGTAGTGGTTTGCCCAGCCGTATTCGAACCTAAGTTCACAGCCATGTGATCTTGGCTGGGAAAGCTTTTTTCCAGGCTGTGGCACAAATCGCAACCTATCGGCGTGTTGGCTTTGACCTGAACCTTGGCTTTAACGCCGCTGGCCTTAGCGTTAACAAACACCCGGTCTACTGGCGTTTTGGACAAGCGGGTGCCCTTGTGATCCGCACCGTGGCAGGCCGCGCATTGGTCTTCGCCTTTGCCGCCCGTTAGTTTGGCGTAGTGGTTGTGCCATCCGCCATTGCTGCCGTCTCCGGCGGTTTGCCACCAGAAAGGGTCGTTGACGGGGTGCATGTTGTGCGGCCCTCCCAAAATGCCTTCCTTACTGTTGCCGCTGTAGATACCGCCGTCGAGGTCGGTTTGGATTTTGAAAGCATCCGCGGTATGGCAAACGTTGCACTCCAGGATGGTGCCGGTATGCCCTTGTAATTGTAACGCCGTGACATTGTCGTTCGCCTTGGGATCGCGATTCGGCCAAATGGCGTGAGCCGCGCCGTGACAGGCGGCACAGGCAACGTTACCGTGGCTGTCTTTCCCTTCGCGAAACACCGCCGCGTCTATGCTTAATGGCTCGTCGAAACTCTCGAAGGTTTGCGCGACAAAGTTATAAGGTTTTGTCGCACTGATGGTCAGCGTCTTTTGTACCCGCGGCACCACGGCAAACCGGGCTTGATCGGGATCGGTCAAATCCGGCTTGCGGCTGATTTGCGCCGGTTGCAGCGGATCGAACGCGGTCTTCAGCACGGCGTCCGCGCCTAGGCCGGTATGACAGGCGCCGCAATCGGGTTGATCGAACCACGAGGTACGGAACAAATCGTGTTTTTGCCCGCTGGTGTCGGTTGCGCTGGAAGGATCGCGCACGCCCGGACTACCGTCGGTTTTGGTAAACGCCCCGCCCATGGCCAACATATCCCCGTGACAGTCGTAACAGCTTACGCCCGCGGTAAACATGCGATCCCGGTAGTGTTGTTCCCGCTTGCCGCCGTGACACTTCAGGCAGTTTTCTTCCATGGGCAGCTGCTTCCCGGATTCGTCGAAGATGGGGAATAAGGTATCGGGATTCAAATTGGCATTGGCCGTGCGTTGCTTATCGCCGCTACGCCAATCGAAGCGCTGGTACATGCCGTTTTCCTTGCGTTTGATGCCGTCTTTAGCTGCATTCCACATCAGCTCGCCGTGAAAACGGTGCATGCTGACCGAAAAATCCGGGTAGTAGGCCGGATCGTCGATATTGTTACGGCCGCCGTCATACCAAGCCAAGCCGAAATTGTCCGCTTGATACGGTGAAAAATGGCAGCCCATGCAGTTCATCGGCCGGTCGCCGTTGACTTTGCCGCTCGTCGAGTTGATGGTGCCGTGCTGCATGCTGGTCAGCATGTAAAAGCCGTCGTAAAACTCGTGCAAACTCTCGGCATTCATAGACGCCGCATATTCTTCGTCGAACAAATTGCCGGGCGTGCCGCCGATATCCGCGACGCTGAACAATCTCGGCTTCTCTTCGCAGGCAGGATAAGGAGCGCGGTTGTTGGCCACCCGGCGAGCGTCCGAAACCAAACCGAAGGCGCTGCCGCGGCAGGCGGCCTTTGTATGCGGAGGATTTTCCGGCGCGGCGATGCCGCCCTTGCCGTGACATTCGCGGCAGTGAAAATCCCTGCCGGCGGATAGCACGCCGTCGGTTTTCGCCAAAGTCGTGCCGTTGTTATCGACGGCCTCCACCCGCAACAGGTTAAACGGATTAACCCGGCCTTGGTCGTCTATGCCGGTGATCGGAATTTGTTGCGCCTTCCACCATTCGTCGCCGCCGGCCTCGAACTGGCCGGTCGCTGTGTTCCAAACCGGCGGATTGAAGCCCGAAAACGCTTGAGCCTGATTGACTTGATAAGGTTGATCCTTACCGGGCATGTAACGGCCGTGATCGCTATTGTTAGGGTCGTTGACCAGGGTGCGCACCCCGTTGTTGTCGTAGGCGCGCACCGCCCCTTCGTCGAAGTCCGGCGCCACCCCGCGTACCGACAGGGTTTTGCCGGCGTCGGCGGGATCGGGGATTCTGAAGGTAAAGTATTTGTCCATGATCCACGGCGTTTTGCGGTAAGCGCTTTCGTCGACTGCGTAGGTAACGGGATTGCCGTCCTTATCCAACAAGCCGTCGATAATGCTGTAAGCCGCCGTACCCGGCTCGCGGCTGCGGTCGGTGGCTACATTCCAAATGTCGGTTTTTTGTATGCTGGCGCCGAGCAAATCGTTGTCGTCGGTGACCGGATAATTTCGGCTGGTCGTGTTGATCGAATAACGCCCTACCGGATCTTGCGGATTGGAGGCCGCCGCATAACGCAGTTCCACCGCATCCTTGCCTAATGACTCGGGTTTAAGCGCTTTTTTGTAAGCGTAGGCATTCATCGAGGTCACCAAAGGGTTGTACGGCATATAAGCATTGCGTATCGACTTGATGTCGCTGTCGTGGCTCATGCTCCATTGTTCGAACGGAATCACTACCACGTCGTCTCCGGCACCGTCCAGCTCGCTGCCTCGCAGCGGTGCCGTTTTAGCCGAAGCGGCGGCCATGGCGATAACGGAATCCGGCGGGTTCGGCGGTTCGCCGACCTTGACCGTGATGGCGGCTTCGCAGCGGCGGCCGGCCGCATCGGTAGCGGCAAAACGCGCCCGGTAATAACTGTTATCCCGCACGAACGTCACGTTGGCGGACGCGGTATCCGGGTGACCGTCGCGATAAAAAAGCCCGTTTCCCCGCTCCATGGTCTCGCCGACCGCACCGCCGGAAAAATCCCATTCATAGCTGAGCGGAGCCGCTTTTTTATTTTTTAATTTGGCGCTGCCGACGAAGTTAACTAACTGGCCGGCCGTATAACTGGCGAATTCGCCGCCTTTCGGCAGGCTAGGCGTGACGATTTTGCAAACCGGAGTTAAACCGCAGTCTTTAGGAGCACCGGCGACTTTCTTACTGGCGCTGAGCTCCGCGCCGACCACGGTAACCGTGCAGGGCTTGTCCGCCAACTGTTGCTTGGGCACGCTAAAACTGAATTTTTGCTTGCGGCTTTTGCCGTCGGTAGCCAAGGAAAACAGCGACGAGCCGCTGCCGTCGCCCAGCGCTCCGCCCTCACCGTGCAACAGCTGTAGCTCGCTATCTTGCGGCATGCTGTCGCCCTTACCCAAGCTGAATTGGCCTTTCACCGTCAAGCTGCCGGTTTTTTTACTGATGACGGCACTGCTGACGGTCAACTTAGGGGTGGCCTGAATGCCGGCGCAAAACAGTAATAGGTTTAAAAATATGAAAGCCCTGCCTAAAAGCCAGCGTGCTGATTTATCCCTCATGAGTCCTCACCTGATGAATGTATTGTGCTTGGCTCGGATTTCTTGCGAAACCAAGGCCGTTACGCTCGTAAAACGGCTGGTGCTAGGTTGAGCGAGCACAGGCTGACAGGCAATACTCGGGCCATGCCCGGCTTACCTTCATCAGGCGGACAACCAATGATGCGATTATCGGGATTGCCCCACCGAAAATGCAGGGCGGGCGCGGCTTCTTGCGCTCTCGCGCATCGGCGGCGGCTGTTGACATGTCGCGCCTGCCGCTAGGCTATACCCGGCTTGAGCCGGCAAATTGCGGGAAATGCCGATGTTTGCCGAAACAAATCGGCCATATCACGCAACGGGCACAACAATAGAAACAGTCTGCAATTAGCAGCACTATATGAAGAAAAGGTTATTTGCATTCTAGGGCTGGAATTCAAATCGGTTCCTGCTCATATTCACCTCTAAGGACAGTATAAACAGTGTCTTTCGAAGTGCCCGGGATGATTAAATCATTTCACACCGCTGACGTTTAACAGATCGGCGGTTAATGCTGGCAGTTCTATGCGGTTTGTGGCACGATTCATCCGAGTATCCTTTCTGGGCTTTTTGGTAATCATGCAACCAATATCATGTCCGAATTCATAAAAAATTTACCATATAAATCAAATGTCTGAATAATATATTTAACCTAAAAACTCTAGTTAAGCCGTTAGAAATGTTATGAATATAGTTATTTGGTTTTTGATGACAGTCCTGATTGTTGCCGATCTTGGATGCGCGCGCAGACCTTCCCTGCCGAATCAAACAGCCATTCCGACCAGTCAGGCATTACCCGTGGATGGCGTATGGCGACTATCCAGCGGTAACACCGGCTTCATGTTTCGCATCGACAAAGGCCGTATGTTTTTCTTGGAAAAACAAAAACCATTGCCGAAAAACAGTCCGCTCATCATCAAAACAATCACCAAGAACGCCAAAACTCCCTCTGCAGCCGATTTGAGCCGGCAACCGGGTGATGTAATCGTCCAGGACATCCAAAAAACCTCCAATCCGTTGATTTACGCCTGCCAAGCTTTTTTTTACGACGTCAAAAGGCGTCTTTTAATTTTGACTGCCGCTGAAATCCAGATTAGCTCCAGTACAACGCTTGTTTTGAAAATTCCTCCCAACCCAGCCGCCGGACTATTGGAGGAGATACAGGACAGTTTTTTGCGGGAAACACTGGATAATCAAACCCTATTCGATCATGCCTTGCTGCCCGACAATAGAGTTGTTCGACCCACCGGCCCGGAGCCACGATCCGCAGCGTCGAACTCGAACAGGAAAGTCATTTCGATTCCAATGGATAAAATGGAATCGAATGGTCAATTGTCGAAATCGGCCAAGAACTTCATAGCACAGACCGTGAAAGACGCACAATCGGTGAATGGCTGGGTCACCATCAAAATACCGCCCAATGCGCCGGACGCAGTAACGAGCGGTTTGATGGATATGCCACTGGATACCCAGGTCGACCCCCGTATCAGCTTCTATGAAATGATCATTGTCAAACCTTGAAACACGGAGCATCCGGCGGCATCACCTAAAGTCGGGTGGAAATCAAATCACAGGGCTCATTGAATCAATCCGGAAAATAGCGAATGCCTCCCCAGTCGAAGGCACTCAAATGCTTTGGACTGGGAGCTTACTCCTAATAGGGGCAAAGCCGGTTAGCTACTTGCTCCGCGCCGATGCCCTGTTATCTGTGCCGAATCGGGACTTCGCCGCCAATTTGCAATCTCATCGTTTGTCTCAGGCCCGCCGGAAGTAGTGGCTTGCGCGAAAACGCAGGCGGATGCGGCAATGATTCCGTAATTCTGTTGGCGATCCGCGAGAAACAACCGGTCACCATAGTGCCAACTACTAAAACTTAGGCTGACAGCCATGAATACAATTGGAAGCTACAAGATATTGCACAAACTCGGCGAAGGCGGTGTGGGCGAAGTATTCAAGGCAGTCGATTCCATGCTGGAGCGAGAAGTCGCCGTTAAAGTGTTACGAGCCGAATTGAGTCAGCGCGAAGAGGTTTTGCAACGATTTCGCAGTGAAGCTATCGCATTGGGGCGCTTGAATCACCCCAACATAGCCACCGTTTACGCCTTCGCCAGGGACGGTGAACGTTACTATATGGCGCTGGAGTATATAAATGGCGAAAGCCTGGATCGACTGCTTTCCCGACGAAAAAAACTCCCTTGGCAGGAGGCTGTTCAATATGCATGTCACGTGTTGGATGGACTGGAACATGCGCATCGGCTGAATGTGATTCATCGCGACGTCAAACCCAGCAATATTTTGGTGGCCCATACCGGCACAGTGAAAATCATGGATTTCGGCATTGCCCGGATCCTGGAAAAAACGCGGCAAACTAAGCAGGGTTATCTGGTCGGCACACTGGAATACATGTCTCCCGAACAAATCCAAGGAAAAGAGGTGGATGCCAGAGCAGACATATACTCTTTTGGCATCGTGCTATATGAAATGATCACCGGGCGCCTGCCGTTCCAGAAAAACACCGAATACGAATTATTGAAAGCTCAAATAGAGGAAACTCCGCAACCACCGCGCTTCTTTGCGCCGGATATTCCTCCGAATCTGGAAAACATTATTTTGCGTTCATTAGCCAAAAAGCCGGCCGATCGCTTCGACAGTGCGCTGAAATTTGTGACGGCTTTGCGGGCAATCGGCAGCGATGTGTTCACCAAATCGGATTTTCCGCCGCCAACCCGGTTGGCAACGCCGGACTTCCATTCCGGATTCAGCACATTCCCGTTCAAACGTATCGGAGTTCGCAACAGACTTGAGCGAATAAGAACGCTATGCGCTGATTACCCTATCCCTATATTATTTTTGGCTCTGATGACATTTGGGGCTGCGAGCCTTTATTTTCTGCTGCCCCCGTCTATCCTGGAATCTGTCGACCATCAGTCAAAACGTTCGCCGCAAACCGATGCTCTACAGCCGCCTTTTAACAACATCAGTGATACGGCACCGATGATACGGACTGACAACCCTCAACCGGCCGTTAATCAACCGGCAGCCGATTTACCTGTCGCACTTCCTAAACCCATCCCGTTGCAACGCTTTGAACCGGAGCCGCTGCCTATTTCTCCGCCTTACCAACCGGTTATAAACCAGCGTGAACAGCCATCGGAATCCGAAAGCCGAAAATCCATTTCGTCCAAGCCGGACATAACATCCAAAAGACGACGAGTTAAACCCGATAAAACGGCTGAAAATAACACGACCCAAGCCGTGGATGAAGATAAAGCATATTGGGATGAAGTGAGACGAAGCACCACCGACACAAAACACACTAAATCATCGGCAAAATCAAAAAACGCTAACCAGGACCCGTATTGGCAAAACGCTGACCGCAAGGTTACTGAGTTTTTGAGCGAATAATAACTTTTCGGTGCTGGTTGCTATTCGGTCATAAACTAAATTCTGCGAGAGAAATAGGAACAAATCCATCCTTGAATCGCCCCGGATTTCTTGGAGGCTCCAACCTTTGACAGAATGGAGCAATGAAAGAGAAAACGTCAATCCATACATCTAATGCTAAAAACAGGCACAAACTCCATTCCCAGCTTTCCGGCTTTTTCAAGCCGATATTGACCCTCGATTAAATTGAATCTACCCGGTGTTATTTCAGCGAGAATCATGGACTTATCAACATCGACGGCTGCCGATACACTGTGATAGTACACCTTAGCTAAAAAGCCCATTTGCCTCAGTTTTATTCTCGCATCGCACTCCTCACCCCTCCTGCGCCCAATCCGCCGGACACGTGCACATCACGTTTCTATCGCCGTAAACGTTGTCGATGCGACCGACCGAGGGCCAATATTTGTCGTCGTGCTGGTGGCTGTCCGGGAAGAGCGCTTGTTGGCGCGAATACGGCAGGTTCCAGTCTTCCAGCAACAAGCGGTGGGTGTGAGGGGCGTTGTGCAGCAGGTTGTTGTCGGGTGCGGCCTGACCTTGCTCGATGTCGCCGATTTCCGCGCGAATCGCGATCATGGCGTCGCAAAAACGGTCGATCTCGGTTTTATTTTCGCTCTCGGTCGGCTCTATCATCAGCGTGTCGGCCACCGGAAAGGCCACGGTCGGGGCGTGAAAGCCGTAGTCGATCAAGCGCTTGGCGATGTCTTCCACACTGACGTTGGCGGTTTTTTTGAAGGCGCGGCAATCGACGATGCATTCGTGCGCCACCCAGCCGGCGGGATCGGTATACAGAATCGGATAATGCGGCGCCAGCCGGCGGGCGATGTAGTTGGCGTTCAAAATCGCGGTCAAGGTAGCCCGCCGCAAGCCGGCGGCGCCCATCATGGCGATGTAAGCCCAGGAGATGGTCAAAATGCTGGCCGACCCCCAGGGCGCGGCCGAAACGGTGCCTACGGTGCCGTGCGGACCGGCCGCCGGATTGACGCCGGCGACCACCGGATGTTCCGGCAAATACGGGGCCAAATGGCTGCGCACGCCGATGGGGCCTACCCCCGGCCCGCCGCCGCCGTGCGGGATGCAAAATGTCTTGTGCAAATTCAAATGCGCCACGTCCGCCCCTATCGTGCCGGGCCGGCACAAGCCGACCAGGGCGTTGAAATTGGCGCCGTCCATATACACTTGGCCGCCGGCCGCGTGCACCAAGTCGCAAATCTCCCGGAACGCTGCCTCATACACGCCGTGGGTGGAGGGATAGGTAATCATCAATGCAGCCACTCGTTCGCCGTGCGCGTCCAGCTTGGCGCGCAGGTCGTCCACGCTGACGTTGCCGTTGGCGTCGCAAGCGATGGGCATGACTTGCAGGCCGGCCAAGGCAGCGCTGGCCGGGTTGGTACCGTGCGCGGAAGCCGGGATCAAACACAGATCGCGTCCGCTTTGACCGTTGACCTCGTGGAATTTACGGATCACCAATAACCCTGTGTATTCGCCTTGCGAGCCGGCGTTAGGTTGAAAGGAAAAAGCGTCGAAGCCGGTCAGGTCGCATAGCATGTCTTCCAGTTCGTTGAACAATTGCTGGTAGCCTTGGGCTTGGTATAGCGGAGCGAACGGGTGCATGGCGTTGAATTCGTAGAACGAGATGGCCTGCATTTCAGTGGCGGCGTTCAGCTTCATGGTGCAGGAGCCAAGCGGGATCATGGCGCGGTCCAAGGCGATGTCGCGCCGCGCCAACCGGCGCATGTAGCGCATCATTTCAGTTTCGGAATGGTAACGGCTGAATACCGGGTGTTGCAGGATGGCGTCGTCGCGCAACAGATGCTCCGGCAGGCATTCCGCCAATTGCGCGTCCAGCGCGGCGATGTCCGGCAGATCGGCGGCCGGCGATACGAACAATTGCCACACCGCGCGTAACTGTTCGCGGGTGGTGGTTTCATCCAGCGAGATGCCGATGCGGTCGGCGTCTATCACCCGCAAATTCAGACCGGCCTCCACCGCGCGGGCGGCGATGCGTTTGGCGCGATTCGGCAAATGCACGACCAGCGTGTCGAAATAGCAGCGGCTCAGCACGGTGTGGCCACTGGCCTCTATACCGGCCGCCAGAATTTGCGCGTAGCGGTGCACGCGGCCGGCGATCAGCCGCAAACCTTCGGCGCCGTGGTAAACCGCGTAAAAACCGGCGATGACCGCCAGCAGCACTTGCGAGGTGCAGATGTTGCTGGTGGCTTTGTCGCGCCGAATGTGTTGCTCGCGGGTTTGCAGGGCCATGCGCAAAGCCGGCTGGCCGTGCACGTCTTTAGACACGCCGATGATGCGGCCGGGCACCGAGCGTTTGAATTCGTCGCGGGTAGCGAAGTAAGCGGCATGCGGGCCGCCGTATCCCATCGGCACGCCGAAGCGTTGGGCGCTGCCGACCGCGATGTCGGCGCCGAAAGCGGCCGGCGGCTTTAGCAGTACCAGACTCAACAAATCCGCGGCCACCGTGGCCAAGGCTTGTTTTTGGTGAGCGATGGCGATGGCCGCGCTCAAGTCGCGCACCTCGCCGCTGCAACCCGGATATTGCAAGATCAACGCGAAAAAATCGTAGTTTTCCAGTTGGCTGAACGGGTCGGCGACGATGACTTGATAACCCAGCGATCTGGCGCGGGTTTGCACCACGGCAATGGTCTGCGGCAAACAATCTTGATCCACAAACACCGCGTTGGCCGGACTTTTCGCCAGCCGCCGCGCCATGGTCATCGCTTCCGCCGCGGCGGTGGCCTCGTCCAACAGCGAGGCGTTGGCCAACTCCATGCCGGTCAAATCGACGATCATTTGCTGAAAATTCAGCAAGGCTTCCAAACGGCCTTGGCTCACTTCGGCCTGATACGGGGTATAAGCGGTGTACCAGCCGGGGTTTTCCAGCACGTTGCGCTTGATGACGGCCGGCATGATGGTGTCGTAATAGCCCATGCCTATCATCGAAGTCAGCACCTGGTTGCGTTCGCGCATTTTGCGCAGATATTTGATGACGGCGCGTTCGCTGATGGTTTCGGTCAGTTTCAACGGCTCCCGGCTCAGAATGTCGGCCGGGACGATGTGTTCGACCAAGTCCTCCAGCGACTGCAAGCCCAGCGCTGCCAACATCGCTTGGGTTTGGCCGGCGTCCGGGCCAATGTGGCGGCGGATGAAATTGCCGCGCATTTCCAATTGCGCCAAGTTCATGGGTGCAGTCATGAGTTACCTCCGATAGCGATGCGGAACGAAAGGCAGTTTGCACACGCTGACGGCCACGCATTGGTCGCGCACTTGCGCGGTCAGCCGGGTGCCGGGCGCAGCGAATTCGGTTTCGACTAAGGCCATCGCGATCGGCCGCGCTAAACTGGGGGAATAGCCGCCGCTGCTGACCGCGCCGATTTGTGTTTCGCCGTTAAACAGCGGCGCGCCTTCCCGCACCGGTAGTTTACCTTCTATAGACAAGCCTACTCGTCGCCGTGGCGGGCCGCGGCGCAGGTGTGCCAATATGATCTCGCTGCCGGGAAAATCTGCGCGGCCGGCCGGAAATAGCCAACTCAAACCGGCTTCGACCGGGCTGACGGTTTCGCCGAGTTCGTGGCCGTACAGGCACAAGCCCGCTTCCAAGCGCAAGGTATCGCGTGCGCCCAGGCCTATCGGCGCCACGCCGTCTTGCTGCAACAATAAGGTTGCCAAACCTTGTGCGTCGCCGGCGGCTAGCGAGATTTCGAACCCGTCTTCGCCGGTATAGCCGCTACGGCTGATCCGGCAGGGAATGCCGGCAATTTGCGCCTGACAGCCGTGCATGAACGGTAATTGCGCGACCTCGGGCGCTAGCGTGCCGAGAATCGACGTGGCCTCCGGCCCTTGCAAAGCCAGCAAGGCCAAATCGTTTTGCTCGGAAAATTCGCAATCTTCCGGCAATGCTTGGCGCAGATAGGCATAGTCCTTGTCCTTGCAGCCGGCGTTGACCACGACGGCCAGCCCGGTTGCGACACGAGTGACGATGATGTCGTCGATGACGCCGCCTTGCGGATTTAACAGTACCGTGTATTTTTGCCGGCCCGGCGGCAAGCCGGCCAGCCCGCCGGGAGTCAGCGTTTCCAAGGCTTGCGCCGCGCGCGCGCCGACGATGCGGCATTGCCCCATATGGGAAATATCGAACAAGCCGGCCCGGCTGCGGCAGTGCAGGTGTTCGCGGATGATGCCGGCCGGGTAGTGCAACGGCATCCGGTAGCCGGCAAACTCGGTCATTTTGGCACCTAGTCGCAAGTGTAAGTCGAACAGCGGCGTTTGTTTCACGGCAGCACCCCCGGTTATACACACAATAATGCCTGTCGGCTGGATCGGTTCGTCGCCGACGGGGATCAAGTCCGCCTGGCGTCCGGACTGTTGAGCATTAATCATAGCCGAGTCTCTTATGCTACGTTGCCCTCCAGCCCCTGCCATTAAACTAAGACCTAAGCCCTTGCCCCCGGCTCGAAGGCCGGCGTTGCATTAGCGACCAGCCTGAAAATCAGGAAATATTCCTGTTGCCCCACCCGGTACGGATTTTTACCATGAGCGTGGCTCTCATTTCGGCCGCCCGCCGCCAGCGATCTTTAGTTGCCTCCGTATCCGATTGTGGTTGCAGCGGGTAATACGGGTGGCCGCCATTCTTAGACGACTCTCATGAAACTACCGTTAAAACGCAGTACTTTGTTGATTTCCTTATGCCTGGCCCCGCTAGTGGCCGACGCAGCCGGCGCCACCCGCATCAACATGGTGTTCCTAGGCGTTTGGGACCAGCAGCAGAAATACCGCAAAGGCGACGTGGTGAGCTATAACGACACCTTGTATCAAAGCTTGAAATCCAAAAATCAGGACTTACAACCGGACCAAGTCAGCTCGCATTGGCGAAAAATCCTGGGTAGCGGCACATCCGGCGGTTCCGGCAACGCGGCGGATTGCGACAATCCGGCCAGCGGCGCAAATTTGGTCGGCTGCGATTTTTCCGGCGCCGCCGCGAAATTGCGCAGTTTGGACTTGCGAGCCGCGCGGCTGGTCAACGCCACCTTGGCCGGCGATTTGGGCGACGTCAATTTGACCGGCGCCAATTTAGTCGGCGCAAAACTCGGCAGCGGCAACGACTCCGAAGATGCGACCGGGGTATCGCTGAGTGTGAACGGCGGCGACGTCGGCGCCAGTTTCAGGGGAGCGAATCTGTCGCAATCGTCCACCGCCTTTACCACGCCGTTGCAAGCCGCGTCGGTGCATTTCGACGGCGCCGACATGACCGGGGTGTTATGGCCGTCGGCCAATCTGGAAGTGGCGTTTTTTCCGGCCGCAACACTGGTTTACGCCAATTTGATCAATGCCTCCCTCTATTTGGCGGATCTGTCGCATGCGGATATGCGCGGCGTGGTGTTGGACAGCGCCAATTTGAATCTGGCATCGCTCTATCAAGCGAACCTGGTGCATGCGGCATTAGGGTCCGCTAATTTGGAGGGGGCCAACTTTTACCAGGCGGACGTGCGCTACGCCTATTTGGGCTCAACCAAGCTAGCCGGTGCCGACTTTAGCGGCGCGGATTTGTCGTATGCCGATTTGACCAATGCCACAGGCGGCGATTCGGTGCTTTACGACGCCAACACCCGCTTCAACAACACCATTTGCCCGGACGGTAGTAAAGTAAACGGCAATACCATCGTTACCTGCCAGGGTCACGGCTTCGGCGCGCCGCAATGACGGTCGGAGCGCACTCATCCGCCAAACTTGCGCTTACTTGGCCGCACGCATTTTGGGCTATTAGCATTCTAGGGTTAAAAATCAGCGCGACTCATGTTTTCAGACTGCACCGTTTTGAGCAAAACACGGTTGGGATGGTAGCTGGGTGCAATAGCTTGTTACTCTGAAAGTCACGAGGCAGCCCCCCCAAGACACTAGCGACAGAGCAACGTCGACTTTCATTTGCCGGGGCGATGCCCAGCCTTCATGAACGTTACTCTGAAAGCCATGGCGGAGCAACAGAAAGCCGCGACTCGCAAGGCCATCTTCGCAACTATGCATTGCTCCTGCCAAACGACCTTTAATTTGCCTGGGCGATTGCCAGATCTTCATGATCGTTAGGCGCAAAAGTTGGTTGAGAGCAATGCTCGTTAACGGCTAATTTCAGGCCTTTGAGGTTGGTTTCTGAATGGCCGATTTATGTCGGATATTACTCGTTTAACGTTAAGGTGAGGGGCGCGCCGCCTAAGGAAGCCAAGCGAAGCCGCCGAACCCGATTCAAAAACCAACCTTCAAAACCGCCTTGGCGCGGCGCGTCCCTTTGACCGCTGTGTTAGGTTAAGAAATTACACCTAAAGCCGTAGCCATACAAGAAAAAAGATGCGCTACCGCTGCAAGGCGGGAAGCCGAGTAGTCCCCAGAAGCGACTCCCCTAAAACGAGGGTTAAATAAAGAGCGGCCCAATAAATTTCCAGGACTGAAGAAAATTGACAGCATCACATGCTTTTCCTCTTTCAGCGGAAAGTCGACTCTATTATTGATTACGGATGGTCGTGGGTATTGGGCCTGCCCCAAACATATTGGCCGAAACGCAGGCATGAACGATTGGGGCTAATTCAAAAGTTTGGTCAATAAAACCACCTCCTTATAATGCTAAGTTTTCTGTGTTGATTGCCTAACGAAATGCTTGAGCGGCGCGCCGCTTTTGCGTGTCCGCCTCGAAGCGCTTGTTAGGTGACAATACTCTCACGACCTATTTCCCACACCGAATAATTTTCCGATCGTTCCTGCGAGAATATTATTATTTTTCTCAATTGGTTCTCCGCTACTTGTTTCATGTGAGATGCCGATTGCTACATAGGAACATTTAGAAAAATTCAATCTTGAGTCATTTAGCAACGATTGGTCCGTGACGTATGCAATGCCCACAGGTAAATCCTTGGCATTCGGTTCTATCCGTGTTCCTTCCCACCTAGCCGCAAGGACAAGATGTTTAATTTCTTTCTCATGATTTTCATGAATCCATTTTATAGGGTTTTTTGCTTCACCCAGCCAATAGTCTGGCCGATCCTCACCAGGTATCTCTCTCAACAATTTCACAACAATCGGCACTTGGTCGTATAACTCTTCAGGAGCGTAGTCAACACTGGTGATGGTTAATTCCATTTCTTGTCACCTAACGTAGAGCTAACCGGGCGCGGCACGGAAAGCTGAAAAAATAAAACCGCATTGTAACCGCGCTCCGGTTGAGCGCAATGTTAGGCTCGGCCATTTTCAATTGGCTGAGCACAAAAAAAGAGAACCAAATCACCAACGGTATTGACCTTGGCATACATTGGGTTTCCCGTCGTTTCCGAGAAATTACGCCTTGTGCGTTCCGCGACCTCTGATGCAATGACAGCTTCGACATCTTCTATATCGATCTTGAGGTCTTTCTCGAACGAGTCATTCCACCTAAGGGGAAAGGACTGAAACTCAGAGCCAAGATAGGATTGAACCTGCTCATAGACTGCACGAACCACCCAAGTGTCGTTAGCCCGGCAGCTTGCTTCGCGGGCGAACGTGCATATGGATTCACCGGTACGTTGCGCGGCGAGTTTGCTTAAGTGGGCTTTGGCTCGCTTAGTTTCGATGACAGAGATTGCGCCGAAAAAAGCAACGAAACAAAGAACGGGTATTGGGTGCTGCCAGAGCAAGTATGCAAACGAGGCCAGTAGAACGGCGAGAATACCCAACGCTCCCAAAGAGGTAGGCTTTCGTGCTACTCGCGGCATGAGTCTTGAGGGTATGCGCATATGAAGGACCTAACTAGTAATTAGATAGTTCTGTATATCTACCGAAAATTAATCCTCGAACCGATAATTTATTGATTAACATATGATTTTCCCGTCTGTATATCATCGGAACCTAGTAGGCATGACTGGTAAACATCAAATTGCGGTCATTGAATCAGATTAGACGATAGACCGCAACGGGTCGGGACAAGACGATCATGCCTTGTCCTACCAAACGGTGAATTCTCCAAGAACTGCAATCCGGTCAAATCACCGGACTCAACATTACATCCCAGTGGCTTTCATTCCAACCTCGGAATGCAAATAGCCGCATTTTATTGACTTACATAGACTATCGTTTAGAATGCTGCGCTTTCTCATCCACCAATCTCAGGAGGCTCGCTATGTCCGATATTGCCGCATGCTTTAGCCTCGGGTTCGTTTCTCGCCGGTAAGACATTTTCCGGTTGATTCGACCGGGGCTCCCAACCATTCCAGTATTTTTTCTACGCCGCGGCGTACCGCAGGCAAGCTTTCGCTTGTTTGGCGCCGCGGCTTTGGGAGTTTTTATGAATTCATCATCCCGAATCGGGAAAAACCCGGCGCGATTGTGTGCCGAATGGCGCGCGGACGACGGTCAAGATCCGCGCTACGAAAAACGCGGACGCAAGCTTCACAGCGATTGCCGGCAAGCCCACCGGTTTTGCAAGGAAGTGGAGCGCTTGTTGCCGCTGATTTTGGCCGGCGAGGCGACTAACCCTATCTTGCGCGAATTGAATATTATTTCAGTGCTTTCCGAGGATGAAGGTCGGCGTCTGCGGGTAATCGTGGCGTGCAATCTTGAACCGAACCGGCAACACGTACTAAGGCAAGCTTTCAAACACGGCCAAGCCTGGTTGCGTACTGAATTAGCCCGGCATTTTCGCCGCAAACGCATGCCGTTGCTGTGTCTGGATTATCTGTACGGCACTGGCCGGGAGGATCAGCCATGCCGATAAAACGCACTATCAGCAAAGGCAAGGTCCCGGTTAAAATTTTTACCGACGATGTGGAATCCGACGCACTACAGCAACTGTACAACTTGTCGCAGCTGCCGTTTATTCATAGCCATATCGCCGCGATGCCGGACGTGCATTTAGGCAAGGGCGCCGCCGTGGGTGCGGTGATTCCGACTCGCGGGGCCATCATTCCGGCGGCGGTCGGGGTGGATATCGGCTGCGGCATGCATGCGGTTCGCTTGTCGCTCAAAGCCAAGGATTTGCCGGATAATTTGCGGGCCTTGCGCTTGCATATCGAAGCGGCGATACCGGTCGGATTTGCCATGCACAAACAGGACAAGGCACGGGAATCGACAATACGCGCCTTATCCGGCGGTTTACACGCGCTGTTGCAAAAACATCCGAAATTACAGGCCCAACAAAAGAAACCTTACCAAACCTGGATCCGCCAAATCGGTACCTTGGGCGGCGGCAATCATTTCATCGAATTGTGCTTGGACGAAAACCAGGAGGTCTGGTTGATGCTACATTCCGGCAGTCGCGGTATCGGTAACGCCATAGGCGAATATTTTATCGGCTTGGCGCGCAAGGATATGGGCCGGCATTTGCTGCAATTGCCGGACAAAGATTTGGCATATTTCAGCGAAGGCGCCCGGCATTACGACGATTATCTGCAGGCGGTGAGCTGGGCTCAGGATTACGCATCGGCCAATAGGCGCGAGATGCTGCATTTGATCGCCGAGGCCTTGCGTAAGAAACTGCCTAAATTCGGGGTGACTAAAGAGGCGGTGAATTGCCACCATAACTATGTCGCGCGGGAGCAGCATTTCGGCGCGTGGTTATGGATTACCCGAAAGGGGGCGATTCGAGCCGGCGACGGCGAACTCGGCATCATCCCCGGCAGCATGGGCGATAAATCCTACATCGTGCGCGGCAAGGGTAATCCGCAAGCGTTTTGTTCCTGTTCGCACGGGGCCGGGCGGCGCATGAGCCGCAGCGCCGCCCGACGCTTATTCGACGAACGGCACGCCGTGGAGCAAACTGCCGGCGTGGAGTGCCGCAAAGACCTAGGCATCGTCGACGAATTGCCCGGCGCTTACAAAGCGATCGATCAGGTGATGGAAAACCAAAGCGATTTGGTCGAAGTGGTGCACACCTTGAAACAAGTCTTGTGTATAAAAGGCTAACGCGACGCTCAAAGCGGCCCCGGCCCGGCGTGGTATACCGGGCCGTGGTTTTGCGCGGAACGGGCTCGATCATTGTCGTCGGCGCCAGCAGCTTCCCGGTCGCCGCAACAGGTCATCGGCTGCAAAGCCAACCTCACCCAAAGGAGTAAAAATGGACAGCGACGCAAGAGAATTCGACGCCGAAAACGTTTACCGGGTCTTCGACTGGCTGTGGAGTTCCGGACAGCTGTCGGCTCGCGACATCGCCCGTTTGCCGCAATTGCACATCGCCTTGGTGATCAATTTGGCACCGCCGAGCGCCAGCAATGCACTGCCCGGCGAGGCGGAATTAATCACCGGCCTGGGCATCAATTACCTGCAGATTCCGGTCGATTGGCAAGCACCAAAGCTAGAGCAATTGCACGATTTCTTTGCCACGGCCGACGCTTACGCCGGGCGCCGAATTTGGCTGCATTGCGCCAAAAACATGCGTGCTTCGGTTTTCGTCTATTTGTACCGACGCTTGCATTTGGCTCACACCGACGAAGAAGCCCGCTTCCCGCTGCAACAAATATGGGCGCCGAATCCAACCTGGCAGGCGTTCATCAATGCCGCTTCCGTCGAAGCGATCAAGCTTTAAACCCATTTATACAAGCAAGCGGCCTGACAACTCTCGATACAGGCTGACCATGGCGTCCGCTATGTGCCTGTCGCTGCTGTACAACACGCCGCAATGGTTTAGAAAGGTGGACTCCGGCGGGTTCAAATCGAGCGACCGGCCGCAGATGTCGGCGACCGGCGCACCGGCTTCGCCGAATAAACAGGCGGTGGCCGCGTAATCCCAAACGCTGCCGCCGCCGGTTTGGAGTTTGGGGAATTTGAAATAGCAAGCCGGGGCTGCGAGCACTTGGCAGGCATTCAATGCCGCCCCGCCTTGCAAAACCAGGCGAGAGCCGGTGTAGCCTAGTTGCACGGCCATCCCTTGCAGCCGGTTGACGGTGGCTTGATACAAAGCTTCGTTAGCGAAACTTTTGTCGGTGATGAAGGTTAGGGTAGTGGACTCGCTGCCGGGGACGCATAACGGCTGTTCGTTGCTAAACGCGCCGCCGCCTTTGACGGCGTGGTACAGGGTTTGGCTCAACGGGTCGTACACCACGCCCAAGCACGGCGTGCCGTCTTTGCTAACCAAGGCAATCGATACCGAATAACCGGGAATACCCTCGATAAACGGCAAGGTTCCGTCCAGCGGGTCTACGCACCAAAAATAGTCTTTGCGCAAGCGTTCCCCGTCGTCCGGGCTTTCCTCGCCCAGCCAAGCCAAATCGAAGCGCTCGCTGGCGGCTTGCAAGGTTTGCCGGATCAGCGCTTGGCTATTGTGGTCGATTTCGGTCACCACTTGCGAAGCCAAGCTGTGGTGGCCGGTTTTGGTGCGGACGGCAACGTCGCTGGCGGCGTGTCTGGCGATATAGTGTCCGGCCCGATAAGCGGCGGCAATCGCGCATTGCTGCAGCAAGCTTAAATCAAGTATTCGCACAAGCGACCTCGTTCCGCTCAACGATTAACTTCGCCAAATTCAGCATCCGAAGATTCTGTGAAACCGACCCAGTCGGACGCTAAAAGCGCGTTGCGCACATCGCGATGAACGGTCGAATAAGGCCACTCGCTTAATTGATTTACGTAGCCATGTTTCACGGGATTCCAATGGCAATAGTCGATATGCCTGGAATAATCCCGATCGTCGCGTATTGCATGCTCCCAGAACCTCCGCTGCCATATGCCGCGTTCGTTGCGATTGCGACGGGTCGCCGATAGGCGTTCGCTGCGCGGTAACCCTTTGGCGAACAACAGTTTCATCAGCCGCAGACGAACTGAGAAATCAGCGGTATCCGCTGGCAGGGTCAATACCATGTGCATGTGATCCGGTAGTACCACCCAGGCGTCGATATAAAACGGATACAGTCGCTTCACGCGGCGCACCGAATCGCGCAGCAGGTCGATGTGATCAGTGAGTAGCGTCAAACGGCGTTCCAGCAGATTCACCGTGAAAAAATAACACCCGCCCGCCACAAAAACCCGTCGATAATTCGGCAGCGCCACCCCCGACAACAAAACGTGGTTAATCCAAAATCCGCCAACTCAAATCAAGCGTAGGGCGGATTCGGAGCGATAGCGACAATCCGCCAAAACCTCAAATGCACGATCAAGCAGCGCGGGCATATCGAAAGCCATCAATGGTGGATTGCTTCGCGAATCCACCTTACACCAACGGTTTACCCGCCGTACGGCCGTTCAAATCTAAACTATTATCCAAGGTCAGCGGCAACTTTGCTACAGAACCATTAATTAGGCGTAAGTATAAATTCGGCTTTCGAAGTTTTAGAGAATGCCTTTAGTTTCCCGTAAGTTATATGTTTTGGCATAGTAAAAGCAATTCTTGCTTTACCTGATACTGTTTTTGGTTTTTTGTAAGCTTTATTCACAACAGTCTCAATTGTCACACTTACAGAAGCTCCCGCAGAAATGGTATTAAATTTGCATTGGACTTTTGTTTTTCCTTTACAAGAGCCTTGGCTAGATGTAACTGTTATAGATTTTAGATTTTTTGGTAGATTTATCGAGAGTTTTGTGTTGGTGAGAGTTGCATCGGTATTGTTAACTAAACTAGTGGATAAGGATAAATTTTCTCCGATTGTAACAGAGCTATTTGATGCCACAAAATCGAAGCCAATATCGTTAAGGTAACCTAGATTTTCAGTGTCTCCTATATTGCCCACTGCAAGTGCTACTGGTTTTTTTCCTGGACCTTGCTTAGAACTTGAAAAATCTGAAATCAACGACCTATAGCCATTCGACCTATCAATACTAAAGAGGGCTCCGCCAGTAATATTTCCACCATCATCTAAGACTAATATTTGTCCAGCGCTGGTTGCTTTAATATTAATTGGATTATATATTATTTGGCCTTGTGAATTATCTCCAAAGTCGCTAATTATTTTCCTATAACCTGTTGCGGGGTTTATAGAAACAAGTATTCCATAGTTGTCGAGACCTACTCCAGGAAGTACGCCAAATATATTTCCGCTGGAGTCTACGGTTAGTGGATACCTGGGTAGAGATACTTGAATATCCCAGAATCCAAGATACTGTGTCTGAGGTAATCCAAAAATAATAGGGCCTTGTAAAACATTGTTCAAGTCGCTCAAGATTGATCTGGCGCCTATGTTTTTATCAATTTGATATATGTTTCCAATATAATCAGTGATTATTGCGTTTTCTGACGTAATTGCAATGGAACGAAATCCCTTTCCAGGGCCCTGAGACAATCGATCTCCGTCGCTTATTATTTCTCTTTTGCCATTGCTTAAGTCAACTGATAATAACAGATTTTTAGTGGAGTTTTCGCTTGAACTTGTGGAAATAATAGCATTTCCTGTTTTGTCAATTGCAATATCATAAACTTTGCTAAGTTGCCGCAATACACCTTGATCTGAGTTATTGAAGTCACTAATTAATTTCCTATTTCCAGTTTTGGAGTCGATCCTGTGGAGAGAGATATGTCCATAACTCTCAGGCAATCCATTGCTGAGATTCGATGCAACAACTAGATTGCCATTGGACTCGACAGCTAGTGCAGAAACAAGCCCCCAACTTCTATCTGGAGTAGGGTTTTCAAAGTCTTGGCTTTTTGATTGGCTAATTATGCTTCTTGTGCCATTTGTCAAATTTATTTTTAATGCTACGGGCATTGGTAAAGTGAAATTCGAAAAGCTAGATTTAATGTTTTCTTCGGCTATAATTATAGCGTTTTCTTGGGCTAAGGCTGTTTTCAAAAATAAGATAATTAAAACTACGCATGCTAAATTAATATTTTTTGTCATAAATAAGTCTAAAGTAGTTATGTGAAAATTTTCAATCATTTTAAAAAGTATGCTGGCGTAAATTTTTATGGCAGATGATGTATGCATTACAGCCAGCATCAATTTTTAAAACAGTTGGATGTGTTTAGTTAGTAGTTGTTAAGGAACCTCTGAAAAACAGCCGTTTTGAGCAACAGTCATTTCTAAGGCTGGTCAAAAACTTCAATAATCGACTGATTTTTATCAAAACAGCCGGTTTTTCTTGAAAAACAGCGGTTTTGGGAGTCTATTTTCAAATGGCAGACGCAATCAGGCATCGACGTTCATGCGCCTCACCGCGCAGCACATTGGCAATCGCGGTCAAAAAGGTTAATCGGGCGGCGTTTTTGGCTAAACCGCGATAGCGATTCTTGGCGTAACCAAAGCGGATTTTAATAGCCCAAAACACGTGCTCAACCTCGGCGCGACGGCTGGCCAGCTCTCTGGCGGCGTCTCGCAGTATTTTGGCCGCCGTGCTCTCGTCTTGAGTCAACTTTTTCAGTTTACCCAGACGCATCGCAATCACGCAGGCGGGCGGATTTTCGGTTGGCATCTCGGGGCGTCGGTCCAAGCTTTGATAGCCGGCGTCACCGTGCACGAAGTGCTCTTCGCCGTGCAGCAGGTTGGCCGCTTCAGCCACGTCGCTCACATTTCCTGCGGTGACTTTGAGCGTATGCACCAAGCCGGTTTCGCTATCGACGCCGATGTGAAATTTGCTGCCGAAAAACCATTGATTGCCTTTTTTACTCGAATGCATCTCGGGATCACGCGCCTTGGTTTGATTTTTAGTTGAGGTCGGTGCGGCAATCAGGCTGGCACGATTGTCGATGCCAGCTCTCAAAAACAGCCCGCGTTCACCCGGCGTTTGGTTGATCTCTTCGAAGATTTGCTCGCTCAAGCCGTGCTGTTCCAGCAAATGCCGATATTGCAAGATCGTGCTTTCGTCCGGCACGGCTTCCAGACGAATGCCGCAAAAGCGCCGTAGCGATTCAATCTCATAGAGCGCGTCTTCCATGTCAGGATCGGAGTAGTTATAGACAATCTGTGCCACGTGCACATGCTGCATGGCATTCAGGGCAAACGGCTTGCGGCCGCGTCCTTTACCCGATGCGTAACGGGGTTCGATCACCGCGCACATGACCGACTACGGCAACAGGTCTTCGAGTTGGTTCAGAAACTTTTCGCGCCGTGTCAGTTTACCTTTGTTGGCCTATTCGGCATCGGCAAAACTCAGCTGTTGATACGGTTCCATGTGCGTTATCTCGAAAGCAGGACTGTTGTCGATTTATATCGCTTGCCGCTAATTAATCAGAGGTTCCTTAAACTGGTGAAAATTTATCAAAATATATTCGTAATGATTGAAAAGACTCTCTCGGATAAACAGCTGTCCATGCCAACCTCCGTGACAATCAACATAAGAAACGGTGTAAAACTGTACCAGAGTTATTCCGTTAGTGCTATAAACCAAGTAGGGTACGTACCGCGTACCATTGTTGTGTTTGGCTCATTGGAAGTTCCGTAAATGGTATGCGGTGCGTACCCTAAGCGGTTGACAGCTTATTGACCGATCGTTGTCAACACAAATTAAATATTTTGCGGCAACTTAGGGCCGTAACAACGCGATCATTTCCCGATGACCAAATTCCAACCATGTTATTAGATTCAATGCTAAAGCCCCCTTAGGTTGTCTTGCAAGCCTAATTGGCAAATAGCCCTAAATCATTCGCGGATAGGTCCATACCCGACTTCTGGTATTAATTGCCGGATAACCCGACTAGCAGTGCGCTCGCTATAACTGTCTCTTGGCCAATGCCCGGGGCTCCAGCCTTTTAAAAAACGGTGAAAATCGGTCCAGGCGACTGGGTATAGGGCGCGCCAGTCGGTAATTAGCGCCTCGGCTTTCGCGGATTTGCCGTGTGTATGCAGCGACCGGCGTAGTTCGGCGAAGTAAACATCCAACAATTCGGTTTCGCGGCGTTCGCATGCGTCCGGCGGCAAACAGCTGTCGATGAAATAAGCGACGTCCTTGATGCCGGGGCCGCCGCCGACATATTGAAAGTCCACTGCCGCAACGCCTACCCCGTGATCTGCGAAACAAAAGTTGTCCAGTTTGGCATCGCCGTGAATCAGGGTTTGATACGGACTGGCTTTTAGCGCGCGGTCTATGGCCGCCGCGGCCCTTTTCAACGGTGGGTCGTCCAATACCAGCCATTCATCCAGGCGGGTATCCAGATGCCAATAGCTGCCGATAGGCCACAGGCCTTCCGGCGCTTCACCCAGGAAATTGACGTGAAATTCGGCCAGCCAGCGTAAACAGGCGACGATGTCGCACTCGCTGACGCGACGCCTGCGGCGCGAATAGCCGGCGGCATCCAGATCCTCCAACACCATGACCACTTCGCCGCCGAAATCCGCGCATGCCAAGCCGTGCGCTACCCGACAAACGCCATTGCAACGTCCGGCCCATCGATCGTACCAAACGGTTTCCACTTGATAGGAACGTACCTTGCGTTGGTGGGACAAGTCGCCGACGGCTTTGCCTTCCGGCAGTTGCACATGCTTGACGACCACGCTGTCGTAGACGCCGCCGGTCAATGCGTAACGGGCGATCTCGCCGTAACCGCTCCACAGCCGCTGTATGGCCTGCCGTTTTGCGGCGGTTTTGGCACCGGTGGCTTGACGGACAAAGGTGCAAATATCGACTGACACGGTATAGACGGCTACGGCTGTGGAAGATGCGCTTATTATACAAAGCAGCCCAGGCATGCATTGCATATCTAAACGATCCGCATGCGTGCGGCACTTGTCTGGCCGGCATCAATTGCCTTTCATGCTCATATCCAGTTTCAACTCCCTGGCGGTTTGCGCTTTCAGCAATTCGATCAAGTCGTTGGCCGCCCCGCCGCCGGTCGCGCCGGCACCCATTTGAATTTCCGGCACCCATTTTTGCTTTTCTATCGCTTCGGCATAGCGTATGTGTACCGTTTTCCAGGCCTCCAGTTTGGCGGTCAAGGCACCGTCCGCACTCATCACCAGCCGCTTGTATTCGCTATCGCCTTCGCCGCGCAATCGTTGCTCTTCTTTATAGGCAATGGCGGCCAAGCGCTTTTGCTCCGCTTCCAGTTTGCCTTGCTCGGCGACCAACACCGCCTGAGTGGCTTTGGTAACCGCGACTTCTTTTTCCTTTTCGGCGTCGACTACGGCCTGGATTTTTTCCTGTTCCTTGGCGTAACGGTCCACCATGACGTTTTTCTTACCCTGTTCCTCCGCCGTCAAGGCTTCTTGCCGCGCCCGCTCCGCATCGGCTTTGGCGGTGATGATGCCCATGGTCGCCTCGCGTTTGCGGGAAATTTGCTCCAGGGTCTTTTTTTCGAAATCCCAATCGGTGATTTGAAAGCCGTTAACCAGAATGCCGTACATTTTAAAATCGCTGGAATGCTGCAGCGGCTGGCCGTCTTCGCCGTACTTGATGACCGGTATGTTACGGGTAATGTGCTCTTTGGTGCTTTCTTCCTTCTCGGTAACGGCTTTCAACTCGGTAAAAAACTTGCCGGAGGTCACTTGTTGTTCAGCCCATTGGGTAAAAATTCCGCGCTTTTCCGCATAAGCCTCTTCCGAAGTCATCAAGCCCGCGGTCAAGTTCATCGATTCTTCGGTGATCGTGCGGATCAATTTTTCGGCGACGGCATAGCGGTTGCGGAAGTCTTTGTGCAAGCGAATCATCGTTTCTTCGTCGTTAGGCAAGGCAAAACGCGCTTTGCCGTAAACGACGCCGGTACCGCCGTCCTGATAGCGTACCGATATACCGTTAGCCGATAAACTATGTTCGCTGTCTTTACCGGCCGAGCCGGCCTTGTCGAAATCGTAGGTAGCCACATCCCAGTACGGTTCGGTTTTGCCGAAACCTTTGAAATAAATACCGGGGTTGAACCTGACGTATAAGGTGCCGTTGGGGTATTGCACCACCGTGCGTTCGCCGGCGTCGTTGATGCCGAAACAATAGTGACCGACGACCAGCAAGGCAGCTGCCGAGAGCAGATAAATCGGCCATTTGCCGGAAACTTGCAGTGGCGGAACTTTACTAAAAATCGTTTCGGAACTCATAGGCTTTCCTCGATCAAGAATGGATGAACGACGACAAAATTTATACTCTGAAAGTCATGGCGGGAGCGACGCCTTCGTCGCGACGAAGGCGTCGCTCCCGCCGAAAAACCTCAATACTTTGAACATCTTGGTAGGACAGACACATAGTCGCGATTTGCAAAACCGGCCTCGCGACTGCGCGTCGTTTGACTCAGCGCTTCGCACCTGCCTCCATCATCGCTTTACGAACCATAGCTATCGGCGGCGCACCGTAGGACAGAAATGCGTCGTGAAAGGCCGGCCACGCCGCTTTGCCGCCTCGCTTGGCCGTCCAATCGTCGCGTAATTGCCGAATCAACAGCTTACCCAAGGTATAGTTTAGATAAGCCGGGTCGAAGGTACCGCGCGCGGCCTGTTGGCGGGCGTTGCCTGGATCGCGGAAAGCGTGTTCGCGAAACATGTGCTCGGCTTGTTCAACCGTCATGCCTTGGGTATGCAAGCCGATGGCCGACAAAAAACGCACGTTGCGCAACAAGGCGTTCAGCAATTGGCCGATATGCGTTTCCGGATCGCCGTGGCTGTAACCCGCCTCCCAAATCAATTCTTCGACATAATGGGCCCAGCCTTCCGAAAACGCATAACTGGTGAATAAGCGGCCTAGTGGCGAGCCGGCCCGATGCGCATGCAGATGTTGCAGAAAATGCCCCGGCCAGACTTCGTGAGCGGAAACGAACAGCAAATTCGCCTCTCCCGGCACGTAGGCGGCTTGCTCTTCGACTGTCCAAGCCGGATCGGGCGGAGCCACGTAATAGATGGACGGCAAGTTGCGTTCGAACGGGCCGGGAATGTCGATATAAGCCAAATTCCAACGGGCATAAGCCGGAGAGGGTGCGACAACGGCATCTTCGTCGCCGGGTATGCTCAGCAAATGCCGTTCGGCAACAAAGGCTTTGAGTTGCTGCAACTGCCGATTGGCCGCGGCCACCGCCCCGTCGGCCGGTTTATGCGCTTCGGCTTTGGCGACGCACTCAGCCGTCGTCTCGCCGGGTGCATACAGCCCGCACGCTTGCCGCAACGCGGTTAAGTTGCGTTGCAAATCGGCCCGGCCCATTTGCTCCAGGTGCGGCAACGGAATGTCGACGCCTTCTGTTTCTTTCAGCATTTGCGCAAACCGTTGCGCTCCCAAAGCGAAATCTTCGGTCGCCGTAGCGCGTTGCTGCTCCAGCCAAGTCACCAAGTCCAGCATGGCCTGCACCGCTTTCGGCACGGTTTGGCCAAATCGTTGCTGCAAAGCCGTATCGGCAACGTCGGCGAACGCGGCTTTGGCGTCGGTTTGGTAAAACTTGGCCATGCCGCCGAATACGGTTTTACCAATGTCGATGAAGCTGCGCGGCAACGGTAAGGCCAAGTTGGCGCGGATATGCGCGGCGGCTTGAGGCACATTGTCCGCATAGTTCAAAAACGCTTGCATGCGGACCGGCAGCGGCGCGTAAGCACGGTTGACGTATAGGTTGGGATCCAGCGCACGGGAATAAAACAGCGGATTTTTGTACGGCGTGCCGACTTGACGCCGCCAAAACAGCTGTTTGCCGACTACGGCTACCAGATAATCGCGTTCGAAGCGCTGTTGCGGCGTCAACGCTTGATCCGGATAGGCCAAGGCTTGAACGCGCTGCGCTTCCAGCCAATTTTCGGTGTTGCGCAAACCGGCCGCACTCCAATCCGGCAGACGCCCGTCATACTCGTGACGACCGGCATCGGCGGCGAATTCGGGATGCTGTTCGAAATAGCCCGCAACGAATCGCTCGACGAAATCGGGCCAAGGCAGAGCGCCGGTCACGGCGGATGCCGACGGACTTGTGGCGACAAGCAGGACTAAAAGCAGTGCCCGGCTGTAGATAAAAATGCGGCTGATCCATTTCATGGCGGTTTACTCGGATAACGGAGCTGCGCCGGATGATACCCCCGCGCCGGCCGTCAAGCCAGAAATTGCTGCTCGCCGGCTAACGTGCACGAAAGCATCGCACTCACCCCGGCCGATGAAAAAGCATTGACAGTGGAATCGCGACTCGAAAGGCTGTTCGCGAAGAGGACGCACTGCCACTATGATTTTCACAGCCAAGCCGGAATACATTTGTTTGCTACATTTACCTCTAATGCTAGCGCTTTCGTGACTATTCAGCGGTTATCGTGAAGAAGGCGGTTACGCCTTCTCCTGATGGAGGGGCGATTTGTGCTTCGCGCTGAATAGTTACCCGCTTTCCGTTTCGCACCGAGAATGTGGAAAACACATGAACATTTTTTTTAATTTATCGATTCGTTACAAAACCGGCATACCTATCGCTTTGATGTCTATCGCCTTAATCATAGTGGCCGGGGTTGGTTACCACTACATCAACCTATTAGGCGAGCGAGTCACCCGATTAGGCGGCGTGCAAATGCCGGCCTTGGGCGTTCTGTTGGAAAGCGACCGCGACATGTATCAAGCGATAGTGGCGGAACGTTCGCTACGCTTAGAGAAACCGCATTCGGAAGCCTTCGAAAAACTGAGCCAATTCCGCAGCGACAATGTACAGCAAGCCAGAACCCGCTTCGATAAATTTGTGGCCCTTAGCGATTTGCCGGATACGGCGGCTTACAAAACCCGCTTCGATAGCGCATTTAGCGCGTGGCAGCAACAAAGCCTGGAGAACGCGCAGGCGATAGAAGCCGGCAAACCCGAGAATTACCAGCGCGGCGAAGCCGCATTCGAAGCGGCCCGTCAGGTGATAGACGAATTAACCGATCTGATCAACGCAGCGGCCCGGGATACCCAAACCCAATCGGCCGAAAAAATCGAACTGGGCATTGCCGGCATGACGATTGCTACCGCCATCGGCCTGAGTTTAGGCTTGCTGTTCGTCTGGTTTTTTCCTCGGCATATCGGTAAATCGCTGGCGGCTACCGTCGACGCGGCACAAAAGATCGCCCAAGGCGATATGGATTTCCAACTGGAGGCACGCAACCAAGACGAAACCGGACAATTGCTGGCTGCCATGCAAACCTTACGAACCGCGCTGCATGCCGTGTTGGCCGACGCCCAACTCCTGGTGGAAGCCGCGCTGGCCGGCCGCTTGGAGGTACGGGCGGACGCCGGCAAACATCAAGGCGATTTCCGTAAACTGGTGGCCGGCTTCAACAATACTTTGGATGCGGTGATTTTACCGGTCAACGCAGCGGCCGACGCCTTGCTGCGGGTGGAACACGGCGATTTGACCTGCACGGTGGCGGGGGATTACCAGGGCCAACTCGGCAGCTTTAAGGACACGGTGAACAACACCATCGCCAAATTGTCGCAAACGATTTCTCAAGTGCTCGCCGCGACCAACCAGCTAGCCCAAGCGTCGGAATTAATCGCCGATACCGCGCACTCCCTGGCGCGCGATTCCAACGAACAATCAGCCGGAGTGGAAGAAACCAGCGTCAGCATCGAGCAAATGGCGGCCAGCATCAAGCAAAACGCCGAGAATGCCAAAATCACCGACGGCATCGCGACCGCTGCCGCCGCCGAAGCGACTAAAGGAGGTATCGCGGTTAAAGACACCGTCGATGCGATGAAACACATCGCGGCAAAAATCGGCATCATCGACGACATCGCTTATCAAACCAATATGCTGGCGCTAAACGCCGCCATAGAGGCGGCCCGGGCCGGCGACTATGGCAAAGGCTTCGCGGTAGTCGCCGCCGAAGTGCGCAAATTAGCGGAGCGCAGCAGCGTCGCAGCCCAGGAAATCGGCACGTTGGCCGAGAATAGCGTCGCCAAAGCCGAAATCGCCGGCAAAATGTTAGAAGATATCGTCAGCGGCATCGACCGAACTTCCCATTTGGTTCAGGAAATTTCCGCCGCTTCGCAAGAACAGTCGGCCGGCGTGCACCAAATCAACGTTGCCATGAACCGCATCAGCCGTATTACCCAACAAAACGCGGCCGCCAGCGAACAATTGGCCACCACAGCCGAGCAAACCACCAGCCAAACCGAGCAATTGCAACATTTGATGAGCTTTTTTACCCTTAAACAAGTAGAGCCTATCGAGCTATTCGTCGATCATTACCGAGAATCCTCCCCAAGGCGCGAACCGCGGGCGAGGCGAACCAATCCCGGCAAAGCGCCGGTCGACTTAAACAAATTCGAGCGCTTCTAAGGATTTCGCTAATAACAACTTCCCTATTTTCTCAAGCCTTATGGATTCTTAGACCCAAATCCCGTTTGCCGCGCTGAGCGCCGAAGGATTCACGCGGGTGTCGGGTGTCGGCTGACTCGGGCCTTCCAGGCCGTCGCACTAGCGACTCAAAAACCGATAGCCTTTCATAAATCCTGCTCTTTCAATTTCGGGACGTTATTTGTGACGGTATCCTAAGTCCATCAATCGCACCCAAGCGGCCGGCCACTTCCGAGCATCTCATCGGGATTGCGAGCGCAGCAGGGCGATGCGTTCCTCACTGGCCGGATGGGACGACAGATAATCCAGCACCGAGTCCAGGCGCCGCACAAAACCCGCTTCATCCTGCGCTTGCCGGGCTTGCAATTTGAGCAACAGGTCGGCCAAGCGGCCGGGCGGGATGTGATTCAAGCGCATCACTTCGATTGCAAATTCGTCGGCACTACGCTCCAAATCGCGTGAATAGCGCGTTTGCAATAGTGCGCTCGGCACTACGGCCAACAGGCTGCTCGAATCGCCCACATACCAAGCGACTATCAGGCCGACCAGCGAGGCCTGCAACAGCTGCCGCAACGCGTGACGCTGACTGACGTGGCCGCTTTCGTGTGCCAAAACCGCGACGATTTCATCCTCGTCCGCCATTTCGACCAAGCCGTCCAGGATCACTACGCTACCGCCTGGCAAGGCAAAGGCATTCGGCTCCAAACGCTCACTGCCGCGAAAAACCAACTGCGGCCTGACCGCTCCCGCCGGCAAAATCAGATCGGCTACCCGCTGTTCGATGGCTTGCCGACGCGCGCCGTCCAACACAGAGGCGCCCAACACGCTATCATCCAAGTTGCCGAGCCAATAGCCGTCCATGTCTGTTAGCACCGCATCGGGAATCCTGTCCGCCACCAGCCGCGCCAAATAAGGCAGCCCCCACCAATAGGCGGCTACGGCCAAACCGGCCGCCAATACCAGCGCCGTTATCGCGTACAGCCAGCGGCCTTCCAGCTGATTAGAGCCCGGACCTGCCGGAAACAGCGCGGCAAAGCCTTGGATGTCCTCCACTTCACAGCGGCCGCCGTCGGCAAACAAAATCGTCCTGGGCGCGGAACCCAGCGGCGCAGGGATGCTCAACGCCGCCAAAGCGTCCCGGCGTTCGAGATTGTCGCCCTGCAAAAACAGCACCGAACCGCACACTCGCAGTTGCACCGTGTGCGGAACGGCCGTCCGACCGTCGTAATAGCGGGCGGACAACATGCTTTAAAGCGCGATGTCGAAATCGAACATTTCGGCGATTTCCTCGCCGGTTGCCGCGGCCTGAGACTCTATGCCGGCAACTATGTTTTCCAAATCCGCACCGGGAATCAGGCTGATATGCTCGATGCGATAGCGGGCCAAGCGAATATCGGCAAAGGGTTTATAAAAACCCAAGGTCAACAGCGTCAGTATTAAATTGCTGAACATGATGCCGAACAAGCCAGACGCTTTAACCTCGGAGGTGAAGCGATGTACGCCGGCCAATTGAGTATTGTTCCAAATCAGATTTTGCAAGCGGGCCGACACGTAGGGATAGCCGAAAATCAGCATGCCCAGGTATGTGCCTATGCCGGCCAAGGCGCCGCCGACCGCCATGCGTTGCTCGACGTCATCGGGAATCACCAACTGGCTGGCGACCAAAAGCAGGACGAAAATGGCCACCAGCATGGGGATCACCAATAAATAAATTTTATAAAAACCGCCCGTGCCGGCGGTGAAACGGAACAATGCATTGCCGTAAGCCGAGTTGTCGCGCATATAGCGAACGATGCGTTGCTGAGTCAAAGGCCACAACAGTCCCACACTAAGCACGGAGGCAAGCGGCCACGCCAGCCAACTGAGATAAGCGCCGCCGGTTTTGCCGTAAAAAGCGAACCGCAACCCCCGGTAGCTGGAATTGTATAAGCGAAACCGCAAGGAGCGCTTCAGCAGCCACGGCATCACCAACAGGATGAGCAACAATATCGCCAGCGCGATGAGCGGGGAAAATCTTCCGGCCAAGGTATACGCAACTACCAAGACCACGGCTATTATTCTGCCTTTCAGAATGGCTTTCGGGTCGCCGTGATAATCGAAGCACGCGCCGGCCAGCCGGGTGTGCCGGTAAAAATATTGGTTACGCCTAACCTTGGCCCAAGCCGAATAAATGCCCAAGGTTAAAATACTCAACAATAAGTTGACGATCCAAATTTTGAAATACTCGCCGCCTTGACCGGTAAATTGCAGCCGTTCGCGATTCTTCATAGCCATGATTCCTGGGTTTGCTGTGGATATACTCCCACAAGAATAACGGATTGACGCAAGCTAACAAGAATAATACGCCGCTGCCTTCGACTTTAATGATACTTTCAGGACCATGAAAGGCTTGCCCTACCCTATCCGAGGACGGAGGATGCGTTCAAACGCGGCGGGCCAAGGGATTAGGGGTAGGTTCGGCAATCTTGTCGAGGATATTCTTATCGGTATGATGGAAGGGCTGAGCTTGGCCCTGGATTTGCAGAACCGTGTCTTCTTGGTATGACCAGGTACCATCGGGGTTAAACAGCACGCGAATATTGAAGGCCACGGTACGAAAAGCTTGCGCTAAAAACGGCGCGGAACAAATGCCCCAGGTATCCAAGCCTTCGCTGGCTTGCAACTCGAATCCGTCGGCGTCGGCCGCGGCCCGTCCCGCCGCCATGGCCACCAAGCCGCGCGGTATCGTCAAGGTATGTATCACGGTTTCGGTCGCCGGTTCCCACAGCCAATAGCCGACTTGTTCGTGATAGGTTTTAA
Source organism: Methylomonas rhizoryzae (assembly GCF_008632455.1). Classification (NCBI taxonomy): domain Bacteria; kingdom Pseudomonadati; phylum Pseudomonadota; class Gammaproteobacteria; order Methylococcales; family Methylococcaceae; genus Methylomonas; species Methylomonas rhizoryzae. The sequence continues at coordinate 3,865,019 of NZ_CP043929.1, forward strand.
TCCGGCCGGGCTTGGTAATGTGAGTAAAATAACGCAAACCGTACAGCAGTTGCGGGCCGTTGGTGACCGGGTCTATCGGTTGCAACTCCAGCCGCTCGACGAACTCCTGCGATTTAGGCCCGTCAGCCTTGGGTTTTATGTCGACGCCGCGCCGACCCGACCAGATGCCGGCCATTCTGCGTAGCGGCCCCAAGTTGTTTAAGGTGTTCAGGTCGATGTCGCTAGGTTCGGTGTAAATATCTACTTTTAATTCGTTCATTTCTTCAGCCCTAAGATTCACTCAAGCAAACACGATAGGCGTCAGCCACAGCACTAGCGCACTGTATACCACTAGTATCGGCAAACCGAAACGGATGAAATCGCGGGTTTTATATCGACCGGGCGATAACACCATCAAATGGGTTTGATAGCCGCTCGGGATTAGAAAACAAGCGCTGGAAGCGTAAGCCACCACCATCACGAACGGCATAGGGTCTACCCCATGAGCCTTGGCGGCTTCCAGGCCCACCGGCAAAGCCAGAGCCGCGGCGGCATTGTTGGTGATCAGTTCGGTCAACAGCCAGGTCATTAGATATATGGCGAATAAGGACCCCATCAAGCCGCCGTGGCCGAATAGCCCGTTCAATGTCCCGGCAATCAGCTTGGCGGCGCCGGATTGCTCCAACGCTCCGGCAACCGCCAAGGCCGATCCGACCAACAGCCAGACGTCGAACGGGAAACGCCGCCGCATTTCCATTCGCGTGAGCACGCCGGCCGCCAATAATATTCCCAGCATCACCAACAAGCCGTTCAATAGCGGAAATACCCCGGCGGCCGAACAGGCTATCACCAGCGCGAAACACCCCAGCGTCAGCAGGTTTTCCTTGGCGTTCAAGCGGGGCCGTAACGGTTCGCTGGAGAGCAGATGAAAGTTGCGCTCCACATTGCGGTGCTGCCTGAAATCGTGGCCCGCCGCCAGCACCAGGCAATCGCCGACCTTCAGTTCGACTTGCCCCAGTTTGCCGGTGAGTTGCCGGTCGCCGCGCCGAATCGCCACCACGCCGGCGTCGAACATCAAGCGGAAATCCACTTCCCGCAATGTCTTGCCTTCCAATTCCGATGAATGTGCGATCACCACTTCCAGCAAATTATCCGCGAACAATGCGTCGACATCATTGCCGAAAATTTCCAAACCGGGATAACGCTGTAATTCCTGAACCTTGTCCAAGCTGCCGCTAAACAACAAAATGTCGCGGGCTTCCAGCAGGTCGGTGGGGCGTACCGGACTGAGCAGATGCCCGTCGCGCACCATCTCCACTAAAAACAGGCCCTGCATGCCGCGCAAGCCGTTTTGCTCCACGCTGCGGCCGATCAGCGGCGAATGTTCCGCCACCCGGGCTTCCAAAAAATACGGTGCGTGCTGCCGGCTTTGGGCCGAACCGTTAGCGGGTAGCAAACGGCGCATCAACAACATCGTGGCGCCGCAAGCCAGCAGCAACGGCACCCCGACCCAGGCAAATTGAAACATCTGCAACCCCGGCATACCGGCCTGGCGCAATAGCGAATCGACTACCAAATTGGTGCTGGTACCGACCAAGGTGGTGACGCCACCCAATATCGAGGCATAAGACAGCGGCATCAGCAAGCGTCCGACCGGATGCTGGGTCTGCCGGCTTAGCGGCCCCAGCAAGGTGCCCACCACCGCGGTATTGTTCAGTACCGACGACATTAACGCGGCGGCCCCGGTCAACTTCAGCATGGCGCTGAATTCGGAACCGTTCAACATGTGCTTGATGATGGCCTCGATAATCCGGGAGCGCTCCAAAGCCAGTGACACCAGCAACAACAATACCAAGGTAACCAGCGCCGGGTTGGCGAATCCGCGTAAAAACCGGTCTACGTCGCACCAGCCCAACAACAAAAACCCGACCGCCCAGCCGGTAAACAACAAGGCCGCCGGCCAGCGGCCTATCACCAACAGTACTAATAACAGCAATACCGCCGACAACACCAGTATCGCGGTCATCGCTCGCCACCCGCGTTCTGCCGCTGCCGATAGGCCCTGACGGCGGGATAGGCGATTGCGCCGAATAATCCGGCAACCAGCAGCAACGGCCAAAATTTTGCCCGGTTCCAGGCTTGGCGCTGCCGCTCGCGCGCGTCGATATCGATGCGGCTGTATTTCAAGCGGTTGCTGATCATGCGGGCCGGCTTCAAGTTTTTATACCAGCTGTGCAGCAAGGCGAAATCCTTGGGGTAATAGCCGAACAACCAGGGCGAATCGCGGCGTAGAATGTCCTGCATGCGGTCGATGATGGCTTGCCGTTCCTCGCCGTTCGGCATGTTGCGCATCTGCTCGAACAAGCGGTCGAACTCGGGATTGGCATAGTTGCCGGCGTTCTCGCCGCCTTGCTTGACCTTGGAATTAGGGCCGTACAGCAAAAAGAAAAAGTTTTCCGGGTCGGGGTAATCGGCGTTCCAGCCCCAGACGAAGATTTGCGCAGCGCCGCTACGCATTTTTTCCTGAAAGCGGTTGTAGTCCGTGCCGCGGATCACCAGCTGGATGCCCAACTTGTCGAATTGCTTGCGATACCAATTCATCAAGGCTTGATCGTCGGCACCGACTGCGGTGGTATCGAAATACAACAACAATTTTTCGCCGCTGGCCGGATCAATACCGTTGGGGTAGCCGGCTTCGGCCAACAAACGTTTGGCTTCGGCTAGCGACTTGCGCTTGGGAGCGCCGTTTTGCCAGTCGAACACCACGGGATTCAGACCGGCTTGGCCGTCGCGGTAACCGAAGATACCGGGCGGCAAAGCCCCTTGCGCCACCACGCCGCGACCGTTGGCGAAAATGGCGATGAATTCTTCGTAATCCACGGCTATCGCTATGGCTTGCCGCAATTTGCTTGCCCGTTCGGATGCGCCGCCGACTAGCGGATCCAGCCAGTTAAACCCCATGTAAAACAAGGAACTGGCTACCGAAGTCTGCAATTGAATCTGCTTGTCGCGCATCAGCGGCGTCAGTTGCGGGTCGCCGCTACCGGAAAACTGAACGGCCTGATCGAAGTTGTCGGAAGCGATGCCGGACGCGTCGTAATAGCCTTGCAGAAACTTGGCCCAATACGGAATGGTTTCCTTTTCCAAGGTAAACACCACCTGGTCGACGAACGGCAGCGGCTGCCCGGCGTCGGCCAGCAAACCGGCCTCCAGGTCTCCGGGATCGCCATCCTGCGGATAGAAATCGCTGTGATAGTAAGGGTTTTTGCTGAGCACCATGCGCCGATTCGGGTTGTTTTCCGTCAACCAATACGGACCGGTACCGACCGGATACCAATCCAGGGTGATGTTTTTGCTTTTCAGTCCCGGTTGGGCGTAAAACAGCGCCGCCTCCCAGGGCATGGGCGCAAAAAACGGCATCGCCAGCCAATATTGGAGTTGCGGGTATTTGCCTTTGATGCGGATGCGATAATGCCGCTCGTCCAAGGCAGTAGCGCCGCGCATAGGCTTATTGCGCAATTCCGCTATGGGCGAGGCGGCAGTGTCTTGACCGAACTCGGCGAAACCGTCGATATAAGCCGCCATCAACTCGGCGATAGGCGATTGCGTTTTGGGGTAGGCCAGACGTTTGATCTGATAAACGTAGTCTTCCGCTTGGAGTAAGCGACTGCTTTGTATCGGAAAATCGCTCAAGGTTTCGATCCGCGCCAGTTGCCGCTCGTCCAGCTGGTGATACAAAAATCGGCCGTCGTCGTCCCGGCTAAAGGCCGGATGCGGCTGGTAGCGTATGTCGTCGCGGATTTCGATCAGGTAGTCGGTGAACGCCACCTGGTCGTCGCTGGCGGTTTCCGGCAGCTCCGCGCCATGCGCATCCAGATAGCGAATTTCGGGCAGATCGGTAGCGGTCAACGCCTGCAGCTGGTAAGGCCGCTTCAGGAAATGGTATTGCAAAGGCGGTTCGTAGATTTGGCCGATGAAGCCGTATTCGTCGCTGCTGTAGGACACCGCCGGATCCAAATGCTTGGGTTGCTCGGAAAACGACGAATACATAATCGCCCGAGCGCGGTCGCTGTCCGGATACGGATTGTTAAGCTGGGATACCTCGCATGCCGTTAACGAAACGATAGACAGCGCCAGGAAAGAGTTTCGAATCGACGAAATATTGAACATGTGGCGGACCAAGCGGATAACTTGGCCGCATTCTACCGCAATGCTAGGGGGATTAGGCCGTCAAGCCGAGGTATACGCCCCATAGCAGCAGCAAGCATCCCAGCGTCCTGCTCAAGGTTTCCGCAGGCACGGGCGCCCATTTCTCGACCAGTACCATCAAGCTAACCCATACCATGGCCGACAAGCTCATCACGCCAAAGGCAAACATCAATAACATCTGTGCCCAACAACAACCTAAACAGTACAAACCGTGTTTGAAGCCCATGTTGAACGCGCCGCGCCTGCCGGGTTGCCAATGCCGCAATAGAAAGCCCAGCGTTGAACGGCATAGCCGCAAGCACGCGTTTTTAAACGCGGCGAACTGATAACTGCCGGCCAGCATCAACAGCGCCGCCGCCAACCACGGTTGCCGGTTTTCCATCATTGGCGACAACCACGCCCGACTATGCAACAGACTTTGCAACAAGGTCGGCAACACGCTGAATAACAGCCAAACCGTTAAATAGCCTGCGGCGAACAACAGCGTACCGGCCGGCGCGCTGGTACCGCCTCGTCGGCAATATACAGCGAAGGTTTGCAGCATAGGCCAGGCGGAAGGCAACATCATTGCCGCCGTCATGACGGCCCACATTGCCGACAGCCAGATATAATCGGCCAAGCGCCAATCCGCCAGGGCGGAAGGCGGCATCCACAGCTGTGTCATCGGCAGGGTTTGCATCTGCCAAGCCTGATAAGCCAAATACAGCCAGCTGGCGGCGATCAGCGCGGCAAACAACGCGGCAACTTTAAACGGCATCAAGGCTGATAAACGAAAGCCGAATGGTAGCCGTTGCGTGCGGAAAATTCCCAGTCTTGCCCGTAGTCCCGATAACGGTAGCGGGCGGATTTGGCCACCACGGCCGGATGACTGGGCACCACGCACAAAGGCGGGTTGGCAATAGTCGCATCGCCGCCGGTAATGCCGCGTATGCTTTGAATTTCCGCCTCCGCCACGCCCGGAATATGCAAACTGCGGCTGTCGCCTTGCTCGCGGTAATCGATTACCACTTTCCGAACGCCCCACACCTCGCCGATCAATGCGGCCAACACGCCGGGATGGCCGCCTGCCCGGCCGGTAAAGATAGTAGTCAAGGCTTGAGTTTGCGAGGCATCGGCCCGCAGGTCCAGATATAGCGCCGCCTGCCAGCCGCCGTCTATCATGTTGCCCTTAGCGTAACAGGCCAAGGCTACGTTCAAACCGTCCAAGCCGACCTCGGCGCAATAACCATTGTCGATGTGCCAAGCCGCCAGCAACTTGCATTCGCCTTCACTGGCCGGCTGCAACCATACGCACGGGCAAGCCACTTCGCAATTACAGGTTTCGAAGTAGCGGCCCTGCAAGCGCCAATCAATGGTTTCGGCAGCCATCAAAACGGCTCCTTGTAAGGACGCAAATCGATTTCGTGCGTCCAGGCGCTGGGATGTTGTAAATGCAACTGCCAATACGTTTCCGCTATCGCTTCCAGCTGCAACAGCCCGTCCTGCCCTTTGGCCGTCACGAACCGGGCAAACTGTCCGCGCGAACGCTCCCCGTCTATCACGCCGTCGATCACCGCGTGCACCACGTGTATGCCCTGCGGCCCGAACTCGCGGGCCATGCCTTGCGCCAACGCCCGCACGCCGGCTTTGGCAACGGCAAATGCGGTGAACGGCGGCTTCGCCCGCAAAGACGCGGTCGCGCCGGTGAAAATGATGGTACCGTGGCGTTGCGCCTGCATATACTTGGCGGCCTCACGGCCGAACAAAAACGCCCCCAGACTGTTTTGCTTCCATAACGCGGTAAACATGTCCAGATCGGTTTGCAGTAGCGGGGCCGACCAATTGCTGTCGACGTTGTAGGCGGCGATCTGCAAATCCTCGCCATCCGCAACGGCTTCGTTAAACAGCTTGACCACGTCGGCTTCCACGGTGGCGTCGGCAACCACCGGGATTACCGAACCACCCTTGGCGGCTATAGCGTCGGCCACCTTGGCCAAGCGATCCGGGCTACGTCCAGCGATAAACACCCTTAAGCCTTCGGTCGCAAACCGTTGTGCCAAAGCCGCCCCCAAACCTTGCAACGGCCCGACTCCCAATACCAGCGCGGTTTTATTAGCGGCCATCGCTTGCTCCTATCTCACCCGCGCCTGCTACGCTGGCGAACGCGGCTGCCGTTTCTAACGCTATAACCATGTCAACTCCTCCTTTAAACTCTACCGAACACCAAAGAAAAGTTGTTGGCCGGCATGTCTATGATTTCTTTCAATTCCAACCCGTGTTTAGCGGCGGCGGCCTTCAAATCGGCGACGTCTTTCAAGCCCCACTCCGGGACCTGATAAGACGACAGCGTATCGTGGAACTCTTGGTTGGATTCGGTGGTAAACCGCCCTTCCACCTTGAACGGACCGTAGATCAGCAATATGCCGTCGCTGCACAGCAGATGCGCCGCGCATTCCATCATGCCGTCGGCAATCGAGATCGGCGCCACTTGAAAGATGTTGATGCAAAAAATCGCATCGAAGCCGGCTTGCTCTCCGACGTTGAACCAGGTCGCCGGATCGGTTAAGTCCAAATGCGCCGGATCGGCGATATTGTCGTTGCCGTGCTGCGCAGTCAGCTGTTTGATGTTATCGAACACCTCCTGATCTTTGTCGGTGGGATGAAAATGCAAGTGCTCGAAATGCGGCGCAAAATAATTGATATGCATCCCGCTGCCGCTAGCCATTTCCAGCACCCGGCCCGCTTGCTTGGGCAATTTTTCCTTGAGCACCCCTAATATCGGTTCGCGGTTACGGTTGCCGGCCCAGGCGACGTATTCGCTGAGCGGATGCGGATTTAACGGCGGCTTGTCGGTCATCATGATGTACTCCTGAAAAATGTAGGGTTATAGATTACCGCCTCTAACGGGCGTTTGCGTAACTCGCCGAAAGGCAAGTCCCCTATCAGCAGCAATTTACAGACCAAAACCATAGCAAGAAAACACCTTTATAAATCAATACATTGATATTCATCACTTGGTCAAATTGCGAATCGATGCTTCAATCTACGAACTATAACTTCACAACCCTGCGCCGATGAGTGGAAACGATTTCTCGCAAATCACCCCAGCGTTCTTTTTGCAGACCTTTATTTTGGAGTTGATGCACGCCGCCGAGCAACTGGGCGGCGAGTATTGCGAATCGTTGATCGAACACATCGCCAAAAGCGCCGGCCTGTATTTCGAGCAAACCTACCGCGACGACCACCAGCTGGCCGCGGCTTTGGACCACGACCAGTACATCGACTTGATTTTGGCCCTTAAGAATCATATCGGCGGCCATTTCTCGCTGGCGTCGACCGACGCCGATACCATAACGGTAATCAATAGCCGCTGTCCGTTCGGCGAGCGGGTAATCAACTTTCCGGAACTGTGCCGCATGACCTCCAGCGTATTCGGCGGCATCGCCGCCCGCAACTTCGGCTACGCCAAGGTCGAAATTCGCCAGGCCATCGCTCGCCGACACGGCGGTTGCGAAGTTTGCATACATACCAACCGCGAACAGGCCGCGGACAAACCCGGTTTGGAATATAAGCGCAGCGCCCAGCGGCAGGACAAAACGGAAATCGCCGAATTGCATTCGCGCATAGAGCAGCAGATGCGCAAGGTGTGGTGGACAAAAGCCAAGCAACAAGGCGCCAAACCAGCCCCGGCCATCGTCGCCAAATCACCGGCCATGCAACAGGTATTGCAGCAAATCGAAGTCGTGGCGCCCACGCGGGCAACGGTGCTGATCAACGGCGAAACCGGAGTCGGCAAGGAATTGGTTGCCCGGGCCATCCACGCGATGAGTGCGCGCGAACATCAGCCTTTTGTCGCCATCAATTGCGGCGCGATTCCGGAAAACCTGATCGAAAGCGTGTTGTTCGGCCACGAAAAAGGCGCTTTTACCGGTGCCGTCGAGGTACATCAAGGCGTATTCGAACGGGCCGAAGGCGGCACCTTGTTTCTGGACGAAGTCGATACCCTGTCGGCCGCGGCGCAAATTCGCTTGCTGAGAGTCTTGCAAGAAAGCGAAATGGAGCGGGTCGGCGGCAAACATACGTTAAGCGTGGATGTACGCATCGTGTCCGCAACCAATCGAAATTTGGAACAACGCGTAGAGCAGGGCTTGTTCCGTATGGATTTATTTTACCGGCTGAATGTGGTACGGCTGTGGATACCGCCGTTAGCGCAACGCCCTGAAGACTTACCGCATTTAGTACAGTTGATTCTGAAACGGCTGAATGAAAAGTACGACAAACAGGTACAAACGGTCAGCCGTGAGGTGATGGAACGGATTCGCGCCTATCCCTGGCCCGGCAACATCAGAGAATTGGAAAATATCCTGGAAAGAGCCGTTTTGTTCTGTGCCGGCAGCGAATTGAAGCAATTGCCGCTGGACCTCAAACCGGCCCAATCCGAGCTGACGGATTGGGCCGCCGGCAAGCGGCAACTGGTCGATGCGGCCGAACAAGATTTCTTAGTCGGGCAATTGCAATCCTGTCACGGCAACGTCAAACAAGTGGCTGCAGCAATGGGCGTCAGCTCCAGGGCCGTGTACGCCAAATTAAAAAAATTCGGCCTCAACCCGGCCACGTTTAAATAAACCCTGCCGGTACGCCGCAAACAACCGTTAGAGCAAATTGGCGATCGGCACGACCGGTTCGACGTCGGCTTCGTAATCCACGCCGTCGACTTCGAAGCCGAACAGCTTCAGAAACTCGTGTTTATAGCCGGCAAAATCGGTAAGTTCGCGCAGATTTTCGGTCTTGACTTGCGGCCACAATGCATTGATTTGTTGCTGCACCTGCGGCGCCAGTTCTTGCAAATCGGCGCGTAACCGGCCTTCGTCGTCTAAAATCGGCGCCGAATTGTAAAGACTGTCACGGAACAAACCGTTGACCTGTTCAATACAGCCTTCGTGGCAGCCTTCGGCCTTCATCACTTTGAACAGCAAAGCCAAATACAAGGGCATGACCGGAATCGCCGCGCTGGCTTGAGTGACCACCGCTTTCAATACGGACACACGCGCATCGCCGTGCAAAGCCGCCAGTTTGGCGCGAATATCCACTACCCGCTTGTCCAAATCCTTTTTGGCCGCACCTATGGTGCCGTCCCAATAGATATCCCAGGTGACTTTTTCGCCCAAATAGGTAAACGCGGTGGTTTTAGCCCCCTCGGCCAACACATCCGCCGCCGCCAAGGCATCTATCCACATTTGCCAGTCTTCGCCGCCCATTACCGCCACGGTGTTGTCGATTTCCTCCTGGCTAGCGGCGGTCAAGGTAAACGACTTGATCAGCTCCTTGTCGGTATCGATACCGTTTTGCACGAAATCCTTACCTATCGGCTTTAGGGTTGACGTATAGGTAACGCCGGTTTTCGGGTGGGTGCGACGCGGCGCGGCCAAGCTGTAGATAACGAGGTCGACTTTGTCCATGTCTTGTTTGATCGCGGCTATCGCTTTGGCTTTAACTTCGTCCGAAAACGCGTCGCCGTTGATGCTTTTCGCGTACAAACCTTCGGCGTCGGCAAACTTGTGGAATGCCGCCGAATTGTACCAACCCGGCGTAGCCGGTTTGCCTTCGCTGCTTTCCCGTTCGAAAAACACCCCCAAGGTCTTCGCCCCCGCCCCGAAAGCGGCAACGATGCGCGAGGCCAAACCGTAACCGGTAGAGGCACCCAACACCAATACGTTTTTCGGACCGTCGCTGATGGCGCTAAAGCTTTTGACGTAATCGATCTGCTGTTTGACGTTGGCTTCGCAGCCGACCGGATGAGAGTTGACGCACATAAAACCGCGTACGCGAGGTTTGATGACCATGTTGCTCCTCGAATAAAGCCTTAAAAAAGAATCGGCGACACTATCGCCCTAGGCGCTAAAGTTTATCCCATCGCCAGAGGTTACAGGAAAATTAATAGCGACTCGCCTTAACTCAAGCGTCACAAACTGTATCCTGCAGGGTAATGTTTGTTTCAGACGCGATTGGGTTGACTGCCGAAAACGCGAAAGGGCGGTGCCTTGCGGCACCGCCCTTTCGGCATTTAGGTTTTAAGCGGGCATCCTGCGGCGATTGGATCCGCAAGCGCCCGCCGGACGGAAGCGATTAAGCCAGCCAGAGCGACTCGTCAGCGTTCGACACGCCCACTTGCGCAATCAAATCGGCAAAACTGATGGCTTGGCCGCCGGCTGCAACTACGTCGTCAGTCGACACGTTGAAATACACGTCGGTCATGTCCACGCTTTGACCGTCCGCCAAGGTCGCGCTGCTGCGTTCGAAGTGCAAATTGCCCTGCGCATCGATAAACGGCAGATCGGTATGGCCTACGGTTAGCGAACTAACGCCGGCCTCGCTCAAACTCATCAGTTCGCCGGCGTCGGTTTGGTGATTGCCGTTACCGTCTTTCCAAATCAGCAAGCTGCTGAAATCGGCGTCATTGGCATCGACCAGACCGTCGCCGTTGCTATCGAACGCTGCCAATTTGGCAAAACCTGCACCGATCTCGCTGCCTCCGAACAACTCGCCGATATTGTCGATCAAGCCGTTGCCGTTGCTGTCCACCGCCAGGAAACCGTCGTCGCCGGAAATCCAGCCGGATTCGACTTTGGTGCCGGTTCCGAACAAATCGAAGCTACCGGCGGCATCGGCACGGCTGACGGTTTGCACGCCGTCGCCGTTTAAATCTATGACAACCGGAGTAATGGCGGCGTCCCAACTCATGTCGTTTTCGCCGGATACCAATTGCGTGTATTGGGTATATACCACATTCGCCTTGGTGCCGTCGGACAGGGCATCGGAGTCAATATTGTCATTAGTGCCGACATTGGCTTTGACGTCCCAATACCAATCGTTCATGTTGGCCCAATAGTTCCAATAGCTGTAATGCGACACGTTAGCCTTGTCGAAGCACAATCTATAAGTACCCGGATCCAAATTAACGAATTTGTAGTTACCGGCGCTATCGGTGTAGGCGGTTTGAAGAGTTGTGCCGCTGCTATTTTGCAACATCACCTTCACGCCTTTAATACCGATTTCGCCGACGTCTTGAATACCGTCGTGATCGGAGTCTTCCCAAATGCGATCGCCAATACTGGCTTTACGGTATAAGCCGGCATCTATGGTCAGATTCTGCTGTCCTGCCGCCAAATCGATTACCGAAGTCTTACCGGATGAGTCGATATCGGAGTCAATCGCATCGTTACTGCCTTGATTGGATTTAGTCACGTAATAGCCCGAGGGACTAACCACGGTTACCTGATATTTTCCCGCATCCAAGTTACTGAATTGATAGTAACCGCTTGCATCGGTTTTAGTGGTGTAGGCCTTATCGTCCGCCGTATCGAATTTCCCATCCGCTCCAGCATATTGCAATTTGACGGTCACATTGCCGATGCCATTTTCGCCAGCCTCCTGTTTACCATCCATATCGAGATCTTCCCATACCCTGTCGCCAAGCGAACTTTTCAGCGCACTTGAGCCGGTATAGTTAGCCGCATCCGAATCGGTCACTTTAGTACCGCTAATAGAATCGTAACCGGTAACTGTAGCGATATTGGTCCTTAAGCCGGAAACTGCCGCCTCCGAAGCGGTATAAGTCCAGGACTCGCCAACATCCAAAAACCCGTTTTTGTTACTGTCGCCGCTAACATAAGTAACCGTAGCAATTTTGTCGTCGACTAACGAAACGTTTTTCAACGCGGTATCGCCGGTATTTTTCACTATGTAAGTAAAAGTAACGTTGGTGCCGGTTTTAACTTCCAAACCGGGTGCGGCGTCCGCATCGTATAAGGTCGTGTCGACGGTGCAATTATAGGTATGCTTGCTATCGGTATAGTTACAGCCCAATTTATTCTCGTAAGAGAACATATTGATGGTATCGGTGAAACTACCGCAACTCAGCGCATATTTAGTTTGTGCGCAAACCTCTTCTTTGCTGTAGGCAAAATCGACGCCCGTATGGCAAGCATTCAAGTAGGCCGCGACACATTCGCGCATCATGACATCCTGACTACCGGTACCTGTCGAACACAAAATATCGTAAAGAGACTTATTACCGCCGCTGCAATTGACCCCGAACACCGAATTGAAAGTATCGCTTGCCTTGCAATCGCTTATACCATTCCAGCCGGTCGGCGTTTTCGTTTCCTGCCAACCCGACCACCAGTTGTAGCTCCAAGACGACGAGAAATTACAATTGGACTTCCAATCGTTAACAGAGGCGCCCTCGCCTCCGCAATTGTTTTTGGTCACGCATTGGGTACTGGAGACGTATTTTTCGACGTCGACACCTATGAAATAAACGCCCGCATCCCAGCTTAAATCCACTTCGCCCGCTGAGAGAGTGGTTTTATCCATAATCCCGTAATTTAACGGCACAGTTGTCGAACCGTATTGGGTAGAAACGTCCGAATCCACATTGTCGTTGCCGCCAATATTGGCTTTGGTAAATTGGTAGCCGCTAGGCAAAGTGGATTCGACGATGTCGATGTGATAATCGCCAGGACTGAGATTATCGAACAGATAATTGCCGTTAGCGTCAGTCGTGGTGGTTTCAAGTATATTGCCGTATGTACCGGTGTTGTCTCTCAATTCAACGGTAACACCGGCAATGCCTTGCTCGCCTGCATCCTGAATGCCATTGGCATTTGCGTCATGCCATATTTTGTCGCCAATCGTTGCCTTCTTAGCCACGATACCGGCGTCCCAGCTCAAGTCGACTTCACCGGAAGTCAACGTGGTTTTATCCATAACACCCCAACTGAGAGGCACAGTTTCCGCTCCGTAAACGGTGGAAACATCCGAATCCAGTTCGTCATTGCTTCCCGCATTCGGTGTAGTGAATTCGTAACCGTCGGGCAGGGTATCCTCTTGAATGTCGATGTGGTAATCGCCCGGTTTTAAGTTATCGAACAAATAATATCCGTTCGCATCGGTCGTCGTGGTCTGCAACACGGCACCAAGGCCATTGTTATCCTTCAAGTCGACCACTACACCGGCGACGCCGCTTTCTCCGGCATCTTGAATGCCGTTGGCATTGGTGTCATACCAAATTCTATTGCCGATACTCGCTAGTTGATACAAACCGGCGTCTACCGTGTCGATGTTATCTCCGGCATTCACGCTGTAGCAGCCGGTGATGCCGGCGCTGTCGGCGTCGCTGTCGTTGCCCAGGGCTTCGGCAGTGACGTCTTGCGCGGTGAATACGTAGCCGTTCGGCGCCACGAATTCGACGTGGTAGGTACCGGGCAGCAAACCGGTAAAGCTGTAGTTGCCGTCGGCGTCGGTGGTGGTGGTCGCCAGCAGGTCATTGGTCACGCAGTCGTACAGGTTGACGGTGACGTCGGCGATGCCGTTCTCGCCGGCGTCTTGCACGCCGTTGGCGTTGCTGTCTTCCCAGACCCGGTCGCCCAGGCTGGCCAGTTTGACCAGGCCGGCATCCCAGCTCAGGTCGTTTTCGCCGGAGGTCAAGCTGGTGGTAACGGTCAGACCGGTTGACGTATCAGCGTCGCTGTCGGCAGCGTCGTCCGCGCCTTGGTCTTGTTTGGTGAAGGCGTAGCCGTCCGGTTGCACGAATTCGACTTGGTAGTCGCCCGGAACCAGGTTGTCGAACAGATAATAGCCGGGGTTGCCGTTGACGTCGTTCGCGGTTTCGGTGGTCGCCACCAGATTGCCGTTGCCGTCGTACAGGTTGACGGTGACGCCGTTCAAGCCGTTGCCGTTGGCTTCGTTTTGTTTGCCGTCGTAGTTGTCGTCTACCCAGACGTAATCGCCCAGGCTGGCGGTTTGATACAGGCCGGCATCGACCGTGTCGATGTTGTCGCCGCTGTTGACGGTGTAGCAGCCGGTGATGCCGGCGCTGTCGGCGTCGCTGTCGTTGCCCAGGGCTTCGGCGGTCACGTCTTGTTGGGTAAACACGTAGCCGTTCGGCGCCACGAATTCGACGTGGTAGGTACCGGGCAGCAAACCGGTAAAGCTGTAGTTGCCGTCGGCGTCGGTGGTGGTGGTCGCCAGCAGGTCATTGGTCACGCAGTCGTACAGGTTGACGGTGACGTCGGCGATGCCGTTCTCGCCGGCGTCTTGCACGCCGTTGGCGTTGCTGTCTTCCCACACCCGGTCGCCCAGGCTGGCCAGTTTGACCAGGCCGGCATCCCAGCTCAGGTCGTTTTCGCCGGAGGTCAAGCTGGTGGTAACGGTCAGACCGGTTGACGTATCAGCGTCGCTGTCGGCAGCGTCGTCCGCGCCTTGGTCTTGTTTGGTGAAGGCGTAGCCGTCCGGTTGCACGAATTCGACTTGGTAGTCGCCCGGAACCAGGTTGTCGAACAGATAATAGCCGGGGTTGCCGTTGACGTCGTTCGCGGTTTCGGTGGTCGCCACCAGATTGCCGTTGCCGTCGTACAGGTTGACGGTGACGCCGTTCAAGCCGTTGCCGTTGGCTTCGTTTTGTTTGCCGTCGTAGTTGTCGTCTACCCAGACGTAATCGCCCAGGCTGGCGGTTTGATACAGGCCGGCATCGACCGTGTCGATGTTGTCGCCGCTGTTGACGGTGTAGCAGCCGGTGATGCCGGCATCGTCGGCGTCGCTGTCGTTGCCCAGAGCTTCGGCGGTCACGTCTTGCGCGGTGAATACGTAGCCGTTAGGCGCCACGAATTCCACGTGGTAGGTACCGGGCAGCAAACCGGTAAAGCTGTAGTTGCCGTCGGCGTCGGTGGTGGTGGTCGCCAGCAGGTCATTGGTCACGCAGTCGTACAGGTTGACGGTGACGTCGGCGATGCCGTTCTCGCCGGCGTCTTGCACGCCGTTGGCGTTGCTGTCTTCCCACACCCGGTCGCCCAGGCTGGCCAGTTTGACCAAGCCGGCATCCCAGCTCAGGTCGTTTTCGCCGGAGGTCAAGCTGGTGGTGACGGTCAGGCCGGTCGTGGTGTCGGCGTCGCTGTCGGCAGCGTCGTCCGCGCCTTGATCTTGCTTAGTAAACGCATAACCGTCCGGTTGCACGAATTCGACTTGGTAGTCGCCCGGAACCAGGTTGTCGAACAGATAATAGCCGGGGTTGCCGTTGACGTCGTTCGCGGTTTCGGTGGTCGCCACCAGATTGCCGTTACCGTCGTACAGGTTGACGGTGACGCCGTTCAAGCCGTTGCCGTTGGCTTCGTTTTGTTTGCCGTCGTAGTTGTCGTCGATCCAGACGTAATCGCCCAGGCTGGCGGTTTGATATAGGCCGGCGTCTACCGTGTCGATGTTATCTCCGGCATTCACAGTGTAGCAGCCGGTGATGCCGGCGCTGTCGGCGTCGCTGTCGTTGCCCAGGGCTTCGGCGGTCACGTCTTGCGCGGTGAATACGTAGCCGTTAGGCGCCACGAATTCGACGTGGTAGGTACCGGGCAGCAAACCGGTAAAACTGTAGTTGCCGTCGGTGTCGGTGGTGGTGGTCGCCAGCAGGTCATTGGTCACGCAGTCGTACAGGTTGACGGTGACGTCGGCGATGCCGTTCTCGCCGGCGTCTTGCACGCCGTTGGCGTTGCTGTCTTCCCAGACCCGGTCGCCCAGGCTGGCCAGTTTGACCAAGCCGGCATCCCAGCTCAGGTCGTTTTCGCCGGAGGTCAAGCTGGTGGTGACGGTCAGACCGGTTGACGTATCGGCATCGCTGTCGGCAGCGTCGTCCGCGCCTTGATCTTGCTTAGTAAACGCATAACCGTCCGGTTGCACGAATTCGACTTGGTAGTCGCCCGGAACCAGGTTGTCGAACAGATAATAGCCGGGGTTGCCGTTGACGTCGTTCGCGGTTTCGGTGGTCGCCACCAGATTGCCGTTGCCGTCGTACAGGTTGACGGTGACGCCGTTGAGGCCACTAGCGGCGCTGTCGTTTTGCAAGCCGTCGTAGTTGCTATCCACCCAAACGTAGTCGCCAAGGCTGGTAGGCTCGGAAATATTTTCCGCAATCAAGCCCGCGTCTATGGTTTGATCGGATTCGCCGGCAACCAGATTAATGATGCCGGTTTCGCCGGTGGTAATATCCGCGTCGCTATCGGCTGCATCGGAACCGTTGCCGTTGGCGTCTTTAACGGTAAACGCCATGTCGGCAGGCGTTATAAACTTGACTTGATAGTCGCCAGCTTTTAAGCCGGCGAATTGGTAATAGCCGTGCTCAACTGCGGCGGTGCTGTAATCGTCGCCAGTTGTTGTTTCGGCGAGCAAATTACCTTGGCTATCGTAGAGTTGCACGATGACGTTGTCCACACCGGCTTCGTTGGCATCTTGAATGCCGTCAGAATTCTGGTCGAACCAGACGTAGTTACCCAGTTTGGCGCTTTGTAGTTGGATGATTAACGGCTGGGCATTCCCGGCCGGATCGATAACGGCAGTGAAAAAACTGTCGGTAGGCAGAACGCCGTTTCCGCTTGCAACGGCATTTTGCGCCGCTTGTACCAAGAACGTGATATCGGACGAACTGACTACGTTTCTATTGTTGTCGTTCAAAAAACGATCCAAACCGGCATCGTGAATCTGTTGGTCGGTAAAACCTACGATTTTCCAAATGGCGGTTTGTACTTCGCCGTAGTTGAACTGCCCGCCGTATTTCGCATCCGAGGTAAAATTTTGTGCCAGCAACCAATTGAGTTGATCGACCTGCAGCTGGGTCAAATCGCTTAAGCCAACCGGTTGTATGGAGGTAAAAGAGTCTAACGAATCACCTTCTGCGCCGGAGGCCGAATAAGTGGTTGGAGAAAGTAAAATGTCGATTAAAGGATTCAGACAGTAAGCATCGTACACCCCGTTAACGATAACCGGATCGGTACTATTGGTGACTATCATGTCAAGAAAACTGGGCGCGCCCAGGTCGGGCTGTTGGCCGTAAGCAGTCCCTGCCTTATTGGTTGCGGACGAAGTAACGCGTATCGTGAATGTGCTCATTGTCGAAATCCTCTGGAATTTATTGTTCTACTTGCGAAAGCCAACTCCGAAATGAACGCGCAGGCGGGCGCTCTACGGCTTTGCAGTGCGCTAAGTAAAACCCCTTTAGCCTAACGCTGCCGGTAACGGCTGTGGGCGATGAAGCCCCGGGGATCCCAGACTCTCCGGACGGATTCCGGAAATGTTGACAGGATCTCCCAAGGCGCAATGCTGACTAACTTATTTTTTCGCGCGTTTTTTTGCCACCGCAAAAGCTAAAGCGCCGATGGCCAACAAAGAATAAGCTTCCGGCTCCGGAAGATTGAATGTGGGAGCTGCAAATGCGGGAACGGCAGCCAACGACATTACTAGCAGAGAAACCAATTTACCCATGATACTTACCTAACCTGTAATAACTGAATGAATGTTAACTGGGATCATGTATCAACAGACCGCACGGACAGCTACCGCATATTTTCCGTTCGAGCGAAGTCACTCATGAACAATTCCAGTTTCCGGTCGCGAGGGATACCGCTTATTCTCGCTGACACAAAACAAGCAAACATCAGGCCATATCTACAAATCTCGGCTCAACGAACGTGATTCGTTTCAAATTCTTGCCATTTAACCGATTTTTAGACCCAGTTTGTAAAATTTACTGACGCTTTACTTGCATTACATAAACTAGTCGCCGGCTTGTATTCCCGCCAAACCGAAACAAAAAATAAATAATTGATTTTAAAAATAAAATAGCCAATCTCTACACCAATGGCACTCAGCAAGGCCCACCAGGCCCTAAAGCATTAGAGATTGCTAATTTAGACAGTTATGACAGTTTTTGCCGACTTCGTCACATTACCGGCCACTTTCCGGTTTAAATAAACGGCATCAACAGCACGGATTACTAAACCTATCTTTAATCCAACCTTAATCTATCTTTAATGTCACCGGCAAAAACAATGTCGATCGCCGAATCAAACCCGCAAGCCAGAATCCGTCTTCACGCGCCGAAAAGATCCAACGATCAACTTATATCGACTCGAAACGCCATCAAACCCTGTAAAATTAGTTGACGCCTACCTACTTATGGCCTACACCCATACATTCGATGGATTTATTCGTCCCTAACCGCCATTCTTACCGCGCATTTGCGTCAATGCGGTAAACTCTTTCCGATAACCGCATAGCCACTCGAACCCGATGCAACGAAAAAACGCCTCAGCGAATCCGCTTCGCTCCGATTTAGAACTCGCCCTGATGGAATGCAAAGGCGCTTTCATCTCCGCCGCCGGCTTCAGCATGGTGATAAACCTGTTGATGCTGACCCCGTCCATATACATGCTGCAGCTCTACGATCGCGTGGTCTCTACCGGCAATAAGTCGACCTTGCTGATGCTGACCATTTTGATGATCGCACTGTACCTGACCATGAGTTTTCTGGAATGGATACGCTCGCAAATTCTGGTGCGGGTCAGCGCCAGACTGGAAA
The DNA here is from genome assembly GCF_008632455.1 of Methylomonas rhizoryzae. Classification (NCBI taxonomy): domain Bacteria; kingdom Pseudomonadati; phylum Pseudomonadota; class Gammaproteobacteria; order Methylococcales; family Methylococcaceae; genus Methylomonas; species Methylomonas rhizoryzae. The sequence continues at coordinate 3,883,584 of NZ_CP043929.1, forward strand.
CCTTGCTGAATTACCGGGTATTCGCCGTCGCCTTTCAACAATCGCTGGCCAGCAACCAGCGCGCCGGCACGCAACCATTGGAAGATTTAACTGCGTTGCGGCAATTTTTAACCGGCAACGGCTTGTTCGCATTTTTCGACGCGCCCTGGCTGCCGATTTATGTAGCCTTGCTATTCGTGTTTCATCCTTGGTACGGTTGGTTTTCGGTCGCGATAGTCCTGCTGCTAATGGCTATCGCCATCGTCAACGAAAAATTGACCGCCAAGCCGCTCGCGGAAGCCAACGATATGGCTGTGCAAGGCCGCGCGCAAGTCGCCCGCAATCTCAGAAACGCCGAAGTGATCGAGTCCATGGGCATGCTGGCCGACATTCGCCGCCGCTGGCTGGAAACCACCTATAAAATACTGGAACTGCAATCGATCGCCAGCTCCAGAGCCGGCTTAATCAGCGCGATTTCCAAAGTTGTGCGCCTCACCGCACAGTCGGCGATTTTAGGTTTGGGCGCTTATTTGGCGGTCGAAAGGGAAATTTCGCCGGGCTTGATGATCGCCGGCTCCATTCTATTAGGCCGTGCACTAGCCCCTATTGACTTGTTGATAGGCACCTGGAAAGGCTTTATCAGCGCCCGTGGTCAATACAAGCGTTTGCACGACATATTGCTGGAAGTACCCGCGGAAAGCGAAAAAATGTCATTGCCGCCGCCGTCCGGGCAAATCGAATTCGAAGCAGTACAAGTCAATCCGCCCGGCTCGCAAAAAGCCACCTTGCGCGGCATCAGTTTGGTTATGGAACGCGGCGACCTAATCGGCGTGGTTGGCCCCAGCGGAGCCGGCAAATCGACCTTCGCCCGGGCGGTGTTGGGCATTTGGCCGGCCTCCGCCGGTAAAATTCGCTTGGACGGTGCGGACATCGCGACCTGGAATCGCCTGGAGTTAGGCCCCTACATCGGCTATTTACCGCAAGACATCGAACTATTCGAAGGCTCGATCAGCGAAAACATCGCCCGCTTCGGCGCCGTCGATGCGCAAAAAGTTATCGAAGCCGCGCAAATGGCCGGAGTACACGAGCTGATCTTGCATTTGCCGAACGGTTACGATACGCCGATCGGGCCGGGCGGCGCCACATTATCCGGCGGCCAGCGCCAACGCATAGGTCTGGCACGGGCCTTGTACGGCAATCCGGTCATCGTGGTGTTGGACGAACCGAATTCCAATTTGGATGACCAAGGCGAGGAAGCGCTGGCGCAAGCACTTAACCAATTAAAACAACGGCAAGTGACGGTGATATTGGTCTCGCACCGCCAGAACGCGCTGTCGAAAGTGGATAAACTGCTGATTTTGAACGAAGGTAAGCTGGCGCTTTACGGCTTGCGCGAACAGGTAATCGCGCATTTGCAAAGAAACATCCAACAACAAACCAACGCCCAACCCAACCCGGAACCGGCATAACCTCCCACCATGAACTCGCAACCCAACATCGAACAATCTTCGCTTCATCTGGTCACCGACGACAGGCCGATCCGCCGTTTAGGCACTATCGTCCTGCTATGCACCGTTGGGGTATTCTTCGCCTGGAGTTTTCTGGCACCGATAGACGGCGCGGCCTATGCTCCCGGCGTGGTAGCGGTCAAATCGCACCGGAAAACCATACAACATTTGGACGGCGGCATCGTCAGCCGAATGCTGATCAAGGAGGGCGACGTGGTCCATGCCGGCGATTTGCTGTTGACCCTGGATGGGACCGAAAACAAAGCCCAGTTGGAAATCGCCCGCGGCCAATTTATCACCTTGGCGGCTCAGCTGGCTCGGCTGGAGGCCGAACGCGACGGCTTGCAATCGGTACGCTATCCGCCCAGCCTGGATGACGACAGCGATGCGCGCATCAGCGAAGCCAAAAAAACCGAAAACCAATTGTTCATGGCCCGCAAGATTGCCCGCGAAGGCGAAATGGAGGTGCTCAAGCAGCGCATTCAACAACTCAATTCCATCATCGCCGGCTTGCAAGGGCAACGCGCCAGCAAACAGGAATTAGTGGAATCCTATGCCGAAGAGGCTAAAGACCTCAAAGAACTATTGGCGGAAGGTTTCGCCGACAAACAGCGTCTACGCGACATCGAACGCAACCACACCATGAATAAAGGCGACATCTCCTCTATCAATTCGGAGATAGCCTCCAACCAAGTGCAAATCGGCGAAACCAAGCTGCAAATCCTGCAATTGGAGAAAAAATTTCAGGAAGAAGTCACCACCAAGATGAGCGAGACGCAAACCGATTTGTACGGAGTCAATCAACGTATCCTGGCCACCCGCGACAAAGTAGTGCGCATAGACATCAAGGCCCCGGTCGACGGCCGGGTGATGGGCATGACGGTGCATACCATAGGCGGCGTGGTGATGCCGGGCACCCCCATCATGGACCTCGTCCCGCTAAAAGAAGAGTTGGTCATCTCGGCCCGCGTTGCGCCTATCGATATCGACAGAGTCAGCGTCGGTCTGATTGCCGACGTGCGCTTTACCGCGTTCAAGCAGGCCTTGACGCCGGTTATCGAAGGCAAGGTCACCACCCTATCCGCCGATAGTTTCACCGACGAAAAAGAAGGCAAGTCTTACTACCAAGCGGAAGTCACGCTAACCCCGGAAAGTATCGAAAAAATGGCCCATCTGGAACTAGTACCCGGCATGCCGGTAGAAGTGTTGATCAAAACCGGCGAACGCACCTTGTTCGAATATCTCACGCAACCGATAACAAACGCCTTCGCCCGGGCATTCATTGAGGACTGAGCCCATGGCCAAACCCGCATTATGCCTTTTGGCTGCACTGGGCTTCGCCTGCCCGGCGGCGGCGGAAAACTTATTGGAAATTTATCATCAAGCACTGCTGGCCGATCCGGAACTCAAAGGCGCCGCGGACAAACTGGATCTCGGTAGCGCCCAAACCGGACAAGCGATGGGCCAAATGTTGCCGCAAGTAACGGGTACCGCCAACTGGTCGGCCAACGACCAACAGATCGTCAATTTTGGCGGCCAGCATTACAAGGGCACCCGCTATTACGTGTCGTTGAACCAAACCTTGATCGATTTCGGCAAATTCTGGGACTGGAAACGCGCGCAACGCATAGAAGATCAATACACCACCGAATTACTGGTCGCCCAACACAATTTGCTGTTCAACGTGGTCGAGCGCTATTTCGACGTTTTGGCCGCCGCCGACCAGCTGAATCTGACCCTGGCGGAAATCGACGCGACGCAAAACGAATTGGAACAAGTCAAAAAGCAATTCGACAAGCAATTGATCAAAATCACCGATCTTTACGAAACCGAGGCCCGCCTCGACCAGCTTAAAGCCGAAGCGATAGCGGCGGAAAGCCAGCTCATCATCGCCAGACAAGCCTTGACCCAGCTGACCGGTCAAACGCCGCAACAATTGAGCCCTTTGCAAGACGAAATCGACTTTCCGGAAATCGAAGGCAAACTGGAAGACTGGATAGCCGTCGCGCAGGGTCAAAATCCCGGCATGGCCGCGCAAAAACTGGCGATCGAAGCCGCCAGCGACAACGTGGTCGCACAACGCGCCAAACACTTGCCGGTGGTCGATCTGCAATTGTATTTTTACGATACCGACATCGGCTTCCAAAGTTCGCGCACCAGCCACACCCAAACCCAAGCCGCCGCCATCAACGTCAACGTGCCGATTTTTACCGGCGGCACCACCATGTACCGGGTAGACGAAGCCCAAAGCCGCCTGGAAATCGCCAAGGACGAAAGCGAAATCAAACTACGCGAATTGGTTAAAGAAACCAGCGACGCTTTTTCGGCCTCCAACGCCGACGCCAGACGCATCAAAGCCTCCGAAAAAGCCTTGGCCTCTGCGGTGAAATCGCGCGAAGCCATGCAAAAAGGCTTGAAATTCGGAGTGGAAACCGTCGCCGACTTGCTCAGGGCGCAACAACAAGAATACAAAGCCAAGCGAGACTTAGCCGGCATCAAATACAATTACATCACCAACCGGATTCGATTTTTGAAAGCGATAGGCTCCATCAGCGAAGACAACATACAAGAAGTCAACCAGTGGCTGACAGGCCCACTTAAAAACTAAAGCCAAGCGAGGACGAGACTTTGATATAGGCCGGCCATAGCCTGCCCCTCGTCCGCCGCCATGCCATTAAGCTAGGCCTAACCCATTTCTTTTGAACCCGCCGAAGCGCGATGGTCAAGCCGTCAGGTTTTATAAACTCTTCACGGAAAGAAGCAACGACGGTGACGACTCGACAACCGAAAATTGAAATGCACTGAGTGCCGCATCAGCCTTTGTCCGATACGGCACTCAGCGCGGACTCAACGCTAGATATCGAAGTCCAGTTCGAATCCGCCGTAAGCGAACAGCGGCATACCGGGGCGAGGACCGTAAGGTTGGCGGGAAACGATGTATTCCTCGTTGCCGGCGTTCTGTACTCCGCCGAGTATCTTCACGCCTTTAGCCACTTTGTAATAAGCGGAAACATCCAGGATCACGTATTCGTCGGTTTTACCGTAGCGAGAATCCACGCGACCTATGCCGTTGATTTGGCTTTCGGTATTATTCGCACTGGTAAAGGTTTCGCTGACGTAATTCGCCGCTACCTCCATGCCCCAGCGCTGAAAATGCAAACCGCTGCCGAAGCTCAAGGTAAAATCGGGGATGTAGGGAATCTTGTTGCCTACTTTTCCGTAGCTAAAGATCGATTCCGCGTCGGTCGAAGCCGCGTTATTCAACTGCTCGGTATCGGTGTAAGTGAACGCCAGAAAATACGGGTTACTAAAGCCCCAGCCCCAATCCTCGCCGGCATCGTAATTCATCGCTACTTCAACGCCACGGCTGTCGACCTTGCCGAAATTCTCGCTTTTCCCGGTCCCGGTGCCGCCGATGTTGCTGACAACTAACAGGTTTTCAAATTGAGTGTAAAAACCGGTGATTTCGGCGTTGAACGCCCCGCGCGAATATTTAGCGCCCAATTCGTAAGCGTTAGAAGACTCTTCCAGCAATTTATCGACCACCGAGTTCTGCGGACTGGGCGGTGAAAAACCGCGATGTGCGCTGGTGAATACCATTAAATCGTCGTTAACTCGATAATCCAGGCTAGCGCCGCCGGCGTACATATCCAGCGAACTTTTTCCGCTGCTTTCCGGCGCCAAGTGATTGACGTATTCTTGGTTCAAATGCTCGTAGCGAATACCCGGCGAGAATCCCCATTTGCCCCATTCCATACGGTCTTTAAGAAAAAACGCATAAGCATTGGTCAAGCCGTAGCGATCGTCCTGGCTACCCGGATCTGTGCGCGTCACGCCGGTAATCGTACCATTGGCGGCCTGGCTGTAACGGGTATCGTGCTGAAAACGATCTTCCTTATCTTCGTGATAACGCATGCCGCCGTTTAATTCGTGGTGAACCGCGCCGGAATCGAAGCGATAAGTCGCCATGGTTTCGACGCCGCCGGCATAATAACTGCGGTTGTTGTCTCTAATTCGCAATTGGCAGGCAAAATTGCCTTTCAGACAAGCCAAGCCGTCGCCGCCGTAATCGCCGGCCAGCGAACGGGCCAAATCACGGTTGGCACCACCGAAGTTAATATCTTGCAGCTTGCTCCAGTTTCGATTGAATTCCTTGTAATAAGCCGTGGTGACGATATCCAAATTATCGGTGGGCGAAACGAAATAACGGGCAAATCCGCCGTATTGCTCGCTGTCGATATTATCGAAACGGCTCGCGGCATAGCGCCGGTAGGGATCGGCCCGAAAATCCGCTTCGCTCAGTCCCAAGTAAGTTTCGTCGGCATCCATGCTGGAATAACCGAATTTAACCTCCAGTTTTTGGTACATCGCGGTATTCGGCTCCCAAGATAGCCGCACCATAGGCTCTACCTGTTGAAAGCCGGTTTGGTCGCCGTTATTAAAATCCGGCGTGGCATCGATAGTTTTAAAACCGTCCGAACCGCGATAAAAACCTTCCACCAAATAACCAACCCGGCCGTGCGCGGTATCCAAGGTATCGCCGACAAAACCGTGCGACCGGAATTCGCCGTAACTGCCGTAAATCGATTTCAGATAAGCCTTGCCCTCAATCGGAATAGGCGTAGACAGATAATTCAACACCCCGCCGGTAATGTGCGGCCCGTATTTGATTTGGCTCCCGCCTTTCAAAACCTCGAGGCCGCTCATGCGTCCGCCGGCCGGGTTGAAATAGGCCGCCGGTGCCGAATAAGGCGCCGGTGCCACCATCACCCCGTCTTCCATCACGGTGATCTTGGCACTACGCGTGGTATCCACACCGCGAAAACTGATATTCGGAAACAAACCGAAGCCGTCTTCCTCGCGTATGTTGACTCCGGGTGCTTTGCGCAAAATCCGGTTCACGTCGCTGTAACTTTGTGCGCGTATATCGTCGGTACCTAAATAAGTTGCGGATGCAGGCATGTCCTTTGCTTCTTCGGCACTCCCCACCACGCTAACGATATCCAACAACTCGGCAGCAGCAGTTTGTTTCTCTTGCGTTTGTTTCTCTGAAGCTTGTTCGGCAAAGCCGGTTTGCACCGATGTGACAATCAGCGACATAACGCCAATCGTTTGTTTAGTGTTGAGCATGAGCAATCTCGGAATATTTAAATGTAAAAATATGTTAAGACGATTTCATACTACCTTCCGCATCAATGAGAATCAATATTATTTTTACCAACAAGGCATGACATCCGCCCGGCTTTAACCGTGTCAGACCAGCCTGAAAGATCGGCAAAGCAATGCCTGATACCGCTAAGTTAGGCGTATGTAGCCCCACTATGTCTAGCAACTAAAGCGCACTCTCTTGAACGTCTGATTTCGACAGCATGGAAAGATATTGGCCGGCCGCAATCGGATTTAGAAGCAAAAACCGCTGTTGTAGCCGAACAAACCTTGAGAAGGGGAAGCAGGGAAGAGCGAGAGCACCGGCCGAACCGCCTACCGTGCACGGGATTACCGGCATCTTCCAACCGGGACGGCAAGTGATGGAAATCCGCGGGGCGCCAAGCGCTTTGGCATGAGTATCCGGAAAACAGCTACGTCCATTCTGTCGCTCGCAGACAAATCCTGTGAACTAAGCGGACATTTGCGCCCGCAACCAACACGTTTGAAGGTTTTATAGTACACTTCGCGTCGATTATTTCACGTCTAGCAACCAACTAATAGTCGGAGAACTCTATGTTGACTCATGACGAACGGCGCGATTACATCCGCATGGAAGTCGACTGCGACATTCTGTACAAACCAGCCAACGCCAGCGACTGTAAAACGGGACGCTGTACCACCCTTAGCGGCGCCGGGGTTTCCTTTATCGCCGACCAGCATTTCGAACCGGGTTTGGCAATGGAAATCAGCGTAATCCCCAAAACCAGCATCACGCCCCCGATGACGGCTTTTATCGAAGTGGTACGCAGCATAAAACGCGGCGACAACGAGTACGAAATTGCCGCCTCCATCAAAAGCATCAAAGGTCATTGACGTAAAGCATTTATTTACGGCCAGGGATAGACATGTACCTCATCACCAAAGAAGTTTATTTCTGTTACGGACACCGGTTGATGCATCATCCCGGCAAATGCCGCAACCTGCACGGCCACAGCGTTAAAGCCAGCATCACCCTGAAAAGCGAGCAGTTAAACGCGCAAAGCATGCTCTGCGATTTCGCCGACGTCCGCGACGCGGTGGAATCGTTTGTCGATTTGCATTTGGACCACAATTTCCTGCTGCACAAAGACGATCCCATCATCCCGGCCTTAATCGCCAACAACGAACGTTTTTTGGCGATAGACGAACACCCGACCGCGGAAGTGCTCAGTAAAATGATTTACCTGCACCTGAAACAACAAGGCTTGCCGGTCGATCAAGTGGTGCTGTGGGAAACCGCCAGCGCCTATGCCTGTTACCGGGAGGATTAGCGTGAGCCAGGTCAAACCGGTCAACACCTCGCTGTGCCTGGAAAAGATTTGCGAATCCAACTATCAAAAACTATTCAGACTGATTCCCAATCTACGCCAGCTGGGAAGATACGCGGTCGGCCGCACCTCTAACAAGCCGGCTTTGCACGTAGAGATAGTGGAACGCAATCCTTATACCTTAACCATAGAATTGAGCCACTGCTTCAAAATGCCACTGGAAGAGTTACTCGCGCCGGCGGTACGGATCAGGGTGTATTTAGACGCGCAACTGGCCGAGGTGATCCGCGACCACGATAGGCCGGCGGTCGACCGGGTCTACCCGAATCCGGGAAAATCTTTGGAAATACAAGATTATAAATGGCGGCTGAACTATTTTTTACAAAAATGGCTGGACCATTGCTTGCAGACCGACTACTACTTCGACAGCGCCGCCGATTACGTCATTTGACGCGCTGCAACAGCAGCGCGTGCACGCAGCGCAACACACCATAGCTATAAGCTGCGCCGAACTGCTCGAAAACCGGCTTCAACGAACCCGCCTCCCAATCCGGCTGCGCCAACCACCCATTCTCGATATCGGCAATCTGCAGCTGCGAAATGCCGTGAGCCAGCAAAACGTCGGTTAGGTCTGTCGAACGGAGCGCGCCTTGCGTCAATCCTTTGGCCAGATGGGAATAAATCGTATCGGTTTTCAGGCCGCGCTGACCGGCAATTTGCTCGACGCCGTAACCCAATTTCAGTAACTCCAGACTTTCCTTGATTGTGTCTTTTTTGTCGGCAACGGGTTCCCTGTCGTCGAACTCGGCCAAGACTTGTAAAAAGGCGTCGCCGTATAAGTCCAACTTGCGCTCGCCTATGCCGGAAAGACGCGCCATTTGCTCGTGATTGCGCGGTCTGGCCTCCATCATCGCCATCAAGGTGGCATCGTGAAAAATCACATAGGGCGGCACGTCCTGTTCATCCGCCAATTCGCGCCGTTTGGCGCGCAACGCATTCCACAGCGCATTGTCGCCGCCGTCCTCCCGGCGATTGTCGAATTTCTCGCGCTTGTTTTTAGGGTTGGCGGCGTCTTTGCGCAGCATCAAGGTTTGCTCGCCGCGCAGCACCGGCCGGCAGGCTTCGGTGAGTTTCAAACTGCCGTGGCCGTCGAAATCGATTGCGACTAAAGACTTGGCTACCAGCTGTCTGAAGATAGAGCGCCATTGTTTTTCGTCTATGTGCTTGCCGATGCCGAAGGTGGATTGTTTGTCGTGACCGAATTGCTTGATGCGTTCGTCGTCCTTGCCCAACAGCACGTCGACCAAATAAGCCACGCCGAACCGTTGGCCGGTGCGGTAAATACAAGACAAGGCCTGTTGCGCGGCCACGCTGCCGTCCCAGGTTTGCACCGGTTCCAAGCAGGTATCGCAATTGCCGCATCCTTGTTCCAAACTGTCGCCGAAATACGCCAGCAAAGCTTGGCGGCGGCAACTGACCGTTTCGCATAAAGCCAACATGGCTTCCAATTTGTGGTATTCGACCCGTTTATGCGTCTCGTCGGCATTGGACGAAGCCAGCATTTGCCGTAAAGTCAACACGTCCTGCAAGCCGTAAGCCATCCAGGCGTCGGCGGGTAAACCGTCGCGGCCGGCACGGCCGGTTTCCTGATAATACGCCTCCACACTTTTCGGCAAATCCAAATGCGCGACGAAGCGGACGTTCGGTTTGTCTATACCCATCCCGAACGCGATGGTGGCTACGATGATCAAACCATCTTCCATCAAAAACTGGTGTTGATTGCGCTGCCGTTGCTCGTGGCTCATACCGGCATGGTAGGGTAAGGCGCGCAGACCTTTTAGCTGCAACCAATCGGCGGTTTCTTCGACCTTTTTGCGCGACAAACAATACACGATGCCGGTATCGCCGTCGTGTTCGCCCCGAATAAACTCCAGCAATTGTCGGCGGGCGTTATCTTTTTGCACGATGCGATAGCGGATGTTGGGCCTGTCGAAGCCGCTGACGAACAGCCTGGCCTCCTCTAGCGCCAGCCGGGCAATGATTTCCTGCCGGGTGCGCTCGTCGGCCGTCGCCGTCAGCGCGATGCGCGGCACCTGAGGAAACTGCTGGTGCAGCACCGACAACTGTAGATAGTCCGCGCGAAAATCGTGTCCCCACTGCGACACACAATGCGCTTCGTCGATGGCGAACAGCGAAATCCGGCAGCGGGCGAACAGATTTTGGGTGCGCGGGTTGGATAAACGTTCCGGCGCGATATACAGCATATCCAACTCACCGGCTAGCAAGCGCTGCTCGGTATCGCGCACCTGTTCCAGCGACAAGGTGGAATTCAAAAACGCCGCTTTAACCCCCAATTGATGCAAGGCGTTGACTTGATCCTGCATCAAGGCGATCAACGGCGAAATGACAATGCCGACCCCGTCGCGCACCAAAGCCGGAATTTGGTAACACAAAGACTTGCCGCCGCCGGTCGGCATTAACACCAATGCGTCGCCGCCGGCGACGACTTGCTCGATGATGGCTTGCTGCTGGCCGCGAAAGCTGTCGTAACCGAACACGCTGCGCAAGGTGTGCAAAGCGGCCGGTACGGGCTCACCTGGGGGAGATAGTTTTTGCAAAGTACTCTAAACCTTTATAATGGATTCGATTATATCAACATCGCCGTAGTGCGCCGCTACACTATCCCGTTCATGAACAACCCTAAACAGCCTATCCCCAAGCGTCTGCAATACCTGCTCGACAACAACTTGCACCATCTGCTGCAATTAGGTTTAAAAGGCATAGAAAAAGAGAGCTTACGCATAGACTTGCGCGGTCTGATTGCGCAGACGCCGCATCCCGCCGCGCTGGGCTCGGCCCTGACCCACCCTTACATTACCACCGATTATTCGGAAGCCTTGCTGGAATTCATTACCCCGCCGTTTGCCGACATCAAGCAAACCTTGGGCTATATGCACAAGATTCACCAGTTTGTCTACCCGCATTTAGGCGACGAAATGCTACTGTGCACCAGCATGCCTTGCGGCATAGACGGCGACCTCAGCGTACCTATCGCCGAATACGGCAACTCCAACGTCGGCAAGATGAAACACGTTTACCGCAAGGGCTTATGGCATCGTTACGGCCGGACCATGCAGGCGATAGCCGGCATCCATTTCAATTATTCGGTACCGCAGGCGCTGTGGCCGATGCTGCACCGCCAAGCCGGCAATCCGGGCGCACTCGATCAATTCATCGCCGACGGTTATTTCGGCTTGATTCGCAACTTTCAGCGCTTGGGCTGGCTAATGTTATATTTGTTCGGCGCCTCGCCGGCCATCTGTAAAAGCTTTTTCAAAAGCCGGCCGCAGTTGATGACCGAGTTCGAGGAATTCGACGAATTCACCCTGTACCACCCCTACGCCACCTCGCTACGCATGAGCGACATCGGCTACAAAAGCAAAAATCAGGCAGGATTGAAGATCGATTACAACTCGCTGGCCGGTTATGTCGACAGCCTCAGCGCCGCGATCAACACCCCATACCCGGAATATCAAAAGATCGGCATCAAAGTCGACGGCGAATACCGGCAGCTGAATGCCAACATTTTGCAGATCGAAAACGAGTTCTACAGCACCATCAGACCCAAGCAAATCGCCGAATCCGGCGAAAAACCGACTTTGGCACTCAAGCGGCGCGGCGTGATGTACGTGGAAATGCGCTCTTTGGATTTGAATCTGTTCAATCCCATCGGCATTGAAGAAAGCACGGCCCGCTTTATAGAAGCCTTTTTACTGGGCTGTTTGCTGTACGACAGCCCGCCGCAAGGCGAACAGGAATTCCAAATCAACAACAACAACCAATTGCTGGTGGCTAACCGAGGCCGGGAGCCCGGCTTGATGTTGAGTAACAATGGCAAACCTATAGGCCTGCAAACCTGGGCCCATCAAATTCTGAACGCCTTGCAGCCGATTTGCGCACTGCTCGACCAAGGCTGCGTGGACAAGCCGTATCAAATGGCGCTGCAGCATCAGCTGGCCTTGGTGGATAATCCCGCCCTGACCCCGTCGGCACACATCTTGGCCTGTATGGGACAAAACAATCAGGAATTCGGTTGTTTCGCCCGCAAGACCTCAACGTTGCACAAACACTATTTCTTGGCGCAGCCTTTGGACAGCCAGACCCAGCGGCAATTTGCCGACATGGCCGAAACCTCCATCCAGAAACAAGCCGACATCGAAGCTAACGACAGTTTAAGCTTCGACGACTTTTTGACCCGGTATTTTTCTCAATCATGACCCTATTCGACTTAGCAACCGCCCAAACCGAACTGCACGGCAAAAACCCGCGCACCATTTTAAAAGCCGCCCTGGCCCAATTCGACAATATCGCGATTTCCTTCAGCGGCGCCGAAGACGTGGTGTTGATCGACTTGGCGATACAATTTCGCGAAGACATCCGGGTTTTTTCGCTGGACACCGGCCGCTTGCATCCGGAGACCTACCGCTTTATGGAATTGGTGCGCAAACACTATCAAATAGAGATCGAGTTACTCAGCCCGAGCCACGACGCGGTGGATAAATTGGTCAAGGAAAAAGGCTTGTTCAGCTTTTATCAGGACGGCCACCACGAATGCTGCGGCATCCGTAAGGTGGAACCTTTGAAACGCAAATTGGCGACCCTAGACGCCTGGATTACCGGTCAACGCAAAGATCAAAGCCTGGATACCCGTAGCGACATACCGGAAGTGCAACTGGATAGCGCATTCTCGACGCCGGACAAGCCGCTGATTAAATTCAATCCTTTGCTGAACTGGTCGTCCGCCCAAGTGTGGGACTATATCGAAGCCTACCAAGTGCCCTACAACGATTTACACAAGCAAGGCTACATCAGCATAGGCTGCGAACCCTGCACCCGCCCGGTACTACCCAACCAACACGAACGGGCCGGCCGCTGGTGGTGGGAGGACGCGGCCAAGAAAGAATGCGGCCTGCATGCGGGGAACGTCGACAAAACCTAATCAGCCAAGGTTGCGGGGAACTCACCCTATTTGCGCGTTTTTTTGCGCTTCGCTTTCGACGAAGCCTTGGCCTTTTTGCCGGAGCCGGTTTTTTTAGCGGATCTTCGCTGGGTCGATACCGGTTGCACTGCGGCTTCCTCAGCCGCGACCGACGTAGACTCAGCGGATTCCGGAGACGACGCCGGCGGCGCGCTCTCCCTATCCTGCAACGGTTGCTCGCAATCAGGCAACTGCTCGCCATCCGGCGTACATATGACGCGGTATGTGATGCGTCTGTCGTCGACCGGCACTTGGTCGGCGGTCGGCGGCGGCGTACTGTCTTCGGAGATGTGCTCCAACAGTTCCGCCGCCGTGCCGGGAAGGGAAGTCGTTAACGCTAAAACAGTGACCGTGCCACAGACACTGTAGCGCAGCAGTTTGGCTAAAACAGAAATATCAATGACTTGCATGATTGAACGCGGGTAAAAGCTTTACGGCGGGGACTAAAGAAAAAACCTAATTGGCACGCAAGGCGCACGTTTTAAACAGCAACGCGACGGGCATCGCTCAAGAGTCGACCACCGCGCTTTTGCTTTGCACCCGCTTGGCCTCGTTCCACAAGGCGTCCAACTCTGCCAGCGGGCAATCCAACAATTGCCGGCCGCTGGCGGCGACTTGGCGTTCGATGTAATTAAAACGGCGGGTGAATTTTTTGGTCGCTTGTTGCAAGGCGATCTCGGGATTCACTTTCAAATGCCGCGCCAGATTGACGACCACTAACAACAAATCTCCGATTTCTTCCTGCACGTGAGCTTGGTCGCCGGATTGCCAAGCGTCGTGTACCTCGTGCAATTCTTCCCGCACTTTATCGAACACCGGTTCCGCTTCCGGCCAATCGAAACCGTGGCCGGCGGCGCGGTTTTGAATTTTTTCGCAAGCCACCAAGGCCGGCAAGCTTTTCGCCACCCCGTCCAGCACGCTCTGCGGCTGGTCGTTGCCGTGTTTTTGCCGGCGTTCGCGGGCTTTGGCGTCTTCCCAGGCTTGCTGGCGCTCCGCGTCGCTGGCAAATACCGCATCGGCGAATACGTGCGGATGCCGCTCTACCAGTTTGTTGCCGATGGCTTCGGCTACCTGTTCGAAATCGAACAAGCCCTGCTCCTCGGCCATTTGGGAATGAAACACCACTTGCAGCAGCAAATCGCCTAATTCCGCGCGCAGGTCTTCAAAATCGCCGCGCTCTATCGCATCGGCCACTTCGTAAGCTTCTTCAATGGTGTACGGAATCAGGCTGCGGAAATCCTGCTTGAGATCCCAGGCGCAACCGGTTTGCGGGTCGCGCAAGCGAGCCATCAGATTCAGCAGATGCCGGGTTTTCTCCAGAGTCAAAACGGCGTTCCGAATGTGTCCAGATAACGCTGCTTGAATTCCGTCAGCGTGAACACGTGGTTTTGGGTGCCGCTATGTTCGATTTTTATGGTACCCAACAAGGACGCAATGCGGCCTGTGACCTGCCAATCGTAATCGTTCAGCAAGCCGTACAGCAAACCGGCCCGGTAAGCGTCGCCGCAACCGGTCGGGTCTTGAAGCTGTTTAGCCGGCGCGGCCGGAATGTCGATGCATGTACCGCCGGTATAGATGTGCGAGCCTTTAGCCCCCATGGTCACTATCAAGGCCTGCACGCGCTCGGCCAGCTGCGCCAGACTCAAACCGGTACGTTGTTGCATCAATTCCGATTCGTAGTCGTTCAGCGTCAGATAGTCCGCCAAATCGATCAGTTTCAACAGCTCTTCGCCGTCGAACATCGGCATGCCTTGGCCGGGGTCGAAAATAAACGGAATACCCAATTCGGCGAATTGCTCGGCGTGTTGTTGCATGCCTTGTTTGCCGTCCGGCGACACGATGCCTATGCTGATTTCATGGCCGCGCGGTACGTCGTTCAGATGGGAGAAATTCATCGCGCCGGGATGGAAAGCGGTGATTTGATTGTCGCTCTCGTCGGTGGTGATATAAGCTTGGCCGGTGTAATGATCGTCCAGCAATTTGATAAAGCGGGTGCTGATGCCGCACTGACTCAACCACTGCGCGTAGGGTTCGAAATCGTGTCCGACCGTAGCCATGATAAGCGGCTCTTCCTGCAACAATTTCAAGTTGTAAGCGATGTTGCCGGCACAACCGCCGAATTCGCGCCGCATCACCGGCACCAAGAACGACACATTCAGAATGTGCACTTTGTCCGGCAGAATATGATTGTTGAATTTGTCGTGGAACACCATGATGGTGTCGTAAGCCATCGATCCGCAAATTAACGCACTCATTGTTTTCCTTTCATCGTTGAACGAGTGGCGCTAAGGTAACGGATGTTGGCTTACGGCACAAGCCGGCGCTATGCCGAGCTTACAATAGGATCAACGCCCAAGTCGCCGCCGCCCAAGCCAAAGACAGCATGACGGCCGCCGAGCCGATGTCTTTGGCCCGGCCGGATAGCTCGTGATGTTCGAAACCGACCCGGTCCACCACCGCTTCCACCGCCGAATTCAATAGCTCTACCAACAACACCAACACGACGCTGCCGATCAGCAACACTTTTTCTATCGGGGTATGGCCCAGCCATAAGGCTAACGGAGTCGCGACGGCGAACAGCGCCACTTCCTGGCGAAATGCTTCCTCGTGTTGCCAAGTCGCCTTGAACCCGGCCACCGAAAAAAAACAAGCGTTGATTAAGCGTTTTAACCCTTTTGCATTCTGATTCGCCATCGTTAACGTACTCTCGTCACTCTTCTATCATTTTTTGATAGGCCTGCGCGTCCATCAGCTGATCCAACTCGGACGGATCGTCGGCCTGTATGCAAAACAGCCAATTGACAAACGCATCCTCGTTGATCCGCTCCGGCTCGTCCTGCACGGCCGGGTTGACCGCCACGACGGTCCCGGTTGCCGGGCTGAACAAATCCGAAGCGGTCTTAACCGATTCCACGACCGCTAGCTGTTCGTTGAATTTGACTTTACGGCCTATGTCCGGCAAGCCTATGAATACGATGTCGCCCAATTCCGACTGGGCGAAATCGGTGATACCGACCCGGACGATTTGTGCGTCTTCGAGACAAGCCCATTCGTGAGTCACCGCATATTTCAAGTGGTCTGGCATGTGTTTCATTTCCGATTCCCGCAACAGTAAGCAACTCCCACAGCATAACCGGCTATTTTTTTTTAACAACAAAAAATTACAATAGCCAAGTATGCAAAAATCGTCACCCGCTCATGTCAGGCTTAGCGCCCGCCCACTGATAACTCGAACTATGTTGGTTAAATCCGCCGTAATAACACTATTGGCCGTGCTGCTTAGCCGCGGCCCGGTTAGTTACGCCGATGACGACGAGGCGCCGGCCGCCGCATCCGAAAACGCCAGCACCGATTTACGCCAGCTGGCGGGCATTAAAACCCAAGCCTTAGCAGCCGCAAGCCAAGCACCGGAAACCACGGCCTTCGGCAGCGTCATCAACCTGGAGCCCTTGCTGACCTTTCGCCAGCAATTGTTGCAGGAACAAGCCGTGCAAAGCAGCGCACAAGCTCGCTACCGCGCATCGGACGCCAATTTAGCCAGAACCCGGGATTTGCACAGTCACGACATCGTGTCCACCCGCCGCTTGCAAGAGCAGCAAGCCCAATGGCAAAGCGATCAGGCCAATTTAGCCGCTACGGGCTACCGCCGGCAGAATCTACTCTCCGCCAGTCGCTTGCAGTGGGGCGATACACTGACGGCGTGGTTCGCCGAGCCCGACGGCAAACAGATAGCGCCGTTTCTGGTCCAGCGCCGCCAATTGCTCATCATTAGTCTGCCGCCCAACTCATCGCTACCGGACAACACCCAAGACATCGCCGTGGCACAACACGGCGACCGTACCCAAGCCATTACGGCGCATCTAATCGGCCCAGCTCCCCAGGCCGACCCCTTGACCCAAGGCCGTCAATATTTCTGCTTCACCGAACAACAAAACCTGCCTTACGGCGCCCGAGTGACTGCTTGGATCAAGCGCGGCAATCAGGCGAGTCAAGGCGTATGGATTCCGGAATCCGCCGTCGTCTGGCATTTAGGTCAAGCCTTTGTGTTTGTCCAAAGCGCGGCAGGCCAATTCGTCCGCCGCTTGTTACCGACCTTGACGCCGGGCGCCAACGGGTATTTTGCCGGCGAACCGTTCTCGCCCGGCGAAGAGATCGTGGTTCAAGGCGCGCAAACCATGTTGTCGCAAGAGTTGAAAAACCTGATACCCGACGAAGATAAGGACTAAGCGGTATGTCCCGGTTTATGCCGGATTTGCAAAACTTCCACACTGTTCCAGACATTCTCCACGAAATCCATATCCATGGCCGGCATGCCGTCGTGTAACCACTGCACCAACACCTTCGCGACGTTGGGGTAAGTAACGTGTACGGCATGCGGATTGTGCAGCCAGTCTTCTATCACCGCGCTGTCCAGTTCATACATGGTATGTCCGTAACCCAATTGCACCAGCGCCGCCGCGTTGGAAATTTGCTCCATTTGCGCGTGCAAGGGCTTGGCAAGGATTTTTTTGCCAAGCTGCAAGGATTCGCTGGCCAATTCGAAACCGGCGTTGCTGATAATGCCGGCGCAATCGTACAAGTCGCGCTGAAACCCTTCCCGGGACAAGGCTTTGAATTGCACGTGCGAATATTTGGAATCAATGACGTCCGGCGAATAGACGTGAAAGCGAAAGTTCTCGAACGGACATAAGTGCTGGAGTACCTTGTGCGGATTTTCGAACGGCAAATACACCAAAATCTTGTCCGCCTGAATTTTCTCCGGAAAATTCGGCGTCTCTATGATGGGCGGCAAGATCGGTTGACCGAAATGATGCCAATGCAAACCGACACCGATGTCGGCCGGCGCGAAATATTTCATTACTTGTTCCGCCAAGGGATCGGAACCCTGGCGCGGCACTTGATGGCCGAACGCATACTGGTGGCCTATGCCTATCACTGTTTTTCTTTGCCGTTTTGCCGCCCAAGCGGTGACGGGCTCAAAGTCGCTGATCACCAAATCGTAAGCGCGCAAATCCAGGCGGTTGACGTCTGTGACAAAGCGGATAGGCTTGGCTTGCAGTGCGGTTTTCAAATACGACACCTGGCCGTTGCTGGTATTAAAGGTTAATCCTTCCCTAACCTGATAACCATTGAACACCTCCATGTCGAAATACTTGTCCGCCGGCCGGCCGGTAAATTGAAAGGTAACATCGAAGCCGGCTTTAAATAACTCGCGCGCCATCACCCGGGCACGGGTGATGTGTCCGTTACCGGTGCCTTGGACACCGTAAAAAATTTTCATCATAGAATGCTATTAAGACTGATAAACGCAGTAAACGAGCCTAACACCGCCCCCATCAGGGTATCGGTAGGGAAATGCACGCCCAGCACCACGCGGGAAAAACCGATAGCTAAAGCCCAGGCGTATAACCCCGGCGCTAGTGCCGGAAAAAAATAACTGACCATGGTTGCCACCATAAAGGCGGCGGAAGTATGGCCCGACGGAAAACTAAATTGATCCGAAGGGGTAATGACGCTACGAAAGCCGGTTAATGCCTGTTGCGGCCTATTCCGTTTAAAGCCGTTTTTCAACAGAAAATACAGCGGTCTTTCCAGCAAAAAGCCCAAAACCATGACTTGCAATAAAGGATCGCTCACCCCGTGCTGCCACAGCAGCAGGGCTGCCAGCAACACGTACAGTAGACCGTCCGCCGTCTTGGACAAGCGCCGGCAGAACGCAGCCAAGCCGGCATGCAAGGCGCTGTTGGTCAAACTGGTAAATAACCGGACGTCGTAATTGTGTATGGTATACATCAGTTTCATGTCAGTACTCCGCTTAGCGTGCCGCACCCCGTTGCGGCAACTGGAAAACCCATTTTTTCCGTAATTTTCTATTTCTCCGGATGTGTGCTAAGCGTAATCCCACAAGATGACGAGCAAATGACTGTTGTTTTACCGTTATATGACGGCGCGAATTTATGCGAATGTTTGCTACAATCCCCACCCCTGCCAACCATTACCAATCTGGTCGCCAGCCGCGTTTTTTCGGCAAAAACAGGCCCCTATGCAACGATTTTGTACTTTAGGCTTCGTGTTAGGCCTGATCTTGATGATTTTCGGGTTGACCTACACCCTGCCGATTGCGGCTTCGCTTTATTTCGGCGACGGCATGACCGAACATTTTCTGCGCGGCATGTCCTTGAACATAGGCATAGGCGGCACCTTAGCCGGAGCGACCATGCGTTACCGCGGGGATTTGCGGAATCGCGACGGCTATTTATTGGTGGCGTTTTTTTGGCTGTTGATGGCATCCGCCGCCACCTTACCCTTGCTGTGGGGCATGCCGGGCTTGTCGTTTACCGACGCTTTTTTCGAAACCATGTCCGGATTCACCACTACCGGGGCAACCGTATTAGTGGGGTTGGACAATCTGGCACCGTCGCTGAATCTTTGGCGGCACGAATTGAACTGGATAGGCGGGCTGGGGATTATCGTGTTGGCCGTAGCGATTTTGCCGTTATTGGGCGTCGGCGGCATGCAGCTGTATAAAGCGGAAATTCCCGGCCCGGTTAAAGACAGCAAGCTGACCCCGCGCATCACCGAAACCGCCCGCTTGTTATGGCTGGTCTATGCCGGTTACACCCTGCTGTGTAGCGTATGTTTGTACGTCGCCGGCATGACCTGGTTCGACGCGATTTGCCATGCCTTTTCCACGCTATCGCTGGGCGGCTTTTCCACCCACGACGCCAGCATAGGTTATTACGACTCGCCGGCGATAGAACTGGTGATTACGGTATTCATGTTAATCGGCGCAACCAATTTCGCCACCCATTACTCCGCCATTCATTGCAAAAGCACCAAAGCGTATTCCCAAGACCCGGAATTCATGCCCATGCTAGGTCTTTTAACCGGTAGCATCCTGCTATGCGCGTTTCATATTGAACATTTCGCCGTTTATCCGGATTTTCTCACCGGTTTACGCTACATCACCTTCAATTTAGTCTCGATCGCCACCGATGCCGGATTCACCAACGACGATTTCGACAAATGGCCGCCGTTTATTCCCTGGTGGATGCTGTTTCTCAGCTGCATCACCATTTGTACCGGCTCAACCGGCGGCGGCATCAAAATGTTTCGTGCCTTGCTTTTATTCAAACAAGCGGGCCGGGAAATGTTCAAAATCCTGCATCCGCGCGCCGTCAATCCAATCCGCATCGGCAACACCGTCATCGCCAATAAGATCATCTTCGCGGTGCTGGCGTTTATTTTCTTGTACTTCATTTCCGTGGTGGTAATGACCTTTGCGCTGATATTTACCGGCATGGACCCCATTTCCGCCCTCAGTGCGGTTTTAGCGTGTATCAACAACGCCGGCCCGGGTTTGAACAGCGTAGGCCCCTCGACAAACTACGCGCATTTAAACGATTTTCAAACCTGGATTTGCGCCGTAACCATGTTGCTCGGACGCTTGGAGGTTTTTACCCTGGTCGTGCTTTTTACCCCTACTTTCTGGAAAAAATAGTACAATTCAACAATTTGGCTCTTGACCATAGAATCAAAGCCTACGTGGTTTTACTTCACTGATAGGATTCGTGCATGCAAACCGTTTCCCAACTCGATTTCTTAGGCAAGCGCAAGCTGGCATTCATTTTTTCCGGCCTGTTGGTCGCCGCCTCCATTCTCTCGTTATGCATTAACGGCTTGAATTTAGGCATAGATTTTACCGGCGGCAGCGTATACGAAATGCATTTCAACCAATCGGTGGATTTGA
Organism: Methylomonas rhizoryzae; assembly: GCF_008632455.1. Classification (NCBI taxonomy): domain Bacteria; kingdom Pseudomonadati; phylum Pseudomonadota; class Gammaproteobacteria; order Methylococcales; family Methylococcaceae; genus Methylomonas; species Methylomonas rhizoryzae. The sequence continues at coordinate 3,904,314 of NZ_CP043929.1, forward strand.
CCAAGATGCGCGATAGCTTAGCCGAACGCGGCTTTGCCGACGCCAACGTGCAACATTTCGGCAGTTCCGAAGAAGTATTGGTGCGATTAAAACCCATTACCGCCGTTAACCAGCAACAACTGGGTCAGCAAGTATTGGATGCGGCCAACGCCAGCCAGACGCAACCCGGCGAATTGCGGCGGGTGGAATTCGTCGGCCCGCAGGTCGGAGACGAATTGCTGGACGACGGCGGCCTTGCGCTGCTGTTCGCTTTCATCGGCGTGATGATTTACGTTAGCGTGCGCTTCGAATGGAAATTCTCGGTCGGCGCGGTCCTCGCATTGGTTCACGACTCGGTTATCACCCTGGGATTTTTTTCCGTCTTCGGCTGGGAATTCGACATGACCGTGTTGTCCGCACTGTTAGCGATTATCGGTTATTCGATTAACGACACCATCGTCGTTTACGACAGAATCCGGGAGAATTTCCGCTCCAGCCGGGTAAGCAGCGTGGATGAAGTCACCAATGTCGCGTTGAACGAAACCTTGAGCCGCACCCTGCTGACCTCGTTCACCGTGTTCTTGACCGTGCTGGCATTGGTATTTTTAGGCGGAAAAACCATACACGGTTTTTCTGTCGCGATGCTGATAGGCGTCGTGGTCGGTACTTATTCCTCCATCTACGTCGCCAGTGCAATTGCCCTCGCGCTAGGCTTGAATAAAGACGACGTAATGGAAATACAGCGCGATAACACTATCGAAGATTTACCCTAACGCGCATGAACGCATGACAAGCCCCCCCGGCCAATGAAAAGCATTGATAACGGGACCGACGCTCCATCGCAATTCGAAGGGCTATTCGCGACGAGAACGCTCCCCTACGATGATTTTCAGAGTAATAACATCCCAAATTGCCTAAGCCTTGGCGGCGGCCACGGAACCACCGTCCACCCCAAGGCATAGCGTAAAGCCAGCATTGTTTTCCATCCCTCTTCTTAACTTAAGGAACAAGTCCATGTCACAGCATCCCAACACCAGTCAATTTACTCAACTGTCCCTGGGCCTGCCCGGATTCGACTATCAGGATCTGCACGACGCTCAGCGCTTGCAAGACCTGATGACGACGTTCGACGATTCGGTCAAGCAGCACGCCCCCGAGCTGTTCGCGGAGCTTAGCGCCTACCGCGCCTGCGGCGGCGAAGGCATGAAGCCCGAAGCCGTGTCGGAACTTTTAGTTAAATTGGCGCCTTTGGTTGGTACCTTCGTGGCTCGCTTGTTCAATGTAACCGATGTACGCGAGCAACAAATCGGCAAAATCGGCGACGAATTCGACAGCATCTTCGTCTACCGCACCGAAATCGTCGGCAAATTGGCCAGCCGTTTCAAAGGCCAAACATGCGACGGCTGGAACTTAACCGAATTACAAGGGCAGTTGGAAGCTTTAATAAGCGCAACCGCCAAACAAACCGTGTTCGCCCAAGACCCTGAACTTGCCGTCGCGCAACTGGGCGCCGAATTGTGGCAGTTGTCGCAGCAAGCCGAGCTAAGCGAAGCGGACGTAGCCGTACTCAAAAGTCGCATAGCCGAATTTCCGGCCCTGAATGTCAACTACGACAGCGCTAGCAGCTTGATCGGCGGCTTGCTGGACATCGTCTGGCGCTGGAGTTTCGCCGCCAAACAAGCCCCGGAATTACAAGCCTTAGTCAAAAAATGGCTCAGTTTTAAAATTGCCGAGAAGACCGATTTGGACAACTTGGTCCATCACGACTCGGTTGAACAGTCCGGCTACCGGGTATGGGCTTGCGGCGAACACGAACACCGGCGCCGCGACGGTTTCGCCTTGACCGATAAACGCTTCAATCAGCGCCAAACCTTGTACGAAGTCGACCATTGCATTTATTGCCACGACCGCGACAACGACTCCTGTTCCAAAGGCATCAAAAACAAAAAAGACGGCACGTTCAAAGCCAATCATCTGGGCTCGTTGATGACCGGTTGCCCGCTGCAGGAAAAAATCTCCGAAATGCACTTGGTCAAGCGTCAGGGCGACAACATCGGCGCGCTGGCGATGATCATCATCGACAACCCGATGTGCCCCGGCACCGGCCACAGGATTTGCAACGACTGCATGCGCGGCTGTATCTATCAAAAAACCGAGGCAGTCAACATTCCGCAAATCGAGACCAACGTCCTGACCGACGTGTTGTTCATGCCGTGGGGATTCGAAATTTACAGCCTGTTGACCCGCTGGAACCCCCTAAACGTCAAACGCCCGGTCGCCTTGCCTTACAACGGCAAAAACGTGCTGATCGCCGGCATGGGACCGGCCGGCTACACCCTGGCCCATTACCTGTTGAACGAAGGCTTCGGCGTGGTCGGCATAGACGGCCTGAAAATAGAACCGCTACCCCTGCATTTGACCGGCGACCGCAACAACGCCCCAATGCCGATTTTGGACTTTAAGGAGCTGTACGACGATCTGGACAAACGCATCATGCTGGGCTTCGGCGGCGTGGCCGAGTACGGCATCACCGTGCGCTGGGATAAAAACTTTCTAAAAGTCATTTACCTGACCTTGCTGCGCCGCAATGCGTTTAAATGTTACGGCGGCGTGCGTTTCGGCGGCACCGTCAGCATAGACGAGGCCTGGGAGTTGGGTTTCGACCATATCGCCATCGCTAGCGGCGCCGGCAAACCGACGGTCATCGATCTGAAAAACAACATGATCCGCGGCATTCGCAAAGCTTCGGACTTTTTGATGGGCTTGCAATTGACCGGCGCGGCCAAAGAAACCTCGCTGGCCAACCTGCAAGTCCGGATGCCGTGCGGCGTCATCGGCGGCGGCCTGACCGCTATCGACACCGCCACCGAATTGTTGGCCTATTATCCGTTGCAAGTCAGCAAAATCACCAAGCGCTACGACAAACTGGTCGCGCAATACGGTGAAACCGAAGTACGCAGCCGTTACGACGCCGAAGAACTGGAAATCCTGGAAGAATTTTTAGCGCACGGCCGCATCATAGAAGCCGAACGCACCCGCGCCGCCGCAGCCGGCGAAACCCCGGATTTTCTGCCGTTTTTGAAACAGTGGGGCGGCGTCACCCTGTTTTACCGCAAAGGCATCAAAGACTCGCCCGCTTACCGGCAAAACCACGAGGAAATCCACGAAGCCCTGTCGGAAGGCATTTATCTGGCCGAAGGCATGAGCCCCTTGGAAGCCGTCGAAGACCCATACGGCCATCTAAAGGCAGTCCGCTTCGAAAAACTGGAATTACAAGACGGCAAATGGCGTAAAACCGACGAAGTCGAGGTCGGCTTGCGCGGCTTGTTCATTGCCGCCGGCACCGCGCCCAACACGATTTACCAAAGCGAACACCCGCGCACCTTCCAAATGGAAGGCAAATTCTACAAACGCCACGAACCGGAATGGCTGGACGGCAAAGCGGCATTGGTAGCGATGGCCGACGAAGCCCAGGTAAAAGTCGGCAAACCGGCGCCTTTTACCTCGTATTGCAGCGAAGACCGCTACATCAGTTTCTACGGCGACAACCACCCGGTTTATGCCGGCAACGTGGTAAAAGCCATGGCTAGCGCCAAAGACGGCTATCCCTATGTGGTAAAGCTGTTTGCTGACGAATTGGCCGCGCTGGACCCGGCCGAACAAAACGAACGCAACGCCCGATTGCACGCTTTGCAAGACTCGCTGGACGGTTATTTCAAAGCCCACGTGGTTGAAGTCAACCGCTTGACCCCAACCATCATCGAAGTCGTGATCAAAGCGCCGGCAGCCGCCAAAAATTTCGAGCCCGGCCAGTTTTACCGGGTACAAAACTTCGAATCCCTGGCTCCCGTGGTCGAGGGCACCGCCTTGGCGGCCGAGGGCTTGGCCCTGACCGGCGCCTGGGTGGATAAAGAACGGGGCTTGGTGTCCTTGATCGCCTTGGAAATGGGCAGTTCCAGCCGCTTGTGCGCCACCTGGAAGGCCGGCGACCCTTTGGTATTGATGGGCGTCACCGGCGCACCGACCGAGATCCCCACCGGCAAAACCGTACTGTTGTTGGGCGGCGGCTTGGGTAACGCAGTGCTGTTCTCCATCGGTAAAGCCATGCGCGCAGCCGGCAACAAAGTGCTGTATTTCGCCGGCTATCGCAACCGTGCCGATTTGTTCAAAGTCGCCGAAATCGAGGAAGCCTCGGACGTCATCGTCTGGGCCGTCGATAATCGCCCCGGTAACGAAGCGATTCCGGTCACCCGCCCACAGGATAAAACCTTCGTCGGCAACATCGTCGAGGCCATGATCGCATACGCCGAGGGCCAGCTGGGCGAAACCCAAGTTCGGCTGCAAGACGTGGAACATTTGATCGTCATAGGCTCGGACAAAATGATGGCCGCCGTCAAAGCGGCCCGTTTCGGCGTGCTAAAACCCTATCTCAAGGAAGGCCACGAAGCGGTAGGCTCGATCAACTCGCCGATGCAATGCATGATGAAAGGGGTTTGCGCGCAATGTATGTGCAAGCACGTCGATCCGGACAGCGGCGAAGAAAGTTTCATGTACTCTTGCTACAACCAGGACCAAGCGCTGGACTACGTCGACTTTCCAAATCTGGCCGCCCGCTTGCGGCAAAATACCGTGCAGGAAAAACTATCATCCTTGTGGTTGACTTACTTGCTGGAGCAAGCCTGATCAACCTATCGGTAAGCGCTACTAACGGCGCCGAGCACCGAGCACCGGCAGCGAACTATACTGTCCGGTAAGTGCCTAAGGCAGTTGCGGAACCTAGAGGTATCGCAACTGCCTTATTGCTTTGATGATATAACTCTTATCTCGATGAAGGGCTTATGAAGCTCGACGTATTTTTGTCTTTATTCAGTTTGATGTTAATTTCGCTGGCGGTTTTCATGCTGTCGAAAAAACTCAAGCTACCTTACACCGTGTTGCTGGTGATCGCCGGCTCGCTGCTGGTTCCGTTGTCTCATATCGAATTATTTTCATTCATTACCAGTTTCGAGCTCACGCCGGAATTGTTGTTTTTCGTGTTTTTGCCGATCTTGATTTTCGAATCGGCCTACAACATGAATATCCGCCACGTCACCGAAAACATCTACTCGATCGGCTTGTTGGCAGTCGTCGGGCTACTCGTATCCACTCTGTTCATCGGCATCGCCGGCTTTTACGCCTTCGAAACGGCTGGATTCGACGTCCCCATGCTGGTATTGCTGTTGTTCGGCGCCATCATTTCGTCGACCGACCCGGTAGCCGTCCTCGCCTTGTTTAAGGAGTACGGCGCTCCGCAACGGCTAACCCTGATATTCGAAGGGGAAAGCTTGTTTAACGACGCCACCGGTTTCGCCGCTTTTTTAGTGACCCTGGATTTGATGCTCAAAGGCTTCCACGGCTTCGACTCCGTATGGACGGCCTTGTTTTCCTTTTCCACCATGTTGTTGGGCGGCATTCTGTTTGGCCTGATCATGGGCTTTTTGTTCGCAAAATTGATCGAACGCGTCCACGGTAACGAGCACCTGGAAATCACGCTGACGCTGCTAGTCGCCCATTTCACCTTCATACTGACCGAAGTCATTTCCGAACATCTGCAAATTGCCGGTCAGGAAATCCGCTTGTCGTCCATCATCGCTACCTTGACCGCATCCATGGTCATCGGCAATTTCGGCCGCTACAAAATGTCCGCCGACGTCGAAGAATACATGGAGAAGTTCTGGAGTTACTTCGCTTTCGTCACCAACTCCCTGGTATTCATTTTGATGGGCTTGCTGTTCGCCGACTTGGCGATCGACTTGAATATCGCCTTACTGCCTATTTTATTAGGTATCGCCACCGTCGTCGTCGGCCGGGCTGTTTCGGTATACCCCTTGCTTTGGTTGTTGAACCGGACCGGTAAAGAACGACCGATTCCCAGCAACTGGATGCATCTACTCGCCTGGGGAAGCTTACGCGGTTCATTGGCGGTAATCATGGTGCTGTTGATTCCCGACGATTTGACCGTGTCCGGCTGGCACTTCAATTTCAGCGTCAAAGACTTTGTCGCCGCGGTGACCATAGGCAGCATTTATTTCACCCTGCTGGTCAAAGCCACCACGATAGGCAAAGTCATGCGCGCCCTAGGCATCGATGCTTTAACCCCCATGGAGCAGGTGGGCTATCACAAGAGTAAGGCGCAAATTTACGACAAGTCGCTGGATAAATTGGAAGAACTGTTGCAAGACCAGCAACTGACCCCTAAGCAATACGAAAAACTGAAAAGCCGCTACCAAAGCTTGTACCAAATCGCTTGCCTGGAGTGCAAAAACGCCATCGGCGAGTCCGATACCTTAATTGAAGATATGTTGCGCACCTATGCCTTGGGCGTAGAAAAAGAAGCGCTTAAAGACATATTTCTGCGCGGCGAAATCGAGGAAAAAACCTATAAAAAAATCAGCAACATGCTGAGCATACAAACCGAGCGCATCAAACGCGGTCAGCAACAAGTCCATTCTATCGACGAAAACTTCCCTATCGACAGCTTGGACCGTTTCGTATCCATTGTCAGCCACCTAGTATTTTGGCGCGATTATCAAGTCAAACCGGAGGAAATTTACCGTTACTATCGCGCTTTGAAAAAAATCAGCAACGAAGTGCTGAAGGAGTTGGACGCGGTGGAAAACTCCAGCCTTAGAGAAGTATTCGACGACAAAGCCGCGTTAGAAAACCTGCGCAATCTATTCCGCGCTATCCGCGACAATACCCATGAAAAAATGGAAGCGGTTATTCGTGAAAACGAAGAAATTTTAAGCCGCTTGAACGAAGCCACTACCCTGCAATCTTTATCGGTTTTAAGGGAAGAAACCTTGGAAAAATTGCACAAAAACGAAATCATCACCAGCAAGCTGTATATTCTATTAAAGCACGAACTGGAGCAAAGCGGCCTTTAATCCCCCGTTTTGCCTCAAGTCGGGCGATGAACCAGCTTGAGGCAAAAAGCCGCCCTCTTCCCCCGAATCCGAACGCCGTCATCCGCCGCGCCCGGCCGGTCAATATAACTAAGAAGCTAGACAGTTAGCTTAAACGCCGCCTCGAAACCGGCCGATAATAAACAAACGATTTTGCCGAAATTTAAAAAAAATCGCCCTTAGGGCGTGTCACCCAACCTTAACACACAGAATCCATCTTTTTTCTTGGACTATCGATATTGCTATGTATAATTAACCCTGATTTAGCTCGGTAATCGTTGTCGCTACAGATGTGCCTACTTCTACCTGCTTTATTCAACACCCGTAACAACCCGCCGGCGACGGCAATTTTGTAAAAGAGAGATTTATGTCAGCACAAGTAGAAGGTAAAGTGAAATGGTTCAACGATGAAAAAGGCTTCGGCTTCATCGAACAAGACGGCGGCAAAGACGTATTCGTTCATTTCAGCGCCATTAACGGCTCAGGCCGTAAAACCTTGAAAGAAGGCCAAAAAGTGACCATGGAAGTGACTAACGGTCAAAAAGGCCTGCAAGCCGAAAACGTTACCCCGCTGTAATCGCTTCGCCTTGTAATTTCTGAGCCACTGCGGCTAATAGCCGCAGTGGTCAAGCTACTGGTCCTGCCCCTCGCCTGCAGGTTCAGCAAACTTAAACCATGGGCTGTTGACTGAGGCGATGCCTGCGCCTTATTGACGGTCGGGATTTTGCTGCTGACGTATTGAGCAGAGCGCGGCTTTTTTTGCCCCCTCTTTACTTAAGGGGGCAAAATCTAAGGTGCTAACCACACTACAAGTTCTTCGCGCCATTCGCCCTGTCGTGGCGACCATACCGGAAAAGCGTTAACGACATCCGCACAGACTAATCGGCGCACAATCTGGCCCACAAGTCGTATTCGTCCGCGTCTTCAATTTGCACCCTAACAAAATCACCCACCTGCAAATGGGTAGCTCCATCAATGAATACCTGACCGTCGATTTCAGGCGCATCGCTCCTGCTGCGCGCGACCGCACCTTCTTCCACTACTTCGTCGACTAACACCGTCTCTATTTTGCCGATTCGTCTCAGCAATCGCGCGGCACTGATTTGCGCTTGATGTTGCATGAAGCGCTCCAAACGCTGTTGCTTGACATCTTCGGCTACTGCACCGGGCAATGCGTTAGCCGCCGCGCCTTTCACCGGTGAATAAGCAAAACATCCCACTCTATCCAACTGCGCTTCGGACAGAAACTGCAGCAACTCCTCAAAATCCTGTTCGGTTTCCCCCGGAAAACCGACGATGAAAGTACTGCGTATGGTCAAATCGGGGCAAACTTGTCGCCAAGCACGAATCCGTTCCAAATTGTTTTCAGCCGCCGCCGGCCGGCGCATCGCTTTCAACACCCGGGAGTTAGCGTGCTGAAAAGGAATATCCAAATACGGCAAGATTTTTCTGTCCGCCATCAGCGGAATCACCTCGTCGACATGGGGATAGGGATAAACGTAATGCATCCGCACCCAAATGCCCAATTCACCCAAAGCCGCAGCCAGATCGTAAAAACGGGTTTGCCGTTCCAGTCCGCGCCAGATAGCAGGTTGATACTTCAAATCCAATCCGTAAGCACTGGTATCTTGCGAAACGATCAGCAACTCTTTAACACCCGCATTCGCCAGATTTTCGGCCTCTTGCATCACACCGTCGATAGGCCGGCTAAGCAAGTCGCCGCGCATGGAGGGAATGATGCAGAACGTGCAACGGTGATTGCAACCTTCGGAAATTTTAAGATAGGCATAGTGCTTAGGGGTTAATTTAATGCCTTGCGGCGGCAGCAAATCCATAAAAGGGTTATGTGCCGGCGGCAAATGCTGATGAACCGCATCGACCACTTCCTCGGTAGCGTGCGCCCCTGTAATTTTCAAAACCTGCGGATGTCTGGCCAAAATTTCATCTTGACGCGCGCCCAAACACCCGGTGACGATGACTTTGCCGTTTTCGGCCAAGGCTTCGCCTATGCTATCCAAGGATTCCTCGACCGCCGCGTCTATAAATCCGCAGGTATTGACGATAACCAAATCCGAGTCTTTATAGTTAGGCGCAATCGAATAGCCCTCGCTACGCAACCGGGTCAATATCTGTTCGCTATCGACCAAGGCTTTTGGACAACCCAAACTAATAAAACCTACGCGCGGATTCCTCATTTGTGACTCTCAAAAAAGTTATAAGGGCTAAAGACAGGTTGGCGGCTTCGGCAAACCCGCCAATTTACAAGCATATTTCAGCGGCCCTTGCGGAAACAGTGTTTGCAGGTAGCGACTCGCCGCTTTTTCGTCGCCCAATTGTTTGCGGATTGCCGCGGCGAACATGCGCGCATTGGGAAGATGTTTGAATTGGCTGTAATAGTTGCGGATGAAATACAGGATTTCCCAATGTTCCTCGCCGATTTCAATGCCGTCCGCGCAAGCCAGCGCCTCGGCTACTTGACGATTCCAGGCGCTGCAATCGCGCAAGAAGCCATCATCGGTCGTTTCCAAACTTAGGCCATCGACTATCAACACCATGTGGCAATCACCGGATTTTGTTCCGTCAGTACCACCAACTCGCCGTAATCTATGGCCTCAACGCCGGTCAACAATTGATCTAAAGCGATACCGTTAACCGTTAACCAATCTTGTAAGGCATAAATCCGGCATGTCAATCCTAACAAATGCAAAACTTTTGGATTATCGGCATGTCCCCGGAAAGCGGCCCAAACCGCGCTGCCTTGCAATAACACATCGTCTCCGGCTGCAACGCGCAGCATCACCTCATCGGACAATGACGCCTGTGCCAGCAAATGCAGCATGACTATTCGACGTGGGTCAATTTCAAACCCGCAATACCGACAACAATCAGCAAGATAGAAACCAACCGGATCCAATCGGCGGACTCTTTGAACATCACTATACCGATTACGGCAACTCCGACCGCCCCCATCCCCGTCCAAACCGCATAAGCAGTACCCAACGGCAAGCTTTTAAGAGAAAGCATCAACAAATAAAAGCTGCCCGCCCCGGAAAAACAAGTCAAAACGCTAGGCCATAATTTACTGAAACCTTCGTTATACTTAAGGCTCAACGCGAAGACGATTTCCGAACACCCCGCACTGAACAATAACAACCACCCCATTCGGTTTTCCTAATCATGCAGAAACATCCAGGCTATTTTACAATACCGGGTCTATCAAACCGTAATTTTTAGCCGCCGCCGATGTCCACCGAATCCGATTACGTTGTCAAAAATGCCAAGCTGGTATTCAGCCACTTCAGCGAATTAGTCAGTAGAAAGTGTTTGATCAGCGCACACTTCGGCGATCGAAATACCTCGTTCCTGACGACCATCGTCAACCTGGACAAAAACAACAATAGCCTTAGCCTGGACTGCGGCCCAAACGACAGCATTGATCAGCAATTGCTGGCGTCCGGCAAAGTGCTGTTTCGTACCGAAGTGGAAGGAATCAAAGTCTCCTTCAGCGGCAAAGGCATTAAAAAAACCCGCGAGGACGACGAATGGGTATTATCGATGCCCATTCCGGAAGCGATTTTCTGGATGCAGCGCCGGCAATTTTATCGGGTAAAAATCCCTTTATCCCATACGGAAAGTTATTGCCGTCTCAAACTGGTTACATCTAACGAAAACGAGGAAACCGTCGAACAGTCCGTGATATTCCCCTTGTACGACCTCAGCGTCAGCGGGATGGCGTTTTTGAACGCCGATGCTAAGTGGGCCGCCCAACTGCAGCCGGACTGTCGCTTCACCGAATGCGAATTACATTTGCATAACGGCAATCACGGTAACATCAGCTTTGTGATTAAAAACAACGTCGAAACCAAAACCAGTGCGACCACCACCAAAAACCGAATAGGCTGTTTATTCGAAAACGTGCCGACCAGCTTCGAAACCAATATATTGCGTTACATGCAAGAAATCGAAATTCAACAGAAAAATGTCAACCATTAATTAAAACGCCCGTCATTCATCCCGGCGGTTACCCAACCTCCAAACTGCCAACTAATACCCGCAACGCAACAACCTTTAATGTCTTATACCTCGTTTCCGATCCCGCCCATTCCTCGTAGCAACGAGGCCGTTAGCGCTTGGCAAGGCCACGCCGCCTGCAGCCAATCATTGACACTGGCAAACGCCATCCGCTCCGAAAAACGCTTGTTCGTCGTGATCGCGCCGGATAGTAACTGTGCCCTGCGCTTGGAGCAGGAACTGGGTTTCTTCTTAAACGATTGCATCCCGATATTGCAATTTCCGGATTGGGAAACCTTACCTTACGACGTATTCTCGCCGCTACCGGAAATCATTTCCGACAGGCTACGCACCCTGGCCCTGCTCCCGGAAACCAAGCACGGCGTATTGATCGTCCCCGTCTCTACCTTGATGCACCGGCTGGCACCGCGCGAACACGTGCTGGCGCATACCTTTTCCATTGAAATCAACGGCACGTTAAATCTGGAATTGACCCGCGCGAAATTGGAAGCGGTCGGCTACCAGTGCGTGTCCCAAGTGTATCAACACGGCGAATTTGCGGTGCGCGGCTCGATTATGGACCTGTTTCCCATGGGCTCCAAACAGCCGTATCGCATCGAACTGTTCGACGACGAAGTCGAATCCATTCGCAGCTTCGATCCGGAAACTCAGATGTCGAAAGACAAGATGTCCAAGGTCGAACTATACCCCGCACGCGAGTTTCCGTTTACCGACGACGCCGTCAAACGCTTTCGTCAGGCCTTTCGCGAACAATTTCCCAACGCATCGGCCAAAAACAATCTCTATCAAGACGTCTCCAAACAAATCGCCCCGGCCGGGATCGAATACTACCTGCCGTTATTCGTCGAACATACCGAATCCATATTCGCCTATTTGCCGCAGTCGGCGTTATTGGTTTTGCCCGGCGAATTCGACACCGCGCTCGACCGATTTTACGCCGAAGCCCAAGAACGTTATCGGCAACGCAACTTCGACGTCGAACGCCCCTTGCTGCCGCCGCAGCGATTGTTCCTGACGACCGCAGAAACCCTTGCGCACACGCAACGTTTCGCCCGCGTCCGTTTCGACACGTCAACGAGCATCGAAACGGCGGAAGCGCCGCTGCCGAATCTGACCATCGACAACCGACTCAAAGAACCGGCCCACGCCTTACGCCAATTCATCGAAAATTTTTCCGGCAAAATTTTATTCGCGGCCGAAACCGCGGGCTACCGGGAAAGCCTGCTGGACAAGTTAAAAAGCGTAAAACTGACAAGCAAACCGGTACAAAACTGGCAGGAATTCCTACAAAGCGAACACAAAGTCTGCATTACCGTCGCGCCGCTGGAACAAGGCTTGATTCTCCGCGACCCGCCGCTCGCCATTATCGTCGAAAGCCAACTGAGCGGCGAAAAAGCCCAACAACGCAGGCGCCGACAAAAATCGGCATCGCGCAACCTGGAAAACATCTTCAATAACCTGGACGAGCTGAGCATAGGCTCGCCGGTCGTCCACCGGGAACACGGTGTCGGCCGCTATCTAGGGCTACAAACTTTGAACGTCGGCGGTATAGACGCCGAATTTCTAATGCTGGGTTATGCCGGCGGCGACAAAATCTACGTTCCGGTATCGTCGTTGCAATTAATCGGCCGTTACAGCGGCGTCAGCGCGGAAAGCGCGCCTCTGCACAAATTAGGCAGCGAACAATGGAGTAAAGCCAAACAAAAGGCCCTGGAGCGGGCGCGCGACGTCGCGGCCGAACTGCTGGACATTCACGCCAAACGCGCCGCCCGGGAAGGCTACGCGTTCAACATCGACGACGGCGATTACAACGCTTTTTGTGCGGCATTTCCTTTCGAAGAAACGCCGGACCAAATCAGTGCCATCGACGCCATCGTGCAAGATATGGCCTCGCCTCATCCCATGGACCGGGTGGTATGCGGCGACGTCGGCTTTGGCAAAACCGAAGTGGCGATGCGCGCCGCTTTCGTAGCGGTACAAAACGGCAAACAAGTCGCCGTTCTGGTTCCGACCACCTTGCTTGCCCAACAGCATTACCAAAATTTCCGCGACCGCTTTGCGGATTGGCCGATACGCGTAGAAGTCATGTCGCGTTTCGTGACCGCGAAACAGCAAAAATCCATCATAGACGAACTCGCGGCCGGCAAAGTCGACATCATCATAGGCACACATAAGTTGCTGTCCAAGGACTTGCAATACCAGGCATTGGGCCTGGTCATCATCGACGAGGAGCATCGCTTCGGCGTCACCCAGAAAGAGCACTTTAAAAAACTGCGCTGCGAACTGGACTTGTTAACCCTGACCGCCACGCCGATTCCGCGCACCCTCAACATGGCCATGTCCGGCTTGCGCGATATTTCCATTATCGCCACCCCGCCGCCCAATCGGCACGCGATCAAAACATTTATCACCGAATGGATAGATTCCCAAATCCAAGAGGCTTGCCAAAGGGAAATCAAGCGCGGCGGACAAGTATTTTTCTTGCACAACGACGTCAAAACTATGGAAAAAATGGCCGGAGAGCTGGGCGTGTTAGTACCGGAAGCCCGTATCCAAATTGCTCACGGACAAATGGCGGAACGCGAACTGGAGCGCATCATGTTGGACTTTTACCATCAACGCTTCAATTTGCTGATTGCCACCACCATCATCGAAAGCGGCATCGACATCCCCAGCGCCAACACGATTGTCATCAATCGCGCCGACAAACTCGGCTTGGCGCAATTGCACCAA